>NZ_KV803805.1:0-80285 GCF_001811185.1 Corynebacterium sp. HMSC067D03
GGTCGGGTCAGGCACGTCAACCAGCCAAAAGGCATCGAATTTGCGCTGCAGCGTACGTGTCGAGCAGCTCATGTTGCCGGCGATCGCCGCAAGACTGGTCCCGGTGGTCAGGTGCTGGATGAACGCACGAAATAGGGCTGCGTTGGTGATATCGCTGCGCTGCTTGGTCAGTGAAGCACCGCAGATTTTGCACCGCCACCGGGTCGTCCCGTTGCTGGTGGTGCCGTTGCGTTTCATATCGCCGCCACAATGGCAGCGTGGTCGGTTCTTTGGCATTGGGCAACCGAACCACTGCTTCATAGCACACCATGGCAGCCACACCGTGGATTTTCGCAAGAGAGGGCCAATATATGCTTTTGGAGCATATATTTTCCGCAAACGCGGAGTTCAGAGCATGAAAATCAACGATTCCGGACACACATTTTGTCGCTTAACCCCCCGGCGCGCGCGAAACGAAAAGAAAACCCAGGTAAAACACCGTTTTACCTGGGCTTTTGGGTGAGCCACCTGCGAGAATCGAACTCGCGACCTTCTCATTACGAGTGAGACGCTCTGCCGACTGAGCTAAGGTGGCCGGGCAGCAATGCTGCACCGGGAAGACAGCTTAACCTAGCGGGCGCGACCTGCGAAACCCGCAGGTTAAGACACGTTGCACGCCAGCCTTATACGGCCAATCATGCCGTTGAACGCCACCGCCGGAGTCACGTTCTGGTCCAGGCGCTCGCGGCACTGCCCGATCGCCTCGAGGCACTCCACGAGCCCCTCCGCCGACACCTGGCCGGCAATCTCACGCGCGAGCCCCTCAAAATCCGGGTGCGTCAGACCGACCTCGGCACCCGACTGCACCACCATCGCATCCCGGTACACCCCCGCCAGGTCCACCAACACGAGGTCCAGCATGTCGCGCTTGCGGCGCGTGCCACGACGCTTCTGCTCCTCTTCCAACTGACGCACCGACGACGCCACCGACCGCAGCGCCTTCGCCGCCCCCTTCCCCTTCGCACCCATGCCGAGGGCGTTTTCGAGCTTGGCGCGCTCGGCTTCGTCGTCAGCTTTATGCGCCTCGATGGCCTCCTTCTCCGCCGCCTTCAGCAACGACCCCACCGCCTGAAACGCCTGCGGGCCGTGAAACACCAACTCGGCCAAGTTGATCGCCATCGCGCGACGCTGCTGAATCGCCTCTGAACGCACCAACAACCGCGCCCGGCCAATATGGCGTAGCGACGACACCGCCGCCAGGCGCGCATCATGCTCCGACGCCCCCTCCTCCTCGACGAGAATGCGCACCAACTCATCCTCCGACGGCGACGGCACATACACATGCCGGCAGCGCGAACGCAGTGTCTGCGAAAAGTCCTGCGGATCCGTCGACGGCGCACACATGATGATCACGGTGCGCTCCGGCGGCTCCTCCACCGTCTTCAACAGCGCGTCAGCCGGCGCGGTGGTGATCGACGTGGCCAGGCGGTCCGCGTTTTCGATGATGACAACGCGCCAGGGGGCGACCGTCGGTAAGCGAGCTGCCTTTGCGACGATCTCATCACGCACAAAATCCACCTTGATCGTCGACGTATGCGGCACCACATGCACCAAATCCGTATGCGACCCCGACAACGCATCACGACACCCCTTACACCGCCCACACCCAATCTCGTCCGGGTTCTCACACATCAACGCCGCCGCAAACGCCAACGCCGCATTCGACCGCCCCGAACCCGGAGGGCCCGTAAACAACCACGCATGCGTCATCGCATACGCATCCCCCTGCCCCCTCGCCGTGGCAGCCGCCGACAATATGATGTCGCGCACCGCCGGGGTGCCAGCCAAACGCTCACTAACGCTGCGGGTAGTCACAGGTGACCAGAGTACCCGCGCGCTAAGGTGATAGACCATGGAACGTATCTGGCGCGAGCTGCAGTGGCTTTGGGGCACGTCGTGGCCTCTCTATGCCGCGACGGTGCTGGGCACCAACCTGCTCGGCGCCGTGGGCTGCATGTTGTTCGTGCGCTTCCTCATCCCGATGGATGCCGTCAACGAGTTAGGTCTCAACGGCCAGCTTGGGTTTATCGGGGTGTTGTATGCGGCGATTGCTGTTGCGCTCGGTGTGATCGTCACGTTTTTCCTGTTCCGGCCGGTGCTGGAGTGGCAGCGGCGCCCGGATGATCATGACCCGAACATGGTGCGGCATTTGGTGATGCGTTTGCCGGTGTTGCAGACGATCATCGTTGTTGCGGTGTGGGGGTTGGGCATTGCGATTGTCACGGTGCGCACGTTGCTTGTCGACGTCCCCCTGGGCATCGTCGTCCTCGCCACCACCATCCTGACGTGTTTTGTGGTGTCGGTGCTCACGTATCTGCAGGCGGAGCGTCTCGTGCGTCCGATTGCGGCGTCGGCGCTGGCGCGGCGGTTCGAGGATTCGACGCTCCAGCCGCCGATCGCGTCTCGGTTGATGCTGACGTGGTTCACCACCTCCGCCGTGCCGATGGTCGGGGTGCTGCTGCTGGCTGTGGCGCAGCGCGTCGGCTACTTCCGGGACACCCCGGGTGAGATGACGGCGGCGATCGTGGCGCTGATCGCGGCGGGGATTTTCACGGGGTTTGTGGGGACGTCGTTTGCGACGGTGATCGTCGTCGATCCGATTAAGGAGCTGCAGGTCGCCATCAACCGTGTGCGCCGCGGTGAGGGCGATACGCAGGTGGACATTTACGACGGCTCCGAGATCGGTGTCCTCCAAGCCGGCTTTAACGAGATGATGCGGGGTCTGCAGGACCGCCAGCGTGTTCGCGACGTGTTTGCCAAGTACGTCGGTGCTGAGGTCGCACAGAAGGCGCTTGAGGAGCGCCCGCAGCTCGGCGGCGAGGAACGCCGGGTCGCGGTGCTGTTTATCGACGTCGTCGGCTCCACCACCTACACCGTCCAGCACACCCCGGAGGAGGTCGTGGAGGCGCTCAACGAGTTCTTCGAGGTTGTCGTTGAGGTGGTGCACCGCAACAAGGGCGTGATTAATAAGTTCCAGGGCGATGCGGCGCTTGCGGTGTTCGGAGCGCCAGTTTCGCTTCACGACGCCGCCTCGCACGCCCTCCAAGCCGCCCGCGAAATCCAGCGCGGCCTGGAAGGCTTCGAACTGAAGGCCGGCATCGGTGTCGCCTCGGGCCACGTGGTCGCTGGCCACATCGGTGGCAAGGATCGTTTCGAGTACACCGTGATCGGCGACGCCGTCAACGGCGCCGCCCGCCTCACCGACCTTGCCAAGGACACCCCGGGCATGGTGCTGACCAACGCCGCGACCCTGCGCGCGGCGAACGAGGTTGAGCAGCAGCGCTGGACGCTGATGAAGTCGGTGGAGTTGCGCGGGCGTAACAAGATGACGCAGTTGGCGCGCCCGGTGCGCTCCACCATGGCGGACCGCTCATAGGACCCAGCACGGCAGCAGCCCCGGCCCAGCGCAGCGCGGCGCGGCAGCAGCCCCGGCCCAGCGCAGCGCGGCAGAACTCAGGCCTGCGGGCGCGCTCAATCGCGCCCGGTCAGTTGTTTCCGAACAGGAGCTGCATGGCTCCGGGGGTGTCGTTCGGCACTTCGTACCCGTTGGGTGACACCCACACTGGGATGCCGTCGCGGATGCATATTCGGCCTCGTCTCACGATCCACGGGTCGTCGTCGTTCGTGCCGTTGTGGTAACTGCACAGGGGCACGAGGTTGGCCAGGTTGGTTTCCCCGCCGTGTCGCCAGGCGGTGATGTGGTGGATTTCGCAGTGATCGGCTCCGTGACGGCAGCCGGGTACCGGACAGGTCGGCGACATCATCGACGCCAACGTGCGCTGTTTGTCGTTAGCGAAGCGCTTCGCCCGGTACAGGTTCACCGCTCCCTCTGCAGGGTGGAACGCGGCAACCTCCAGGTCGGCGCCGAACTCGCGGGCGAGGAATTCGGCGCCGGTCATGGTGGTGCCGTCGGTAAGGATGAGCTCCACTTCGTCGCCGTGGCCGGACTGGATGCGGGTCCACTCCGGCAACGGCACCAGGATGATCGGGCGCGGGGCGGCGTAGGGCATACCGACACCAGCAATCCCAGCGCCGGCGCCAACCCCGCCGACACCATCAGCACCCCCAGCGCCGCCGCCGCGCAGCAGGCTCACAAGCGCGTCGGCCATTTGCTCGGCGGCGGGCAGCGACGGGTCGATGAGCGAACGCAGCAGGTGCTCCAAATCGGCGATGTCGCGCTCGGAGTAGGTCAGCGACATGTTGCGCATCCCAGCGCGCGATTTGGAGAAGCGGCACTGCTTCTTGGGGGTGGGTTTCGGGGTGGTGATGGTGTCGTCGATACGCCGCGACAGCGCTTTGTAGGAGCCCCGGAAGCGCAACAGTTCGAGGCGGAGACGCCAGCGCTCGGCAAGGTCGGCGACGGCGGCGAGTTTTCGCTCGAGCAGGCAGATCTGGTCGAGCGGCATTCCGGCGGCCAAGCGGCGCGCGTCGGCCTGCTTGCGGGTGAACTTCGTCGCGCCGAAGTAGGTGGCGTGCGCCTGCGCCCACTTACGTTTCAGGGCGGGGTCGAGGGCGGCGAAGGCGGGCGCGGACTCGTCGAAACCGGCGAGCACGCTGATGTCGGCGTGCGCCAGGGCCTCGAGAATCTCGCTAAATGTCATGCCATGCACGCTAAGCGCACAGCACAACCCTTGTAAAGGAATTGTCCACTATATTGTGCAATCCCTAGCGCTTGCGAGCTTTGACCACGCGTTTTGTGGTCTGCTTCGGCTTGGTCACGCGCTTGGTTGCCTTCTTCTTTGTCGTCTTTTTCTTGGTGGCTTTCTTGCCGCCGTCTTCGGCTTCACGGGCGCGGCGCGCGGAGAGCAGTTCGTTGGCGCGCTGGTCCGTCATCGTCTCTGGCGTGTCGCCGCGTTGCAGTGACGCGTTGGTTTCGCCGTCGGTGACGTATGGGCCGAAGCGGCCGTCTTTGACGGTCATGGGTTTGCCGGAGACGTCGTTGTCGCCAAGCATCTTCAATGGTGGCTTGGCGGCGGCGCGGCCGCGGCGTTTCGGTTCGGCGTAGATGCGGCGGGCTTCTTCCAGGGTGATGGAGAAGATCTGGTCCTCGGACGCAAGCGAGCGCGAGTCGGTGCCCTTCTTCAGGTATGGGCCGTAGCGGCCGTTTTGGGCGGTGATGACTTCGCCGTCGGCGGGGTCGACGCCGACTTCGCGCGGCAGCGACAGCAGTTTCAGTGCTTCCTCGAGCGTGACCGTTGCCGGTTCCATCGACGCGAAGAGGGAGGCGGTGGCGGGCTTCAACTGCTCGTCGACCAGCTGCGCCATGCGCTTTTCCTTCTGCGCGGCAGCGGTTTTGGTTTCCCAGTTCTTTGCGCGTTTGCCTTCTTCGGCGCGCTGTTTGTCCTCTTCGGCGCGCTCAGCGGCGATGATTTCTTCGGCGCGGGCTTCGGCGGTGGTGCGTTCGTCGTCACGCACGAGCTCGGTGACATATGGGCCGAAGCGCCCTTCCTTTGCGACGACCACACGCCCATTGGCAGGGTTCTCCCCCAGTTCGCGGCCGGACTGCGGGGTGGCGAAGAGTTTCTCGGCCATCTCGAGTGTGATTTCGTCCGGGGTTGCGGATTCGGGCAGGTTGGCGCGCTGGTATTCGGGCTCGCCGTCCTTCTCGCCGACGACGCGCTCGATGTAGGGGCCGTAGCGGCCGACGCGGACGACGACGGGGCGGCCTTCGGCGTCGTCGAAAAGTGTCAGCGAGTTCGCGGCGCGCGCGTCGATGGATTCGAGGTTGTTCTCGATCATGTGCTTCAGCCCGCCGCGGCGTGCGAGGGCTTGCGCCATGGACTCGCGGGCGTCGGCGTCGCCGAAGTAGAAGCCGGTGAGCCACTTGGTGCGGTCTTGGTTGCCGTGGGCGATTTCGTCGAGTTCGTCTTCCATGGAGGAGGTGAAGTCGTAGTCCACGAGTGCGTCGAAGTTGTTTTCCAACAGCCCGACGACGGAGAACGCCACCCAGGACGGCACGAGTGCGTTGCCGCGGACGACAACGTAGCCGCGGTCCTGGATGGTCTTGATGATGGACGCGTAGGTGGACGGGCGGCCGATGCCGAGTTCTTCCATCTTCTTCACCAGCGACGCTTCGTTGTAGCGCGCAGGCGGGTTGGTGGTGTGGCCGTCGGCGGTGACGGACTTGGTGGCCAGTTCGTCGCCCTTGGCTAGTTGCGGCAGGCGGGTTTCGTTGGACTGGCGGTCGGAGTAGGCGCGCAGCCAGCCGGGGAAGGTGACGGTGCGGCCGGTTGCGGTGAACTCGCAAGCCTCACCGGCGGCGTCGGCGGCGATGGTGATTTTGGTGGAGTTGCCGCGTGCGTCTTCCATTTGGGAGGCGACGGTGCGCTGCCAGATCAGTTCGTAGAGTTTGAACTCTTCGGCGTCCAGCGCGCCCGCCAGCTGCCCGGGGGTGGCGAAGCGTTCGCCGGCGGGGCGGATCGCCTCGTGGGCTTCCTGGGAGTTTTTCACCTTGCGGTCGTAGACGCGCGGCTTGGCGGAGACGTAGTCGGCACCGTAGAGCTCGCGTGCTGCGGCGCGTGCGGCGTCCAGGCCCTGCTTGGACAGGGAGGTGGAGTCTGTACGCATGTAGGTGATGTGGCCGTTTTCGTACAGGCGTTGCGCGATGCGCATGGTGCGCGCGGAGGTGAAGTGGAGTTTGCGGCCGGCTTCTTGCTGCAGCGTCGAGGTCATGAACGGCGCGTACGGCTTGCGGGTGTAGGGCTTTTCTTCCACTGCGGTGACGTGCATCGGTGCGGTGCCGAGGTCGTCGACAAGCGAATGCGCTTTTTGCTTATCGACGACCACCGCATCCGACACCAACTCTCCCCGGTCATTGAAGTCGCGGCCCTGGGCGATGCGCTTGCCGTCGAGGGAGACGAGTTTGGCGTCGAATTCTTCGGAGGAGTGGGCGAGCGAAGCAGTTAAATCCCAGTATTCGGCGGCGATGAACGCCATGCGCTCGCGTTCACGCTCGACGATGACGCGGGTGGCTACGGATTGGACGCGGCCGGCGGACAAGCGCGGCATGACTTTCTTCCACAGCACGGGGGAAACTTCGTAGCCGTAGAGGCGGTCGAGGATGCGGCGGGTCTCTTGGGCGTCGACGAGATCCATGTCGAGTTCGCGCGTGTTTTCGGCGGCTTCGCGGATGGCAGATTCGGTGATCTCGTTGAACACCATGCGCTCTACCGGCACCTTCGGCTTAAGGGTTTCAAGCAGGTGCCACGCGATCGCTTCACCTTCGCGGTCCGGGTCTGTTGCCAGCAGGAGTTTGTCGGCCTGCTTGAGCTTGGCGCGCAGGTCGGTGACCTTCTTTTTCTTGTCAGCGGACACGACGTAGATCGGGTCGAAGCCCTTCTCCGGGTTGACGCCGAGTTTTGCCCACGGCTCGTTTTTGTACTTCGCGGGGATGTCGGCGGCGCGGCCCGGCAGGTCACGGATGTGGCCCACCGATGCTTCCACGATGTAATCGTCGCCGAGATACTTCTGTATCTTCTTCGCCTTTGTCGCGGACTCCACGATCACGAGAGTCTTGCCGTTTGCAGTCACGCTGACCTTTCCTCGATTCCCACTAAGCGTATGAGCGGTAAAACTTCCTCATTCTTATCAGACAACTAGCACATGGTTATACGGACGGGGGATTTTCTCGCCCCTGGCATTACACTGCGTTGGTGCCCTGGCGCGGAGTTGTTGGGGTGGAAAGGAGGACGCAGCGTGGTCGATTCACTCATTGAGTTTTTGCATACGTTGATGGGGTTGCCGATCTTTTACCCACTCGTCGTGTTGCTGATCGTTTCGGATGCGTTGGCGCCGGTGGTGCCGTCTGAAACGGTGTTGAATCTGGCTGGTGCGTTTTCCGCGTCGCGTGGTGTGCCGAACGTGTGGGGTGTGATCATCGCGGCGATTATCGGTGCGATTATCGGCGACAATATTTGTTTCGCTCTCGGCGCGAAGTTGATTCACCGGGTGGATCGGTTGGATCCGGATTCGAAGGCTGGCCAGGCAATTACGTGGGTGCGGGCCAACATGAACCGGGGTGCGGGCGCGATGATTATTGTTGCGCGTTTCCTCCCGTGGGCGCGTTGGGTGGCCACGATTGTGCTGGGGTCGGTGCGTTACAACTGGTTTAAGTTCTTCTTTTTCGACACCATCGGCGTGATCCTGTGGGCCTGCCTGAGTGTCGGCATGGGCTATTTGGGTGGCACGCTCCTGCAGCAGTATCCGCTTCTGGGCATGGTGCTGGGTGTAGTGCTGGGTTCGCTTGTGGGGTTTGTGATTCAGAAGCTGCAGAACCAGATCTTCGAGCGTTCTGATATTCGCCGCGGAATTAGCGCGGTGTAGGCGTAAAAATTTCCCCCAGGCGGGTGTACCGTCCGGGGGTTTGTTCGCGCTGTTTTAGAGGGCGCGAACCTGCTGGGCCTGTGGGCCCTTGGCGCCTTCGCCGACCTCGAACTCGACCTGCTGGTTTTCTTCGAGGGTACGGAAGCCGGAGCCCTGAATTTCGGAGTAGTGGACAAAGACGTCGGCGGAGCCGTCGTCGGGTGCGATGAAGCCGAAGCCCTTTTCGGCGTTGAACCATTTAACAGTTCCGGTTGCCATGGTGAAACCTTTCAAAATGTTGCATGTTTTTGTCGTCCACCAGGGCCTGTTTGGTCCTGGTGCCCGCGTGCACAATCCTCGCGAGCACCTGATGAGGCGCACACAAAATCTGTGACCGTTGCCCAGTCTGCCACGATTTGTTGTCGGGGGCACTGCTTTGGCCCGGCTAAAGTGGCTCACCATCATGGTTTCTGGTTTTGGCGATGAGCTCGTTTCGGTGCTTGCGCAGCGTTTCCCTGCTGCGACGGTGACGCATGTGGAGCATGAGCCGGCTCGTCTCGCGGTGTTTGGACAGTGGCCCGAGTGGGTGGAGCCGGGGTTGAAGCAGATGCTTATCGACGACACCGTCACCCTCCCCTACGCCCACCAAACCCAGTGCGCGGAGTTGGCGTGGGCGGGCCGGGATGTGGTGGTGGCGACGGGGACGTCGTCGGGAAAGTCGTTGGGCTATCAGTTGCCGGTGCTTTCCGCGTTGGCGGCGGATCCGAAGGCGTGCGCTATGTATCTGACGCCGACGAAGGCGTTGGGTTCGGACCAGTTGCAGGCAACGCTTGCCATGACGCGGGGGAATGCGGCGCTTGCGTCGGTACACCCGGCGCCGTATGACGGGGATACGCCGCAGGAGTCGCGGGCGGGCATCCGGGAGCACACCCGCTACGTGTTTACGAACCCGGACATGCTGCACGCGGGTCTTTTGGGTGCGCACGAGCGTTGGGCGCGGCTGCTGCGCCATTTGAAGTTTGTGGTGGTGGACGAGTGCCACACCTACCGGGGTGTGTTCGGGGCGAACGTGTCGTTGGTGTTGCGCAGGTTGCTGCGTATTGCGAAGGCGTACGGGTCTGAGCCGACGCTGATTTTCGCCTCAGCGACCGCGGCGGATCCTGCGGGCCAGGCGTCGCGGCTGTGCGGGCGCGAGGTTGTTGCGGTAACGGAGGATGCGGCGCCCACCGGCGAGCGCACCATCGCATTGTGGGAGCCGGGGTTCATCGAGGGCGCCGAGGGCGAAAACGGCGCGCCGGTGCGGTACCCGGCGACGACGGAGGCGGCGTCGATCATGTCCACGCTGCTGCTGCAGGGTGCGCGCACGTTGACGTTTGTGCGCTCGCGCCGCGCCGCGGAGACGGTGGCTATGCGCGCCCAGGAGGACCTGGTGGTGGCGGGCCGGGCCGATTTCGCCGAACGCGTCGCCTCCTACCGCGCCGGCTACCTCGCGGAGGATCGCCGCGCCCTCGAGCAGCGTCTGGATAACGGCGATCTGCTTGGCGTGGCCACGACGAACGCGCTTGAGCTTGGCATCGACGTCGGGGGCCTGGACGCGGTGGTCATGGCGGGGTTTCCGGGCACGGTTGCGTCGTTTCGCCAGCAGGCCGGGCGCGCAGGCCGGCGCGGCCAGGGCTCCGTGGTGGTGATGGTGGCGCGCGACGAGCCGATGGATACGTACCTGGTTCACCACCCCGAGGCACTGCTCGGCCGGCCGGTAGAAAACAGCGTGTTCAACCCGGCCAACCCCTACATCCTGCGCGGTCATATGTACTGCGCGGCGGTGGAGCGTCCGCTTAGCGACGACGACGTCGCCGCCTTCAACGCCACCGACGTTGTCAACGACCTGACCGCCGAGGGGTTGCTACGCCGCCGGCCGCAGGGGTGGTTTGCGGTGCCCCAGTTGGAGGGGGAGGTCACTCCGGAGACGGCGCATTCGTCGGTAAGCATTCGCGGAGGCGTGGGTGAGGAAGTCATGATCGTCGACGTGACCGACGGGCGGCTGTTGGGCACCGTGGACGCGGGGCGTGCGATGAGCCAGGTGCACGACGGCGCGGTGTACATCCACCAGGGCGAATACTTTGTGGTGCAGTCGCTAGACCTGGACGATTACGTGGCGCTGGTCGCGCCGGAGCGGCCGGATTACTCCACGCAGGCGCGCTCCACGACCGACATCACGATCCTTGGCGAGCCGACAGATCTGGAAAACCCTTCGCCGGGACTGTGGGTGGCCAGTGTGGACGTGGAGGTCATCGACCGTGTCACCGGCTATGTCGTCCGGCTTGCCGACGGCACCGTCTCCGAACACATCCCCCTCGACCTGCCCGAGCAACGCCTAGTCACCCGCGCGGTGGCGTACACGATCGACCCGATGGTGCTGGACAAACTGGGTATTACGGCTGGCGAGATCCCCGGAGCGCTGCACGCTGCGGAGCACGCCGCGATCGGCCTGCTGCCACTTTTGGCCACGTGCGATCGGTGGGACATCGGCGGCGTGTCCACGGCGTTGCACCAGGACACGATGCTGCCCACGGTGTTTGTCTACGACGGCCACCCCGGCGGCGCAGGCTTTGCCGACGAGGGCTTCGCCCGCTTCCACGAGTGGATCGCCGCGACCTACGAAACGGTGCGGTCCTGCGGCTGCAAAGACGGCTGTCCGTCGTGTGTGCAATCGCCGAAGTGCGGCAACGGCAACCAGCCCCTGGACAAGCACGCCGCGCTGAAGCTGCTCGGCGCGTTGGTCACCATGACTGGCTGACAGGCAAGGCGTTACGGCCCGGCGCGAGCGGTCGCTTCGGCGTGGCGCAGCCGCACGGCCACGATGACGTCGCCTTCGACGAACTCGCACGAGGTGACCTCAGCGCCGTTGTTGCTGGCGGTGGCGTTGCCCCAGGTGCAGGCGTCCGCGCCACGGTACAGCGCGGTGGCTGCGGCGACGGCGGAAAGGTCCGCGGCCACGCGGGCACGGTGTGTGTCGGCGGTGCGGGCCCCGGTGACCACCACCGCAAGGGCCAAG
This sequence comes from Corynebacterium sp. HMSC067D03, assembly GCF_001811185.1. Classification (NCBI taxonomy): domain Bacteria; kingdom Bacillati; phylum Actinomycetota; class Actinomycetes; order Mycobacteriales; family Corynebacteriaceae; genus Corynebacterium; species Corynebacterium sp. HMSC067D03. The sequence continues at coordinate 11,396 of NZ_KV803805.1, forward strand.
GAGACCACTGCGGTGATGATGCCGGTGGTGGTGACGGTGGCGGAGCCGGTGTCGTCGATAAGCAATCTGCGCATTAGAACTCCACGGGGAAGACCGCGGTGGCGCGCATGGTGCCAATCGGGGCGGGCACGGCGGCGGTAACGGTGGCCAGGCCTGCAGATTCGTGCATGGTCACCTCGCCGCGCGGTGGGGTGTAGTCCACGCCCATCGCGTGCGCCCGGGCGGCGGCACCGGCAATGTCCACGGCAGCGATGTAGGCGGACATCGTGGCAATGCCACCCACGATCGCAGCCGTAACCACCACGAGCGTGGCCAGCGAAAGCGCCGTTTCAATCGTGGTCATCAGCCTGGCGTGTTGGTCAGCGCGCTGGTGATCACATTTTCGATGGCGGAAACGACCCCGTCGCCGTTGACCACGAGATACAGCACCCCGGCAAGGGCAGCTGCCGCCAACGAACCGAAAGCATATTCGATGGTTGACATTCCGGCGTCGTTACGCAAACGCTGGATGAAGAAGGTGGAAATGCGAGTCATGATTGTTCCTTTCAGAAGTTGATGAGGTTGCTCCCGAGGCTGATCACCACAGGCGCGAGCCCGAGGACGAAAAACGCCGGGAGGAAAAACGCGGTGAGCGGGATGGCGATGAGTACGCCGGCGCGTTCCGCTTTGGCTTTGGCGTGATCGGCGGCGTCGGCACGCAGGTTTGAAGCGATACGTTCGCACCCTTGTGCCAGCGCCGCGCCGGACGCGTGCGTCATAGCGACGAGGCTGGCCAAGTCCTCCCCGCCGGGAATGGCGTGGAGTTCCGACCAGGCGCGCTCAGGTTCGACCCCGAGTGCGAGCAGCGCTGCGACGGTGTGCCACGGACTGCGGTCGCCGTCGTGAGTTTCGGCTACCGCGGCGGCTGCGGCACTGACCGGCAGGCCGGCCTCGAAGCAGGCCGCGAACAGGGTGATGTCGGCGGCGCAGCGGTCCGGCAGCGCGTAGTCGGGTCCGTCGCGCGGGGTCTTCGGCGTGGGCGGCACCTGGCGGGTGACGCGCCGGGCGGGCTGCGCGGGGCTGACGGCGAGCGCGATGGCGATGAGCAGGGCTGCGGCGATCATGTGGTGGCTCCTTGGATGATGTGTTGGGAAACGATCACACCGGCGCACACCAGCGCGGTGCCGACGGTGAGCAGTACTCCGCCGAGGCCTCCCCCGGTGAGCAGCGCGAGCGGGTTCGCGCCCATCGCCGCGCCCATGAGCAGGCCGGCGAACGGCAGCAGGGCGAGCACAACCGCGGTGGTTTTGGGCCCGGCAAGCGCGGCGTTGGTGGTGGCGCGGTGGCGTCGGGTGTGATCGATGTCGTCGCGCGCGGCGGCGACCAGGCGCGACAGCGGCACTCCTCTGCTGGCCGACAGTGCGAACAGCGGGGCGATGCGGGCGAACTCGTCCGTCTCGGCCGCAAGTGGTGCGCCGGTGGTGACGTGGTGGATGAGGTGTGCGACGTCGCGGGCGATCTCGCGCGGTGCGTGTTCGGCGGCGCGCTCTAACGCGGCGTGCAGTGGCGCGCCGGCTTCGACGTTGGTGCCAAGGTGACCGAGGAAGGTGGCGACCGCTTCCGTGCGCTTGGAGGCGGCCCGGGCGCGCCGTTGGGTATCTGCGACCCACACCACCGTCGCCGCACCCATCGCTAGCGCGATGACCAGGCTGGCCCGGTCGAACGCCAGGGCGGCGAGCACCACGGCGCCGACAACCAGCGGGATGGCAATGCGGGGAGGAACAGCCAACGAGCGCGGCGCGATGCGAGCACTCGGGGCAGGCGGCGGGCAGGCAGCGGCGCCGGCGAGAAGCAACAGCGTGGTCATGACAGGAGCTCCTCGTAACCGTCGGCGGGGCCGGCGTCGGCGTCCCACACCACCTTGGCTCGCACGGGTTGGCCGTCGAGCACGCCGATCTGGTGGAGGCGGCGTGTGCCGTCGGGGTGGCGTTTAACCACGATGACCACGTCGATGGCGGCGGCGAGTTGGGCGTGCAGCCCGGCGCGATCCAGCCCGCCCAGCGCGGCGAGCGCTTCGAAGCGGGCGGGGACCTCCGCGATCGAGTTGGCGTGCAGGGTGCCGGCGCCGCCGTCGTGGCCGGTGTTCAGTGCTGCGAGCAGGTCGACGACTTCGGCGCCGCGGATCTCGCCCACTACGACGCGGTCGGGTCGCATACGCAGCGACTGGCGCACCAGGTCCGCGATGGTGATCTCGCCGGCACCCTCGGAGTTCGCGCCGCGGGTGGTCAGGTTGACCACGTGCGGATGGTCGGGGGTGAGTTCCAGGGTGTCTTCGATGGCGACGATGCGCTCGGCCGGGTCGACCTCCGCGAGCAGGGCGGATAGCAGCGTGGTTTTGCCGGATCCGGTGCCGCCGACGACCACGAACGCTTTTCGCTTTGCGACGACCCCACGTAGCACCTCCGCAACCTCCCCACCCAGCGCTCCGCGCGCTACCAGGTCGTCGAGGGTGGCAGAGGCGGTGTGCAGCACGCGCAGGGAGATGCAGGTGCCGGCCTGGGCGGTTGGGGCGAGCACGGCGTGGAAGCGCAGGAGGGTGCCGTCGTCACGGGTGATGTGGCCGTCGCAAAACGGTTGCGCGTCGTCGAGGCGGCGCCCGCAACTGGCGGCCAGGCGGGAGGCGAGCCGGCGCACGGCGGCTTCGGATTCGAAGCGCACCGCGGAGCGTTCCAGGCCCGCACCCGAGTCGACGTAGACGCAGTTGGGGCCGTTGACGCAGATGTCGGTGACGGTGTCGTCGGCAAGCAGTGCTTCGAGGGGTCCGGTGCCGGTGGTGTCGTCGCGAAGTGTGCGCATCACATCCAGCACGCCGATGTCGCTGATCACCACGGCTTCTTCGCGGATGAGGGCTGCGATGCGGGCAGGCTCCGGGGTGGTGGGTTCGTCGGCGAGGCGGCGTTTGACGCGGGCGATGAGGTCGCGGTCGGTCATTTAGGCCACCTCCTCGAGCACCGCGTTGGCGCAGGCGGCTAGCGAACGGGGCACACGCGCGGGCAGGCCGGACTTTTCCACCGTGCGAGTCAGCCCGCGCACGTGTGGCAGGTGGGTGAGTACGGTGGCGCCGGTGGTGTGCGCGATCTCCTCGTCGGTCAGCGCGGCCCAGGCGCTATCGCGCACAACCAACACACACGGCAGACCGGCGGCGGCGCACTCGGCGACGATACGGGTCGCGGCGGCAACTGAGCGCACCTCGGGCACGACCACCACGACGACCAGGTCGCTGCGGCCGGGAATCAGCGCGGCGGGCGCATCCACCACCGTCAGCCCTGCCCCGCCGACGGCACCGGCGACGTGCTCCAACGCGGCCGCCTCCAGCCGGAACGGGTCCGCCACGCGCTGGCGCGGAAAGGTCAGCACCGCGATGTCGTCGGCGGTGGCGGGCAGCGCGCGGCGCACGTCGGTGCGCGCAACAGTGCCCTCACCGAAGTCGATCTCGCCCCACCGCGCGCCGGGGACGTGCTCGATGCCAAGCAGCAGGTCGAGCCCGCCGGAGAGCCAGTGCCCGTCGAGCAGCGTTGCCGAGTCACCCCGTGACGTAACCCGGCATAGTGCGGCCGCCAGGGTGGACGCCCCTGACCCACCGGATGCGCCCACGACGGTGATCACCTTCCCGCGCGCCGCCATCGCCGCGGGCTGCACGGCAAGGGCGCCAATGGCGCGCAGGAGGTCCGCGGCCTCGGCGGGCAGGACGAAGACCCGCTCGGCTGAATCGACCAGCTCCCCACCGACGCGGAAGACGTTCGCTGCGTGGGGTGGGGGAAGTTCGGGGGCGCGGGTGTCGTCGATAAGCACGGCGAATGCTTTGGGCGCGTGGCGGGCGAGCTCGGCCGCATCGGCGGTGTCGATGACTTGGCGGCCGGTTGCGGCGGCGAGGTGAACGGCCTCGGAGTGGGTAGCGGGGTCGGCGACCGCGACCACGATCGGGCCGGTGTGTGGGTGTGTGCGTGTCATGCCAATAAGTGTTTTTCACCAGCGTAAATGTGGCAACCACCCTGTGGACAACTCGCAATCTGGGTGACACTTCAACAAAAAGCCTGTGGACAATTCGCCCCAAATGTTCACTTCTTTCACAGCGGGCCTACACTGCCCCACCAGCAAAGTGGGGCTAGACTGCTAAAGCATGTCTCCCACACGGCCGGTGGCGGCGTTTTTCGACCTAGACAAGACGATCATCGCGACGTCTTCCGCCTTCGCCTTCGGCAAAGAATTCCGCAACAACGGAATGATCACGCGACAAGAGGCGTGGGACCTCTACCTAACCAAAGCCCAGTACATGCTGGTCGGCCATTCCAGCGAGAAGATGGACGCCACGCGCGATTCGCTCGCCCAACTCATCGAAGGATGGTCGATCGAGGACGTCCAGCGCATCACCCAAGAAACGATGCGCACCGTGGTCACGCCCGCGATTTACGCCGAAGCGCGCGAACTTATCGACGAGCACCGCGCCCAAGGCCACGACGTCATCATCATCTCCGCCTCCGCATCAATTCTGGTTGAGCCGATCGCGCGCGAACTCGGCGTAGACACGGTCGTGGCTACCGAACTCGCGGAGAAGGACGGCAAGCTCACCGGCGAGATCACCCGTTACCTCAAGGGCGGGGCGAAGGCGGAGGCTGTGCGCCAGTTTGTCGCCGACCACGACTACGACCTGGAGCGCAGCTACGCCTACTCCGATTCCGCCACGGACATTCCAATGCTGGAACTGGTGGGCAACCCGGTGGCGGTGAACCCGGACCGGGCGCTTCGCAAGCACGCACTGTCACACGATTGGCAGGTGCGGACCTTTAAAGACCCGGAGCCGCTCATCCAGATGCCGAACGCCCGCGAGGTCGGCATCGGCGCGAGCGTGATCGCCGGCGTGACCGCGTTGGCGGTGGCTGGGGTGCTCATCGCGCGTGCGGTCTCCGGCAAGTCCGGCGACAAGCGTCACAGCGCGTGACGCTATCTTTCACCCCGATTCAGGCAAACACTGTGATGTATCGCTAACATCGTTGGGAGAATTCCAGGCACCGTCCCAGGGTGCCTCATGTAATAAGCCACCCAGGAAGGTGAGTAAACAGTGAGCAACGAAGGTCTGTACACCAGCGGCTCGAGCGCCGTAACCGCCAAGGTGGATTCGATTCCGCTGCGCGATACTGATTTGACGGTGCCGGGCCAGCAGTCCATCGGCACGCTGATCTCTAACGCGTCGGAGCAGGTGTCCACCCTGGTCCGCGGCGAGATCGAGCTGGCCAAGGCCGAGGTCATGGGCGAGGTGAAGAAGGGCGCCATCGGCGGCGGCCTGTTCGGCGTCGCCGGCGTGATTGCCCTGTACTCCTCGTTCTTCCTCTTCTTCGCGTTCGCGGAGATGCTCGCATCCTGGATGCACCGCGGCTGGGCATTCCTGATCGTCTTCCTCATCATGATCGCCCTGGCTGGCCTGCTCGCGCTGGTTGGCCTGAAGAAGGTCAAGAAGATCAAGACTCCGGAGCGCACCATCAGCTCGGTCAACGAGTTGAAGAACCTGAAGCCAGGCGAGGCTCAGAAGAACCTGACCAAGAACGAGGCTGGGCTCTACACCAGCCGCTAACCGCTGACGCAGGCTTGCGTATCGACGACACCGTTCAGCCTGGTCACATCCCCTACGCGCTGCTGCACCTGGTGTGCAGTCAGCGCGTAACCCGTTTCTGAGGCATCCAGGGACGCGCCGAAGATCATGCCGGCGACCTCCCCTGCCGGGGTGAGCAGCGGGCCACCGGAGTTGCCCTGGCGGATGTCGCCGCGGATGGTGTAGGCCTCACGCTCCACACGACCGGTGGTGTAAATGTCCGGCCCTGCGATGGTCAGTTGGCTGCGGATTCGCGCCGGTGCGGCCTCGAAGGGGCCGGATTTGGGGTAGCCCATGACCACGGCGTCGTCGCCACGCTGCAGCTCGCGTGCAGCCCAACGCAGAGGCGGCAGACCCAAGCCCTGGGCGTGGAGGACCGCAATGTCGGTATCCGGGTCGTAGAGCACCACGTCCGCGGGCTTCACGCCGACGACCGTGTCCAAGGAGACGCGCTCGGTGCCGGCGACGACGTGCGCGTTGGTGAGCACGTAGCCATCCTCAAACACGAAGCCGGAGCCCATGAGCCGGCGGCGGCAACTCTCCGCATCGCCCATGACGTGGACCACGCTCGGGCGGGCCGCCTCCACAACTTCGGGGCGAAGCGCCGCGTTATCGGGTGCGTCCACCTGGGCGCCGTGCGGGGATTGGAAGGGGGAGACGAGTGGGGGCAGGCCGGATTCGTCGAGAAGCGCTGCGAATTTCGCGGGCAGTTTCCCGGCGCTCTCCGGAGCGGTGTCGTGGATTTTGGCCAGGATGTGCGAGTTGCGGATCCCGTCGCCCAACTCGCCAGGCACCGCCGACGCCAGCGGGATTGAGATAAACCACACCACCAGCGCCAGTGCGACCGATTGGAACAGTGCGCCCACCACCGAATCCACGAAACGCGTCAGGCGGCTGCGTACCCGCGCCCGCAAGTTGCCCCCGAGGGTCACGCCGAGCAGGTTGCCCAGGCCGACGAAGAGCACCACCACCGACAGCAGCAGCGTGATGCGGATGGGTTGGGACTCGGTGACGTCGAGAAGCAACGGCGCCACCGCCAGCCCCACCACGAGGCCCGCGATAATGCCGATTGCGGAGATCACAGCCGAAAACGCACCTTGGCGCCAGCCGCTGACAAACGCAGCGACGACGGCAAGCCCAAGCAGAACGTCAACGACCAGGTGCATTCCGCAAATGTTACAGCTCGCGGTTGCGGGATCGGGCCAGCGCCTCGTAAAGATCGCCCGGACGCTCGTCCCAGGCGCGCACCCAGCCGGCTAGATCCAGCACGACCGCCAGCAAGATTCCGGTAAAACCCCAGATGAGATAGTCGCGCGCCCAAAATGTCGGACCGGTCCAGTGCTTCCAGCCGAGCTTCGCGCGGTTGGCCGGATCCACCAAGTCCCGGATGGGAACGAAGAACACGTCGTCGGTTTCGAGCTCGCTTGCCGGGTACACCTCACCGGGGTCGGGTGCGTACGCCACCACGGGGCGCACCAGCCTGCGGCTGCCACCGGTTTTCACCTGCCCCATCACCGCCAGCGGCACAACCCGCTCAGGGGCGAGCCCCGTCTCCTCGTATGCCTCGCGCAGCGCCGCCGCCACCGGGCCTGTATCTGTGGCGTCGATGTGCCCGCCCGGAAACGCCATCTGGCCGGAGTGGCTGCGCATAGACGGGGTGCGGTGCGTGATCAGCACCCGGGCGTCCTCCGGCAGTTCCTCCGTCTCCGGGTCGCCAGCAAACACGATGAGCACCGCCGCCTGGTCCTCCCCCGGCGTTTGCGGCACGCGCGGGCCCAGCATCGCTTTGACCCGCGCATCGCCCTCGCCAGCGCGCAGCTTATCCACGAGCCCCCGCAGCCACACCGGTGCCCGTTCCGGCCGCACCGCAACCATCACAGCACCCCGCGCACGGCCTCGGCCAGCTCCTCGGCCGAGGTGAACTCCTTGGCAAACACGCCCAACTGCTCCTCGCCGCGGAACACGACGGTCAGCGGCACCACCGGCGGCAGGCCGAGCGTGCCGGCGAACACGTTGGAGTCGTCCTCGAAGCTCGGCAGGTCCACGCCGAGGTTCTCCAACAACGCCGCGCCTCGCGCCCCATCGCGGTCCGCGTGCACGCCCACCACGGTGTACTCGGGGTGTGCGCGGGCGAACTCCTCCACCACAGGCAACTCCGCCCGGCACGGTTCGCACCACCACGCCCACACGTTGGCCACGGTGATCTCCTGCTGCGCGCCGGCGACCTCGCCGCCAAGGCACGCCAGGTCCACGCCGCCGATCGCACCTTCTGGGCAGTCCGGGCGTCCTGTCACCGGGGCAGATTGCTTTTCGACGACACCGTCGCCGGCCGGGGGCGTGGCGTCGTCGACAAGCAACGCCCTGGCACCCGCAATGACCAGCATCGTCACCGCAACGATCGCGGCGACGCTGACCCAGATTGTGCGCTTCACAGGCCCACCATCCTCAAAATGTGGTCGCGCTCGGGCCCGGTGACCAGTTCGGCGGCTTCCTCCGGGTCGGTTGGGCCGACGCCGAAGGAGGGGCAGTCGAACGCGATCGGGCAAGCGCCGCAGGCCGGTTTGCGGGCGTTGCAGACGCGGCGGCCGTGGAAGATGATGCGGTGGGAGAACATGGTCCACTCGCGGCGCTCGATCAGTTCCGCGATCGCGTGTTCGATCTTCACCGGATCCGTCTCTTCCGTGAGCATCATGCGCTTGACCAGGCGTTGGAAGTGCGTGTCCACCGTCAGCCCCGGGTAGCCGAACGCGTTGCCGCGCACCACATGCGCCGTCTTGCGGCCCACCCCGGGCAGGGTGATCAGGTCCTCGAGCTTCTCGGGCACCTCGCCACCAAAATCGGTGACCAGCTTCTGGCCCATCGCGATCAGGTTCGCCGCCTTGGAGCGGTAAAACCCGGTCGAGCGGATAATCTCCTCCACCTCTGCCTGGTTAGCCTCCGCGTAGTCGGCGGCCGTGGGGTACTTGGCAAACAGCGCCGGGGTGACCATGTTCACCCGTACGTCCGTGGTCTGTGCGGACAGCGCCGTAGCAACGAGCAACTCCAGCGGGTTAGTAAAGTCCAACTCCGCGTGCGCGTCCGGATACGCTGCCGCCAACGTGCGGTTAATACGGCGTGCCCTGCGCTTACGCCCGATCGGAGTCTCTTTCCCCTTCGCGGCGGGATGGGCGCCTGGGCGGCGATGTTTCAATGGAGAGGTCGAAGCGGCCATGCCCAACATGCTAGCCGTACACTATGGGTATGACCTTTTTGCTTGTGGTGCTGATTCCGCTTGTGCTTGGGGTATTTCCGCTTTGCATGGAGCGTGTGGAAGCAGCGGTCATCGACTAACACAGTTCCCAGTCGCGGAAAGACTATCGCACTGATTAGTTGAGCTGGTAGAGTTCCAATTTGTGTGACGGTCACCGCTAATGGCACCGTTCGTGACCAATCCCACGCAAAATGCGTGAGCGACAGTCTGAGGAGGACTCATGGAAGGCGTTCAAGACACTCTTGCCCGCGCCGGCATCTTTCAGGGCGTCGACCCTGACGCGGTCGCCGCGCTGATCAACGATATGGACACCGTGGATTTCCCGAAGGGCACCACGATTTTCGACGAAGGCGAGCCCGGCGATCGCCTCTACATCATCGTCGAAGGCAAAATTAAACTTGCCCGCCATGCGCCGGACGGTCGCGAGAACTTGCTGTCCGTGATGGGCCCGTCCGACATGTTCGGCGAGCTCTCCATCTTCGACCCGGGCCCGCGTACCTCCTCCGCAGTCTGCGTCACGGACGTCACCTGCGCCACCATGGACTCCACTATGCTGCGCGAGTGGATCGACAACCACCCGGAGATCTCCCAGCAGCTGCTGCGCGTGCTGGCCCGCCGCCTACGCCGCACGAACGCGTCGCTGGCAGACCTGATCTTCACCGACGTGCCTGGCCGCGTAGCCAAGACCTTGCTCCAGCTGGCAAACCGCTTCGGTGTACATGAGGGTGGCGCACTCCGCGTCAACCATGATCTCACCCAGGAAGAGATCGCCCAGCTTGTGGGTGCGTCGCGTGAGACGGTGAACAAGGCATTGGCCACGTTCGCTCACCGCGGCTGGATCCGCCTGGAGGGTAAAAGCGTGCTCATTGTTAACACTGAGCACCTCGCTCGCCGCGCGCGCTAACGGAGGCGCCCGCGGCGGGTCGAAAATCCGCTACTTGGCGTTGAGGTAACGCAGCGCCACACGAGTCGACTGTTCTGCGGCACCGCGCAGGACCGGGTCGACATCGTCGTAAATCGCATCGACCAGCGTATTGATGTCCGCGTTATCGCCATGCTCCTTCAGTGCCTGACGGATCTGATCCAGGCGCTGGTTACGGCGATCGATGTACTTGCGGGCGTACGCAGACAGGTCCTCACCTTCCGGACCGTGGCCCGGAAGCAGCATGACACCCTTGCCCTTTTCCTCGAGCATCTCCAGGGTGTCCAGGTAGGCACCCAGATCACCGTCGGTCTCAGAGATCATGGTGGTGTGGCGACCCGCAATGGTGTCGCCGGTAATGATGCCTTCCGGCTTACCGTCGGTGTCTTCGCCCGGGTAGACGAAGAAGCACACAGAGTCACTGGTGTGGCCCGGCGTAGCGACGACCTTCACGCGCGGGGTAACCCCCTCAACGGAGATCACTTCGCCGTCGGTGAGCGGCTCAGCGCCGGAGGTATGAGACGGATCAAGGGCGCGGATCGGTGCGCCAGTGAGCTGGCGGAACCGTTCCGCGCCATCTGCGTGATCGTGGTGACGGTGAGTCAACAGAATCAAGGCGACCTTGTCGGCCTTTGCCTGCAGCACGTTGAGGTGACCCTCATCGGCCGGGCCCGGGTCGACGACGATGCTCGCCTCGTCGCCCTCACCTCGGATCACCCAAGAGTTCGTGCCCTCGAGCGCCGCGTAGCTGGGGTTCGGCACCAGGACCACCGCGGCGTTGGGGGTCACAGGGCGCAGCTGGCTGTATGCGGGATGTTTCATGGCTCCCACCCTACCCCGTCACGGCTGCGCCGATGGGCAAACTAGCCTTCGAGCTCCACGACAATCTCGACCTCAACCGGGGTGTCCATCGGAAGAACAGCAACACCGACTGCGGAACGTGCGTGTGCACCGGCTTCGCCGAAGATTTCCTGCACCAGTTCGGATGCACCGTTGATCACGGCGGGCTGACCCGTGAATGCCGGATCGGAGGCCACGAAGCCCACGATCTTGACCACGCGGGCAACGTTGTCGATACCCACGTGTGCGTCCACTGCAGCCAGCGCGTTCAGCGCAGCCTGGCGGGCGTAGCCGTATGCATCCTCCTGGGATACCTCGGCGCCAACCTTGCCGGTGGCCGGCAACTTGCCGTCCACAAATGGCAGCTGGCCGGACGTCCACACCTGGTTGCCGGTGCGTGTTGCTGGGACGTATGCGGCCACGGGTGCGGCCACGGTCGGAAGTTCAATGCCCAGTTCTTTCAGGCGCTCAGACCACTGTGCCATTTACTCAACCTCTCGTTTCATGTAGGCGACAACATTGTCCGGGTTCGGACCCGGGGTGACTGCGACGAGTTCCCAGCCGTCCTCACCCCAAGAATCCAGAATCTGCTTGGTGGCGTGCGACAACAGCGGAACGGTTGCGTATTCCCATTTCTTCATGGGATTCACCCTACCTAGAGGCCAATAATTTCGCCGCCGCTGGACAGGTGGGTTGCCCAGTCCTTCACGTGCGGGTTCTTACGCAGTACTGCGCGGCGCTGACGCTCGGTCAGGCCTCCCCATACGCCGAATTCCACCCTGTTATCCAGTGCGTCTGCGCGGCACTCAGTCATCACCGGGCAGGCGCGGCAGATGGCTGCTGCCTTGCGCTGCTCGGCACCGCGGACGAAGAGTGCGTCCGGGTCGCCGCCGCGGCACTGGGCCTGGGTGACCCACTCGCCACGGTCGAAGACCAGTGTTCCCGTGGAGTCGCACTTCTTGGAGGTGGTCGGTCGCAGGTTAGTTGCCGGTGCCTTTTTCAAACTCGTGGTCATCGTGCGTCTCCTTAGACGTCCTATCCCTATCCGGAAGCGGAGCGGACTCCTTTTATACAATCGACCGCATATTAGCGATCCCATGTAAATGGAATCACACAGGAAATTCCATGTCGAATGCATCACATTTTTGGGGGGAGCATGGTATTCCCCCACGCCACAGATTGAATTAAGGTGTTGGCGTGTCTGCCCTGAAAAGCTTAGGAAACCTGCTGGTCGCCGTCGTCGCATCAGCGCTCGTCATGGCGTTATGCCTGGCGCCGATCGCAGGTCTTGGGGGTGCCGCAATTGCGCGTACCGACGAGACCATGCAGTCCAATCTCTCCGACCTCACCCACGGCGACGTGCCGGGCGTGACCACGATTACGGACGTCAACGGCAAACCCATGGCGTGGATCTTCAAACAGCGCCGCTACGAGGTGCCCAGCGAGCAGATCTCGCAGTACGCCAAGGACGCGCTGGTTTCTACGGAGGACCGCCGCTTCTACGTCCACGAGGGCGTGGATATGCAGGGCTTTGCCCGCGCGCTGGTGACCAACGTGCTGGCCGGCGGTGTGGAGCAGGGCGCGTCCACGGTGAACCAGCAGTATGTGAAGAACTACCTCTGGCTCATCGACGCGGAAAACGAAGAGGAAGCGCTCGCCGCCACCGAACAGTCCATTCCCCGCAAACTGCGCGAAATGCGCATGGCATCCGATCTAGACAAGACGCTGGAGAAGGACGAGATCCTTACCCGGTATCTGAACCTGGTGTCGTTTGGTCAGCACTCCTTTGGCATCGAGGCCGCCGCCCGGACCTACTTTGACACCAGCGCCGCCAAGCTCAACCCGGCACAGGCTGCGATGCTGGTGGGTCTGCTGCAGTCGGTGGAGGCGCTGAACCCGTATACGAACCCGGAAGGGGCGGTGCGTCGTCGCAACGTAGTGCTCAACAACATGGCCGCTCAGGGCTACATCGAGCAGTCCGAGGCCGACCGCTGGGCGGGCGCACCGTTAGGCATTCTGGACAAGCCGAAAACACTGCCGGAAGGCTGCATCACCGCCGGCGACAACGGCTTCATGTGCGATTACGCCCTGCGCTACCTGGCAGAAAAAGGCCTGGACCTGGACACCATCAAAAACGGGTCCTACACCATCAAGACCACACTCGACCCGAACATTCAGCAGGTCGCGCTCAACGCGGTGCGCAACAACGTCAGCCCGCACACCGCAGGCGTGGCGCAGGTGTTGGACATTGTGGAGCCCGGCGCGGACTCGCGCAACATCAAGGCGATGGTGTCTTCCCGCTTCTATGGCCTGGACCTGGACCAAAGCCAGACGATCCTGCCGCAGCCTGTGTCGCTGGTGGGCAACGGCGCAGGCTCCGTATTCAAGATCTTCACCGCAGCCGCCGCGCTTGAGCAGGGCTACGGGCTGAACTCCATGCTGAACACACCGGCGCGTTCCGTGGTGTACGGCATGGGCGCAGGCGGCGCCGCGAACTGTCCGCCGGGTGCATATTGTGTAGAAAATGCCGGCGTCTATGCACCGAAGATGAGCTTGCAGGACGCGCTTGCACAATCGCCGAACACCACGTTCATTGAGCTGATTCAGACCGTCGGCGTTGCCCCGGTCGTGGATCTGGCGGTGCGCCTGGGCCTGCGCTCCTACAAGGACGACAACTCGTTTGGGGACGGCCGCTCCATCGCCCAGGCCGCCAAGGAAGAAAACATGGGCTCGTTCACCCTCGGCCCCTTAGCCGTCAACGCGCTGGAACTGTCCAACGTGGGCGCCACCTTGGCGTCCAACGGGCGCTGGTGCGAGCCGAACCCGATCGCGAGCGTGACCGATAAAAACGGCCGTGAGGTCTTCATCGACCGGCCCGCCTGCGAGCAAGCCATCGACCCGGAGATCGCCGCCGCTTTGGCTGCCGGCATGTCGCACGACATTGTCGACGGCACCGGCGCCGACGCCGCAAAACGCAACCATTGGAGCGCACCCACCGCCGCAAAGACCGGTACGACCGAGTCGCACCAGTCCTCCGCGTTCCTCGGCTTCACGCTGGGCATGTCTGCGGCGCCGTACATCTTCAACGACGGCACCCAAACCACCCCGCTGTGCACCGCCCCGGTCCGCCAGTGCGGCGTGGGCAACCTGTTCGGCGGCAACGAGGCAGCCAACACCTGGTTCCAGGCCGCCGCTGGTGTGCCCGGTGCGGCCTCAGGCCTTCCGGCAGCGAGCGCGAAGTACCAGACCGGTGCGCGCCGCGCGGCCGTGGACTCCGTGGTTGGCCAATACTCCTCCGCCGCGAAATCCCAGCTGGAGGCCCAGGGCTACAAGGTCGTGTTGAAGACGGTGCCGGGCGGCGGTGCCCCGGCCGGCCAGGTTGTGTCCATCACCCCGGCGGACGAGTCGCTCGCGCGCGGCTCCACCATCACCCTGAACGTCTCGGACGGCTCGGCCCCCTCCAGCACCGCGCCGAGCCCATCCCCGTCCCCGTCTGCTCCCCCGAGCCCCGCTGCCCCACCGGCGCCGGACTTCAGCGGCATCGAGCAATCGCTTAACGACGCCCGCGACGCCATCGCCAACGCCTTCGGCAACAACTAACGCGGCTGGCTAGCTCAGGCGGGCCTTGACAGCCTCGGAGATGCGCTTGCCATCAGCACGGCCGGCGGCCTTGGCGGTGGCGGCCTTCATGACCTGCCCCATCTGCGCCATGGAGGTGGCGCCGGTTTCGGCCACGGTGTCGTCGATAAGCACTGCGAGCTCATCGTCCGTCAACTGCTTTGGCTGGTACGCCTCGAGGATGTTCGCCTCGGCGAGCTCGGTTTCGGCGAGATCGTCGCGGCCGTTGGTCTGGTAGATCTCGGCGGACTCGCGGCGCTTCTTAATCTCACGCGCGATGATCTTCTGAATCTCCTGATCATCGACCTCGTGCTTCGTGCCCTCGGTCTCAGCGGTCTGGATCGCCGCCAGCAGCATACGGATCGTGCCGGTGCGCTCCTTCTCCTTCGCCTTCATGGCTTCCTTGAGGTCTGCGCGGATCTGGTCTTTCAATGCACTCATGCCTGCGAGATTACAGTGGTGCGAGTGAAGACGTTGAAGAAAGCCGCCGCAGCCACCCTCGCCGCCGGAACCTCCGCACTCGCCTGGGGGTTCACCGAACGCAACAACTTCCAACTGCGCGAATACACCCTGCCACTGCTGGAACCAGGCGTGTTGCAGGGGCGCGGGGAGTTTCGGGTGCTGCACGTATCCGACTTGCACATGATCCCCGGACAGAAGGAAAAGGTGGAGTTCGTCTCCGGCCTGGACGCGCTCGACCCGGACCTGGTGATCAACACCGGCGACAACCTGTCGGACCTTGGTGGCGTGCCCTGGGTCCTCGACGCCCTCGGCCCGCTGCTCAACCGCCCCGGCGCGTTTGTGTTCGGCACCAACGACTACTGGGCGCCGCGCCCCGTCAACCCGCTGAAGTACCTCACCGGCGCCAAACGCGAACCGTCGTACGTGGACCTGCCGTGGGAAGGCATGCGCGCCGCGTTCATGGAGCGCGGCTGGCACGACGCCACCCATAACCGCCTGGAGTTCAAAGCCTCCGGCGTACGCCTTGCGCTGGCGGGTGTCGACGACCCGCACCACGACCTCGACGACTACCCATCCATCGCCGGCTCGCCGAACCCCGACGCCGACCTGGCCATCGGCCTCCTCCACGCCCCCTACCGGCGCGTACTCGACGCCTTCGAAGCCGACGGCTACCAACTTGCACTGGCCGGCCACACCCACGGCGGCCAGATCTGCCTGCCCGGCGGACGCGCCCTGGTCACCAACGCCGACATCGACCGCGAACGCGCCTCCGGCCTGCACCGCTACGGCCGCATGTGGATGGAGGTATCCAACGGGCTCGGCCAGTCCAAGTACGCACCCGTGCGCCTGTTCTGCCCGCCGTCCGCGTCGCTGATCCGGGTCGTCGAGCGCGGGTAGACCGGTTGCGGGGTGGTCGGTTACGGGGTGGTCGGTTGCGGGCTGGTCGGCCCGTCCGTTCGTCTGCCGCTCCGCTGCTTTGCCTGCTCCGTCTGCTCCGTCTGCTCCGTCTGCTCTGCCTGCTCCGCCGCAGGTCGCGCGAACTGCCTAAAAGACGATATCGGGATTTGGCGATTTTCCCGGAACGCGACCTGGGCTTTTGCAAAAACGAGGACGCAAATCCCGATATCGTCTTTTGTGGCGCTGGATCCAAGCCGCACCGCGCCACCGCCACGCCGCCGCCACACCGCCACCGCGCCACCGCCACGCCCCCACACCGGCAACAAAACGCACACAACCTGCCGTTTTGGCCAAACCGAACCCCAGGGGTATTGTGTTTCGAGTACCGCGGACAACAGTCCGAGATACCACCGGGATATGGCGCAGCTTGGTAGCGCGCTTCGTTCGGGACGAAGAGGTCGCAGGTTCAAATCCTGTTATCCCGACCAACACAACCCGCCTTCCGAGGCGGGTTTTCGCATTCGATAGTCCGTGTCGGCAGCGCCACGAAGATTTTTTCGCTCCCTGATCGAGTGCCCGTATCCTCCATCTTCGCCAGTCTCACGGTTTCTATATTGTGACGATTGGGTCAGAAAATGCTTGATTTAACTGATGTCAGTTCTATACTGGGGTTCTCGAGGGATTTGGGCTAAAACCCACCACCTCTCGAGCCGGCTGGGATTAAGTTCGCAGTCCCGGAAAGCGCAAGTGGTTGCGCGCTTCAAACTTGAGTGGCCTTTCATCCCTTCAGTGGGATGCGGGGGCCACTCTTTATTTTGCCCAGGCCACGCCCCCACGGCTTAACCCAAAGCTGGGCCTTGCCTCACACATCTACGATTTTTTGTCGCTCTTTTTGCTAGACCGCACATGCCGCAGATACACCAACGGTCCTACCACGGGTATGAACACTAGAAAGAGCACGATCCAGACATCCGACCATCCTCTGTTAGATCGTCTGTTAGGTTGCCTGAAAAATACAATCGCGCTGGCAACTAATAGCACCACAGCCACCAACGTGAGCAACATAAAAACGTAATCGACCGGTGATGGTTCCAATGGAGAAACTCCATTGCCTAGCAAAGCGGCTAACTGCATTTGTGAAATTTCCATTCACCCCTGGTTCATCACATTGCTTCTGACACGGTGTTTTCGCCCAGGATCCTACCCGGCAACGCCCCCACCATCGCGCGTTAACGCTGTCGCAACACGTCTTCCTGGACACTGAGGTGGTACAGCCCGTACACACACTCACACTCCGAGGAGGAAAACCATGACCAGCACCACCACCCGTATCGCCGCGTACGCAACCGCAGCAACGCTCGCACTCGGCGCTGTCGCCGCGACCGGCGCAGCCACCCCGGCCAACGCCGCTACCGTCGCAGCAAAGGACAAGGACGGCGTGTGCGCCGTGAAGCTCGCGCCGGCCGAGAAGCGTTTCATCCAGTCGTGGTTCGATGACTTCAAGGCGATCGGTGACTATGAGCAGGCCCGCGACCTCATCGCGGCGATCGAGCAGGTCTACCCCGGCGTTGTCGCGGAGAACGAGAAGGCGCTCAAGGGTGAGAAGGCGGAGTTTGGCAAGGTGTTGCCGGAGGGTCTCGTCGCAAAGTATGCGGATGCGCAGAAGACGATGAAGGAGTCGGAGCCGACGGTGAATCGCACGCTGGAGGCGATTGACACGGATTCGTGGCGCGTTGGCCCGGACACGAAGCGCGTGGAGACGCCGCTGACCGCGAAGGATGGCGACGTGTACAAGGCGTGGGCGGAAACGCCGTCCGGCAAGGTCGCTGCGAAGCGCATGCTTATCGACGACGCCAACGCCACCGCCGCCGAAACCTGCGCCAAGGGCATGCAGGCGGATGTGAAATACCCCACCGCCAAGATGGACACAGACGTGAACGTGCCGGCCATTGTCGGTGGGGTGATTGCGGCGCTGCTGGTCATCGCAGGCCTGTTCTTCGCACTGCCCCACTTCGGCATCAAACTGCCGATGTTGGGCATGTAGTTCTGGCTAGAACTTCGCGATCGGGCCGAGGGCGCCGTCCACAGCGAACGGTGCCAGCAGGGCGATCAGGGAGATCAGGCCAGCGAGACCTGCGATGGCCAGGGTGGCGATGAGCGCCGGGGAGTCGACGGAGGAGCCGGCGGCGGAGTCGCCCGCGGTGGTCTCCTCCACCGGCTGCATCTTGTTCTCAAAGGTCAGATTGTGGTTGACCGGATCGATGCCCAGCGCGTTCAGGCTGGCAAAGAAGAGGTCGGTCTGGTCGATCTGGCCGGTGAGGTTCGCGGCACCCGGGCCGGAGGCTGCGACACGCAGCTGCGCACCGGTGTGCTGCTGGCCGCCGAGCGCATCCTCGTCTTCGTTGGTCTTGGATGTGGCGAAGTTGACGGCCATGGTGGAGCCTTCAACCGTGGTCAGCTGAGTGACGCGACCAGCGGTGTTCTGGTTCTCGTAGGTGATCTGTGCGGTGTGAGCGTGGTCGGCGGTGGCGACGATCAGGGTCTCCTCACCGGTCTTCTCCACCCAATCCTGAACAGCCTGGACGGCCTCGTCAAGCTGGCCGACCTCGCCGATCAGGCCACAGGCGTCAGCCTGGTGGTCGGCCTTGTCCGGCGAGGCGGACTCGACCTGGAGCACGAAGCCCTTGTCGTTCTGCAGCAGCTCCAGCGCCTTGGAGGTCATGGCTGCCAGACGCGGAGTCTCAGCGGTGAACTCCGGGTTAGCAACGCAGGTGGCCGGCTCGAGGTCACCACCGTCGGTGGTCGGAATGGACTGGTTCAGCGCGCGCGGCATGTTGCCCTCGGAGAACAGACCGAGGACCGGCTTGTCGGCGTTTGCCTCTGCGATCGCGTCGAGCTCGGAGGCGTTAGTGACAACCTGGTAGCCATTGTCCTTCGCGTTTTCCAGGACAGTCTTACCTGCGGTCCAGGTGTTACCGTTCTCGCCCCACTGGCCGCCCTGGACGACCTCGGTGTTGAAGTAGCTGCGGCCGCCACCGAGGGTGACGTCTGCACGCAGGTCAACGATCTGCTCGGAGATGGAGCCAAGACCGCCGTTTTCACGCAGCTGCTCGCCCTCTGCGACCTTCTTGTCGCCGGACGGTGCGTAGTACGAACGCTTGATTGCGTGTGCAGCGAAGGCTGCCGGGGTGGCGTCCTGGATCTCGGCGGTGGTGACGTTACCGATCTTCAGGCCCTTGGCTTTTGCGATCTCGCCGAGGGTGGCAACCGGCTTGCCGGCGTTGTCCACGCCGACTGCGCCGTTGTAGGTCTTCACGCCGGAGTTCCATGCAGTGCCGGTTGCAGCGGAATCACCGACGTAGTTCGGCAGGCCGGTCTCCTTGTCCAGGGAGAACGTAGTCAGGTAGCCGGTGTAGTCCAGGTCGTCGAGACCCTCGAAGCGGCCTGCAGAGCCCTTGAGGTAGTTACGGGCAGCGGTGATTTCTGAGTCGCCGGTGCCGTCGCCGATGAGGAGCACGACATTCTTCGCCTTGGAGTTGTCGATACCCTGGCCCTCAGTGCCGAACTGTGCACAGTCGCCGACCTTCGGTGCCTCGCCTGCGGAGACGAGGTAGCAGAGCTGGTCGCCCGGCTTCGCCTTGGAGCGGTTGGCCAGCGAGATGACCTTGTTGTCCTTGTTGATCTTCCACGGCTTCTGGCCACCCTCGGTGCCGCCGTTGAGTCCGAGCGCGTTCGCCATAGCGTAGAAGGCGTCAGTCTGATCGAGCTGACCGTTGACGTTCTCGGAGCCCGGGCCGAAGCCTGCGATGCGCACCTGGGTGCCGGTGTGCATCATGGAGAAGTTCGGGGTGTCGAACGAGTCGCCGTTTTCCTTCTTGTCAAAGACCGGGTTGCCGTTCTCATCCAGCCACGGCTGGGTGCCGAAGCCGATGGACATGGTGGTGCCGTCCTTCGGCGTCTTCAGGCGAGTTACGGCGGACACTGACGGGCGGCCGTCCGGGATGATTTCCGCGGTGTGCGCGTGGTCGGCGGTGACAACGATCATGGTCTCACCGTCAGCCTTGGCAAAGTCGAGGGCTTCCTTAATAACCTCGTCGATTTGCTGGGTCTCTCCGATCATGCCGCAGGCGTCGGCTGCGTGGTCCGCCTTATCGATGGAGGCGGACTCGACCTGGAGGAAGAAGCCCTTGTCCGCCGACGGGTCGTCGAGAAGCTCGATGGCCTTCTTGGTCATCTCCGCTGCGGACGGCTCGTCGCCGCGATCAGCTTCCTTGCAGACCTCCGGCTCGGTGGTGCCATCGGACTTTACCGGCACGGTCTGCTCGAACTTGCGGGTCATGTTCTTGTCGTGGAACAGGCCGAGCACCGGCTGGTCCTGGTTCGCGACGGTGATGCCCTCGAGGCCCTGCTTGTCGTCGACAACCTGGTAGCCCTTGGCAATCGCGTTTTCGCGGACGGACTTGCCGGCCTCCCAGTCGACGCCGCCGTCGTTCTTGTCGGTCAGGAACGGGTTGCGGTTCTCGCCACCCTGCTGAACCTCGGCGTCGAAGTACTTGCGGCCACCGCCCAGGGTGACGTCGGCGCGGGTGTCGATGATCTGCTCGGAGATGGAGCCGAGACCGCCGTTTTCGCGAGCTTCAGCACCCTTGACCGGCTTCGCGTCGCCGGACGGCGCGTAGTAGCCGCGCTTGGAGATGTGCGAGTGCATCGCGCCCGGGGTCGCATCCTGGATCTCGGCGGTGGAAACGTTACCGGTGCGCATACCGGCGTTCTTCGCCATCTCCAGCAGGTTCTCGTGCGGCTTGCCGGTGATGTCAACGGACAACGCGCCGTTGTAGGTCTTCGTACCGGTGGACCAGCCCGTTGCGGACGCGGCGGAGTCGGTGACGTACTGACGCTTGCCGTCCTTGCCCACGGCGAAGGTCGTGTAAGCACCTGCCGCGGTCAGCTCGTCGAGGCCCTCGAAGCGGCCGTTAGCGCCCTTGAGGTAGTTACGAGCAGCAGTGATCTCCTGGTGGCCCATGCCGTCGCCCAGGATGAAGATGACGTTGCGTGCCTGGGCGTCGGTGTTGCCCTGGCCGCCCTTGCCGAACTGTGTGCAGTCACCCGGCTGCGGGGCGACGATGTTGCCGTTGGAATCGATGGAAATGCAGGTGTCCTTGCCGTTGAAGGACTGCTCCGCCGACTGTGCGAGGGAGGTAGGCAGGTTCGCAATAGCCAACGCAGAAGCGCTGACTACCGCGGTAGCTGCTTTTAACGAGAAACGCATGTTGGGTTCCTTATAACGAGAAGCCGAAGAATATGAAACGGTTTTTGAACCGCTGCACACGCTAAACACAGCAAATTTCTAATAAGGAACACTCAGGTGAATTTTAGGTAACGGCAGATGCGAAAAGGGCGGCACCCAACCTGGTACCGCCCTTCGCTTACGCGTTCAGACTACTTACTGGAGGAGCCTGCGTTCTCCGACGAACCTGCGTTCTCCGATGAGCCCTTGCTTGACGACGAGCCCGTCTCGCCCGAGGACGTCACACGCTCCGAGGAGCCCAGCACCGTCATGCCGTTGTCGAAGCCCTCTTCGCGGCAGGCCTGTGCAATCAGCACACCGGTGAGGCTGGCTGCAGCAATGACACCGAGCGCAATGCCCAGCGGCTGGAGCTGCTCGCCGTAGCCTGCGAACTGGCGGTTGATGGCGTCTGCCTTCATCTGCAGTTCGCGAGCCCACTCAGGCTGCTCCCACTGGCGGCCGCGGTTCCCGTGGCCCCAGTCGTGCTTCGGCATGGACTCCTGGAAGCGAGCGTTCAACTCAGCAGACGCCTGCTGGATCTGCGGACCGAACGCCTCGTTCACGCCGTAGCCAATGCCGGCGAGGACGCCGATCGGCAGCAGCCACAGAATCGGGCTGTTCTTCGCAAACGCGTTGGCCACGCAGCGCTTCGCCTTATCGGAAGAGCCTTGCGGGTCCTTCGGATCGGCAGGCGTCGACGGGTCAGTCGGCTCGCTCGGATCAGTCGGCTCGCTCGGATCAGCCGGCTTCTTCGTGCCGACCTTGATGATCAGCTTCTGCGCAGGAACCTCGACGACGCTGCCGTCTTCACGGTGGATGCGCTCGCCAGGCTTACCCGGCTGCACAACCTCGTGCTTGCCAGCTTCAAGTTCGGAGTCCTCGATGACCTCGTAGTCGTAGGCGATCTCCTCAGTCCAGCTGGTGCCCGCCGGCGGCTTGGTGCCAACGCGGACTACGCGCTCGACTGGCTTCTCCACCATCTCGGCGACAGGCTTGCCGTCGACAACCTTGATGGTGTAGCGGCCGTCCTTACCAGCAACGTCTTCGACTTCCTCGCCTGGCTTCAGGTTCGGGTCGTAAACGATCCTGGTGGTGTAGCGGACGTTGATATCGAGCTCACCTTCCGGCGTCGGCTGATCCGGGTTCTCCGGGTCAGTCGGGTCGGCCGGCCTGGTGCCGATGAGGATGACGTGATCCTGCTTCTCAACGAGCGTCTCTTCGGTGCCGTCAGAGTTGTGCTGAACCAGGCCGGGCTTACCTTCCTGTTCAACCTTGTGCTCACCCGCCGGGATGGTGGGGTCAAGCTTGACCTTCACCTCAAACGGGATCCGTTCCTTCCACTCCTGACCAGCCGGCGGCTTGGTGCCAACACGGATGATCTTCTCGACTGGCTCCTTCACGACCTTCACCGAAGGCTGACCATTCTCGACGGTCACCTCGACCTTGCCGTTCGCACCTTCCTGGTCCACGATTTCCTGACCAGGCTCGAGCGTCTCGTCGTAGATGATCTTCGTAGTGTACGGAAGCTCGACTTCCTTCGGCTCGACCGGTGGGGTCGGTTCGTCGGTCGGCGGAGTCGGCTGGTCCGGCTCATCGGTCGGCGGCGTCGGATTCGCAGGCTTCTTGGTGCCGATGCGGATGACCGCATTCTTCGGTTCCTTCGTGCGCTTCGTCTCGACGACTGGGTCGCCGGACGGTTTGCCGTCGACAAGCTTCTGCGTCGACGTCACGACCTCTTCGCCGAACTCGCCCTGCTCGATGACTTGCTTGCCCTCTTCGAGGTTCGGGTCCTCGATGACGTCAGTGCCGAACTCAACGGAACGGGTCGTGGAAGAGACCACGCTGTCGTCCTCAAGGCCCGGGCCGAACTCGACGATTCGCGGAGTCGGCTCGGTGCGATCGGTGACCTCGGTCTTGGTGGCTTCACCGCTGGTACCTGTGAAGGTTGCGGTGTAGGTGGCTTCGCCGTCCTTGCCTTCCTGAACAACCCGAACCTCACCCGGAGCGAGCTCCGAGTTCGGACGCAGTTCCGTCGGGTACGGGATGGGCTCCTTCCACTCCACCTTGTCGGTAGCAGTTGCCTGCTTGGTGCCGACCTTGATCACCTTGGTGACCGGCTCGGTGGTGGTGGTTTCGCTGCCACGCGTTGCCTCGACGACCTTGCTGTTCACGATCTTCTGGGTGATCTTGGTGATCTTCTCACCAGGCTTGCCCTCGGTGACAACCTTGTACTCGCCGGCAGGGATCTCCGGGTCGTACTCGATCACGGTGTCGAACGGAATCGGCAGCTTCTCTTCCAGCTCGTACGTGCCATCGGTCATGGAACCGACACGGACAATCTTCTTCTTCGGCGCCTTGGTCTGCTCGACGGTGATGCTCGGCTCGCCGTCTGGCTTGCCGTCCTTGATCTTCTGGGTCGAGGTGATCAGTTCCTCGCCCTTCTCGCCTTCCTGCTCGACCTTGGTCTGGCCGACCGGCACCGTGTTGTCCACGATGAACTCGGTCTCGAAGTTGACCTCGCGGGTCGTCTTCGACGTCAGCGTCTGGTCAGGAGCGGTCGGACCGTATTCGATGATCTCGTTGACCGGATCCTTGGTCTGCTTCTCCGTAGGGGTGACCGAAGAGTCGTCGCCCTTGGAGGTGAAGTTGGCCGTGTAGGTCTTCTCGCCCGGCTCGCCCTTCTGGACGATCTTGATCTCGCCCGGCTTCAGATCCTTGTTCGGACGGGTTTCAACCTCGAACGGAACTGGCGCCTTCCACTCGACCTTCTCAGAGGTCTCGGACGGCTTGGTGCCGACCTTGATCACCTGATCGACAGGCTGCTCGGTGATCTTCTCCTCAACGGTGGCCTCGCCATCCGGCTGGGAGTTGGTGACCTTCTGGGTCACCGTGGTGGTCTTCTTACCCGGCTTGCCTTCGGTGACAACCTCGGACTTGCCAGCAGGCATGTTCGGGTCGTACTCGATCTTCACACCAAACGGGACCTCAGACTCGACGGTCTTCTTGGTTTCACCGGTGGTCTTGGTACCGACGCGAATGATCTGCTTCGTCGGCTCCGCGGTGCGCTCAGTCTTCACGACCGGGTCACCCGAAGGTTTGCCGTCGACAAGCTTCTGCGTGGAGGTCACGGTGTCCTCGCCGAGCTTGCCTTCCTGATCCACCTTTTGCTCACCCGCAGCGAGCGTGTCGTCGAATACGACTTCGGTATCAAACGGCACTGGCTTCTTCACAGTGGTCACGAGCTCGCTCGGAGCAATGCCCGGGCCGTACTCGATGATGCGCGGCTTGGCTTCCTTGGTGGTCTCTTCCTCAGCAACCTGTGCCTCGGACCCCTTGGCGGTGAACTTAGCGGTGTAAGTCTTCTCGCCGTTCTCGCCTTCCTGGACGGTCTTCATCTCGCCAGGCTTGAGCTCCGGATTCTCGCGAACCTCAGTCGGGTACGGAATCGGGAACTTCCAGGTCACGTCCTTGGCACTCTCGGCAGGCTTGGTGCCGATGACAACGACCTCGTTCTTCGGCTCCTGGGTGCGTTCCCAAGTGCCGTCCAGGTTCATCTTTTCCTTGCCCGGCTCACCCTTGGTCTCAACCTTGTAGGTACCGGCAGGGACAGTGTCGTCGTACTTGTAATCGACCTGGAACGGAACCTCGCGCTTCGGAACGTCGATGACGTTGACCGTCGCGGTGGTGTTGTCCTTCGAGCCGTCCTCGTAAGTCACGATGACCGGAACGTCGATCTTGTCGCCCGGCTTCGCGGTCTCCGGCGCGGTGGAGATGACGTTGCCCTTGTCATCCAGGCCGACGATCCAGTCGCCGTTAGCCGTCTTCACCTTGTAGGTCGGGTTGCCGAACTCGTTGTTCTCACCCGTTGCCTCAAGGCCCTTGCCATTCGGATCAATGGTGAACGGCTTGTCCGGATGAAGGTTGATCTCTGCAGGCTTCTCGACGCCAATCGGCGAGGTCGCCGTACCACCCGGGTAGACCGTCTGCGACGGAACAACCGGCTCAGACTCCCAATTGTTGGTCAGCTTCACCACAGTGGTGACCGGGGCCTGGGTGGTCAAACCACCCGGCGCGTTAACGGTCACCGTGACGGTGTTCTTGTCACCTGGTTTAGCACCCGCCGGCGGGGTGGAGGAAACTTCACCGGTCTTCGGGTCAATGGTGTACTTCCAGCCGTTGACGTCCTGAGAAAGAACCGGCTTGCCATTCTTGTTTCCGAAGGAGAACGTGGAGCCGTCCGGCGTGTCCGCAACCTGGTGCTTCACTTCCTGCCCTGGAGCAGTGACCTGGACGTTGTAGTTCGCCTTGATGTCATCCTTGATAACGACGACAGTGCCAACAACAGTCTGAGGCTTCTGCTTGCCTTCATCGCTGTAGTGAGCCTGGACCGGAACGTTCAGGATGTCGCCTTCCTGCGCACCCTTCGGAATCGTGGTCGTGATCTCGCCAGTCTTTTCATCAACGTAGACGGTCCAGGTCTTGCCATCCTTACTGGTGAGGGTGGTCTGATTCGTGCCATCCTCGAAGGTGTAGCGCGTCGGGGCCTCATCGGTCGTATTACCACTCAGGCCGCGTTCCGGGATCTCTGGAGTGAGGCTGACACTCGCGTTCGGTTGGCCAGTCACAGTGTCGTAGGTCGGGATCTTGATGTCCACGATCGCCTGGAACTGAGTCTCGATCTCATCCGTGGTCTGGTCCGGGTAGGTTGCCTTGACCTTCGGAGTAATGATCGTGCCCGGTGCAACAGAGTCATCCGCCTTCGCAGTGACCTTGCCGGTCGCATCAACGGTGACGGTCCAGCCAGCAGGAACAGTGGACTCGTCGATTTCGAACTTAGCTGGGTGGACTGGCTTGTGGCCCTTCATGATGGACTTGGTGCCCACCTGAGCGGTGAGATCCTCACCGATTTTGCCCTTGGAAAGGCTCGGGCGCACGAGGTCCGTGACCTGGGTGTTGTTCGGGTCTACCACGACGAGGAGTTCCAGCTTGTCAGTGGAACCGTTGGAATACTCCACCGTGACCACAGGGCGCGCGAAGCTGCCTGGCTTCGGTTCTTCCGGAGCGGTGACGGTGACGTTGTAGTTTTCGTCCATCTCGACGGTCCAGCCGTCGTAGACGTACTTCTCGTCCAGCGAGACCTTGGCCTCGAAACCGCCGTCAGCCTTCTTCTTCTCCAGGTCCTTGATCAAGTCTGGGACCTGGGTGAAGGTGACCTTCTGCGGCTCGGTAGCCAGCGGGCCGGTCGCACTATCGACGCCGGAGATGATCGACGCGTCGGTCTTGTCGTACTTCGGTGAGTGGTACTCGGTGTCGTCCAGGGAGAAGGCCTTGGAATCAATGACGTTCGCCTTGTTGTAGCGTGTCAGCGAGTTGGAGCTGTCGAAGACTTGAGTGGTGCCAAACTCATTGTTGTTCTCACCAGCGGCCTGGAGCTGGTCCACGTTACGCGGCTTCGCCAGAACGGAGAAGTTCACGTTCTTGTCAGTTGCCAGGTCGGTACCGCGGTACTCGGGCCAGGTGAAGTAGATATCGCCGG
The DNA here is from genome assembly GCF_001811185.1 of Corynebacterium sp. HMSC067D03. Classification (NCBI taxonomy): domain Bacteria; kingdom Bacillati; phylum Actinomycetota; class Actinomycetes; order Mycobacteriales; family Corynebacteriaceae; genus Corynebacterium; species Corynebacterium sp. HMSC067D03. Next base: position 37,834 of record NZ_KV803805.1, read on the forward strand.
TCTTGCTGTCGATACGCAGGAGCTGCTCGCCGCCGGATGCTGCCGGGTCCGTGGTGCCGATGAACTTGCCGTTGCCGTCGTAGGCTTCCACGACCATGCGGGACATGGAGTCATCCGTGCCACCGCCGGTCACAGCAGGAACGTTGATCTTACCGACCTTGGATACTTCTCCAGGGACAATCACGTGGTTCTCGGATACATCGGGAGTATCCCACGACACCGTGATCGGGTTACATTCAATGTTCTCGCTCGGCCACGGGTTTACGACGGCCGTGAAGAGCACGCTGCCTCCCTGGGTTGCCCTTGGTCCTTTAGGGTTTTCCTGCTTATAGTCACCCTGCCAGGCGTAACGTACCGGGTTCGCGGCAGTGGCCTCAGCGAACTGCTTGACTTTCGCATCGGTCAGTTTCGCGACAAGGTTGAGGTTTCGCTGTCGCCCAGAGCCATCAATCACGAGGGTTTCGTCGGCTTTGTGTGTGACTACCTTGTCGACGAGGGTCAGACCCGCATCCATGGCGGGAATTTGAGCCGCATCGAGGTACCCGCCCATAAGGCCTGAATTGGTAAAGCTCCAATCAGCGAACGTGCGGTCCTTCGAGTTATCGAAGGACATGCTCAGACCCCAGAGCTTCTTATCGGGGCTTTCGCCACCTGGCTCCAGGGTGTTCCAGGTAAAACCAGCCTGGCTGCCATCCGGCTCGACACTTTCGACCACACACGAACCGGCCGGCAGGTCGGAGGCCTTCTGGTCATCCTTCTCTACCGCGCCGGACTTGTCGCGGATGCCGCCGCTGAGGGTGGCAGCTGCAGCCTCCGGTGCAAGTGGGCCAGGTGCGACGACGCTCAGGCCGCCGAGGGCGAGTGCGATCACGGACGAGGCTGCGATGCCCGTTGAGGTTGATTTGCGTAGACGCCGAGATGATTCGGCCATGTGATACTCCTCTGTCGAGACACTGAACGTTGGCTGCGAAAGCAACCTCGTTATCAGGTATTCAAATTGTGACCTTTGCCTAGCTGGAACAGCTAAGCAATAGATGACATCACATTTTAGAGGCGTACTGGACGCATGTCTAGGTGGCGGTTTACTCGGCGGACCGGCGCCACACCCCCGCCAGCCCCGCTGCGGCAAGCAACGCGGACAGCAGCAATGCTGCGACCACACCGCGGTAGTCCCCGCCATTGCCGGCGGCGGACACGGCGGTGGCTGCCCAGTGCATGGGCGCTGCCTGCGAAAGCGCTGCCCACAGCGCGTCTACCTGCGCGGTGGTAGCCGTGCGCCATACCCAGCCGACGAGGCCGGTCTGCGCCAGCGCCACCACTGCCGCGGCCCCCAACCCGACAGCCACACCACACAAACGCATCAACACTGCGGCTAGCCCCGTTGAGGCGAGTGCACCAGCCAACAGTCCAGCGGCCACCACTGCATATTCCTGTGCGCCGAGCCCCTCACCGAGGACGCCGGCCAGGATGGTGCCGGCCGCCGCGATAATGATGGCGCCGGGGATGATGATCCACCGGCGGGTGCGCGTCGATAGGCAAAATGCTGCTGCGAGTGCCGTACCGCCCAGCACCGCCATTGCCGCGAGCAACATCGCGGCAATAGGCGCAAGCGTCGATCCGGTCTGCTCCGCACCCGGGCTACCCGGCGCGGCCGCGGGCACCGGAAGTGCTGCACGCACCGCGGAGACCTTGTCGGCGTTCATGCCTGCCATCTGGTCGATCTTTTGCACGCCGGCGACCAACTCGTCGATACCGCCGGTGGCTTGTGCGGTCTGTCCCTGCAACTCCCGCAGGCCTGCGGCCAACTCGGCAGCGCCGTTGGTGGCCGTATATATACCGTCGTGGTACCCGTAGCCCGGAACGGCAAGTTGGTTAGCAAGGTCGCGGGAACCGTCGCGCAGTTGGTTCATCTTCGCCACCACATCCGGCGGCAATTGGGCAGTCTGGGCTTGCTCCCGCAGCCCCTTGAGCGATTCGCGGGCCTGGGCCGCATCCGGATCCTTCGCGTCCTTCAACTCGGCGAGCGAGCGGTCAATCGCGCCGACCACCTGGCCGCGCACCGCCTCAAAACCGGTGACCTGGTTGACCACCTCGCCGATGGAATCCGCCAACTGGGTCGCGCCCGCCCCCAACTGTCCGGTGCCTGCCTGGAGTTGCACCATGCCGTCGGACAACTGCTGGGAGCCGGCCTGGGCGGCGGCGAGGGCGTCGAGAAGCTGCTGCGTCTGGCCCTGCGCCTCACCAACACCTTCGGCCAACTTGCTGGCGCCTTCCTTGAGCACCTTCGCCTGCTGGCCAGCCTCACCGGCTGCACGACGTGCATCCCCAAGGTTGTCCGCACCAACCTGCGGGGCGCCGGACACCTCCGCATCGCGCGCGGCGTTCGCCCACGTGGACGCCGGAGATAATGGCATAAACACACCAACAACCAGCGCTAACAGAGCACACACCAACCGCAACGCGTTGTCCGATTTCATGCAACTGTTCTTATCACCAGTCACATGCGTTCTGCGGGAGGCGCACCGCTCGCTCGTGCAGCTTGATACTGTCTTTAACGTTCATTGCCAATCCCTTACAAACCTTTGAAAAGGGTTCACCATGACTCTCCCCCTCGTCATCGGGCTCGTTGCAGCAACGGTGGTGCTTTCACCGCTGCTGGTGCGAGTCATGGACAGGAAAGCCGGGTACCCGCTCGCAGTGCTGCTGTTCGCTGCCGCAGGTGTACTAGGCGCCAACTTCACCGACGTTTCCCAAGGCAGCGACCTGACATGGTCGTTTGTGTGGGCGCGCGATGTGATGGGTACCGGCTCCGCGATCGAGTTCGCACTGCGCGCCGACGGCTTAGGCATCTTCTTCGCACTGCTTGCGCTGGTCATCGGCGGTGTAGTGTTCGTCTACTCCGCCGCCTACCTGCCAGCAAGGCAGGGCAACACGAGTTTCTACACCATCATGACGGCCTTCACGCTGTCCGTGCTGTTGCTTGTGCTTGCCGACGACGCCGTGCTGCTCTTCATCGCCTGGGAGCTCGTCTCCATCGCGTCGTTCATGCTGATCGCCCGCTCCGGCTCGTCCGGCGAGGCCGGCTCGTACCGCACCCTGATCCTGACGTTCTTCGGTGGCCTGACGCTTTTGGCGGGCCTTGCGGTCGCCTCCATCCAGGCAGGCACGACGCGCCTTGCGGGCATTTTGGCCGCGGACGTGTGGGGCGACAACCGCGTCACCGTTGTCGTGGCGCTGCTCATCGCGTTCTCCGCATTCACCAAGGCCGCGCAGTTCCCGTTCCACTTCTGGCTGCCGGAAGCCATGGCGGCCGCCACCCCGGTGTCCGCGTTCCTGCACGCCGCCGCTGTGGTCAAGGCCGGCGTGTACTTGCTGCTGCGCTTCTCCACGATCTTCCACGACGTCGCCGCATGGAACTACCTGCTGGTCATCATCGGCCTGTTCACGGCGATCATGTCGGCGTGCTTCGCCATCACCAAGACCGACCTGAAACACCTCACCGCATACTCCACCGTGTCGCACCTGGGCTGGATCGTCGCCGCCATCGGCGTCGGCTCCCCCATCGGCCTGGCTGCCGCGCTGACCCACACGTTGGCGCACGCACTGTTTAAGTCCTCACTGTTCATGCTCATCGGTGTGGTCGACCACGAGGCCGGTACCCGCGACATGCGCCGCCTGGGCAAGCTTTACGACAAGATGCCGTTCACGTTCGCCTCCACCGTGGTCGCGGCCGCCTCCATGGCTGCAGTGCCGCCGCTGTTCGGCTTCGTGTCCAAGGAATCCATCCTCGACGCCTTCCACGAGGCGCCCTACGGCATGGCCCTGCTCATCATCGCCGGCTTCGCCGCATTCCTGACGTTCCTGTACTCGCTGAAGATCGTCTTCGGCGCGTTCGTGGACGGCCCGAAGGACATGTCGCACGTCCACGAAGCCCCCGTCGCCCTCTGGCTGCCGGCCGCCCTGCCGGGCTGGATGTCCGTCGTCCTGCCGTTCATGCTGTTCTGGGTGGACAACCCCGTCTCCGCAGGCGTACGCGCAATTACTGGCGACGACACCTTCACCACCCACCTGGCCATCTGGCACGGCCTGACCCCACCGTTCATCGTCTCCCTGATCGTTCTGATCGCCGGCGTGATCTTCGCAGTTGCCTTCCGCAAACCCGTCTTCGCAGCACTGCGCAACAAGCAACTCCTGCCCGCCGACGGCCCCGACATCCTCTTCCGTCTCACCCGCGGCCTGTCCGACTTCGGCGAGCAACTGGGCAAGCTGGCCGACGGCTTCAACCCGTCACGCCATCTCTTCCCACTGCTGGCCTCCGTCACCGCCATGGGCCTGTGCGTCATCGCACTCACCGACGGCATCGACGGTGTGACCCCAGCCGACCGCGCCGAAGGCCTCGACGTGTGGTGGGACCTCATCCCGTTCGCCATCATCGCGATGTCGGTGCTGGGCATGGTGTTCACCCGCTCCCGCTTGGCCTCCGCCGTACTGCTGGGCACCGTGGGCGTGGGCATGACCCTGCAGATGTTCATGCTCGGCGCCCCCGACGTGGCCCTGACCCAGTTCCTCGTCGAGGCACTCACCGTCGTGGTCATCCTGGTTGTGCTGCGCTACCAGCCGCGTGTCTTCCCGGAGACAAAGCCTCGTCGAAAAGCACTTGCTGCTGTCTTCGCACTGCTCGCCGGCGTGGTTGCCTTCTTCGGCGTCTACGGGCTGACCGGCCGCCGCGGCCGCTCCGAACTCGCCGAGTGGTACCTCACCGAAGGCGGCGAGGTCACCGGCGCCGACAACATCGTCGCCGTGATCATCGTGGAGTTCCGTGGCTTCGATACCCTCGGCGAACTCTCCGTGCTCGGCATGGCCGCCGTGGTCATCGCCGCCGTGGTTGCCTCCATGCCGCGCCACGTGTTCGAAGCCGGCACACGCCCGCGCCCGTTCGGCCAATCGCAGTTGAATTCCATCCCGCTGCGCAAGGCCGCCGCGCTTGTCGCCCCGGTACTCGTCGTGCTGTCGGTGCTGATCTTCTTCCGCGGCCACACCGCACCAGGCGGCGGCTTCGTCGCAGCACTGGTCATGGCAACCGCATTCGCCATCAACTACCTCTCCCGCGGCGCGGATGCCGACGTAGTGAAGAACTTCACCCCAATCCGCCTGACCGGCTGGGGCATCATCATCGCGATCTCCTCCGGCTTCCTCGGCTTCATCGAAGGCGGCTTCATGTACGCCATCCACGGCGAAATCGCCGGCGAACACATGACCACCTCCCTGATCTTCGACTTCGGCATCTACCTCGCCGTGCTCGGCATGGTCACCGCCGCCATCAACGCACTCGGCGGCTACCTGCGCCCCGGCGCCGACCTGTCCGACCTGGACTACTCGCGCGACGAAGCCGAAAACCCACTGCCGTCCATCCCCGAGCCACTACCGCCGGAAAACCCGGTGGACGCACACCCCGACCCGATCAACCCGGCACACGACCCGCAGCCGGTTATCACGAAGGAGCCTTAACCCATGGTCATGGCACTTACCATCGCGGTCCTCGTCGCGGGATCCGTCTACCTCGTACTCCAACGCGGCATGGTGCGCATCGTCTTCGGCATGTCCCTCTTCGGCCACGCCTCCAACCTCACCCTGCTCGCCGCAGGCGTGGGCTCCTGGCGCGGCGAAGCATTCCCCTCCCGCGTCCCCTTCGAAGACATGGGCGACCCGTTGCCACAGGCATTCGTGCTGACCGCCATCGTCATCGCAATGGCAACCACCACGATCCTGCTTATGCTCGCATCGCTCGGGCGTAACGACGACACCGCAGAGCAACCCACCGGCACCGACGCCGGCTACTCCAAGATGTGGCTCAGCCCCTCCGCACTGTCCACCGCCGGCCGCAACGCGCGCCTCAACCCCAAGAAACTGGAAGAGATCCGCGCACGCGAGATCAGCCACGTCACCAACGATGATCTGAAGGTGAAAGACTAATGGCCGTCGACGCAATCCTGCCTATCTTCGTTGCGCTACCGCTGATCGTCTCCGCGGTCACGGCGCTGAGCCCCTGGAGGAAGCTCAACAACACGCTCGCCATCGCCATCCCGGCGATCAACCTGGCGATGGGTGTGTGGCTCTACCTCTACACCGCTGAGCACGGCACGATCGCCCACGTCATCGGCTTGTACCAAGGCGGCGTTGGCATCTCGTTCGCCGCGGATACGTTCTCCGCGGTGATGATCGTGACCACCATGATCGTGGCGCTGACCTCCAACTGGTTCGCCATCGCCGTCGGCGAAACCCAAGCGCGCTTCTACACACCCCTGTCGCTCGTGCTGATCACCGGCGTGTGCGGCGCGCTGCTCACCGCAGACCTGTTCAACTTCTTCGTCATGATCGAGGTCTGCCTCCTGCCCTCCTACGGCCTGATCGCCATGTCGGGCACCCGCCACCGCCTGCTGTCGGCCCGTATGTTCGTGCTGGTCAACCTGGCGGCGTCGACAATGCTGGTGCTCGGCGTGGGCTACCTCTACGCCGTGACCGGCGTGGTCAACCTCGCCTCCTTGCAAGGTGTGGCTGCGGGCAACGGCCCGGCAACGGTGGCGGCCGGCATCGTCGTCATCGCGATTGCCGCGAAGGCTGGCGTGTTCCCCGTCTACACCTGGCTGCCGCGCACCTACCCGTCCACCTCGGCCGCCGTGATGGGCCTGTTCTCCGGCCTGCACACCAAAGTCGCCGTCTACATGCTCTTCCGCATCTGGGTGATCATGTTCGACATGGACCCACGCTGGAACACCCTGCTGATCGTGGTCATGGTCATCTCCATGATCATCGGCGGCTACGCAGGCCTGGCGGAATCCACCATGCGCCGCGTGCTGGCCTACCAGATGGTCAACGGCATGCCGTTCATCCTCATCATGCTGGCATTCACTAACGACGACGCCCGCTACGCCCTGGCCGCCGGCCTGCTCTACACCCTGCACCACATGGTCACGATTGCCGCGCTGGTACTGAACTCCGGCGCGATCGAAGAAACCTACGGCACCGGCACCATGGCAAAACTCTCCGGCATCGCCCGGCGCGACCCATGGACATCCGCCGTCTTCGTCGCCGGCGCATTCTCCATCGTCGGCTTCCCGCCGTTTTCCGGCATCTTCGGCAAAGTCACCATCGTGCTCGCCGCCGCAACACCCGGCGACTGGCGCTCCTGGGTGGCCATCACCGCCATCATCGTCGCCTCCTTCGGCGCACTGCTGTCCATGATGCGCCTGTGGCAACGCGTGTTCTGGGGCCGGCCCATGCAGCACTACCCCGAAGCGCTTAACGTGCGCGTGAGCTTCATGCTGCCGTCCGCGGTGCTCATGATCCTCTCGCTCGGCATGTTCATCTTCGCCGGCCAAATGTGGGAGATCACCACCACCGCAGTCGACGACCTACTCAACGTCGACGCCTACACCAGCGCCGTACTTGGCGACGACTCCATCGGAGGCGATAACTAATGCGAGGCATCATCCACGCCGCGGGCTACACCTGCTGGATCATCAAAGAAATCTTCGCCGCCGGCCTCGACGCCGTCCTCAAGGCATTCAACCCAGCGGCCAAGATCGAACCTATCGTCATCTACTACCCCATGCGCCTGCGCACCGACTGGGAAGTGTTCTGGTTCACCACCTCCATCACCGCCACCCCAGGCACCCTCTCCATGGGCCTGCGCCACCCCACCGAGCCCGGCGGGCCGATTACCCTGCTGGTGCAAGCCGCGTTCGGCTCCGACCCGGAAGACATCATCGCGGGGTTGGCGGATATGGAAGAGCACGTGCGGCCGTCGCTACGCAACAGCCCCATCGACCCAACAACCGTCACCTGGGAGCCCTACGTCGACCAGGGCCCCACGCCTGACGACGACACCGTCCCGCCCGCAGAAAGGATGAACTAAATGTTTGTCACCATCATGCAGGCCTGCCTCATCATCATGGCCATCTGCCTACTCATCTCCCTTGCAGCGGTCATCCTGACCAAAGACGAACTATCTCGCGCCGTCATGGCCGACATGGTCTTCTACGGCATGATCGCCATCTTCCTCGTCTGGACCCTGTGGAACACCTCGTCCATCGCCTACGAGATCCCGATCCTCGCCGGCATCGTCTGCGGCGTGATCCCAACGATCTCCATGGCCCGCATCATCTCGAGAGGACGCCGCTAATGACCATCCCCGAAATCATCGTCGCAGCCCTGGTCATCCTGGCCACCATCTGCGTCATCGCAGCCACCATCCTGCAACTACGCGCCCCCGACGCGCTGACCCGCGTCAACCTGCTCGGCCCCCTGGTAGTCATTGCGTTTCCGATCCTGATCATCGCGAAACTCATCTACTCCTGGTCCACCACCGGCTTCGACCTCAACGACTTCATCCGCGCCATCATCGCCATCCTCGGCGTCTGGATCGTCGGCTCCGTCGCCTCCTTCATCATGGGCCGCTCCCTCTACGGCGTGACGGTGTCCGACAAACTGTAATCTCTACAGGTTGTGAGCAGGAACGACGAAGGCTACATCACCGAACTGGCGCTACGCGCCGGCCGCGGTGACAAAGCCGCGCTCACCGAATTCATCCGCCTCACCCAAGACGACGTATGGCGCCTGCTCGCCCACCTCGCCGGCCCCCAACACGCCGACGACCTCACCCAAGAGACCTACCTGCGCGTCCTCGGCTCCCTGCCGCGCTTCCAGGCACGCTCATCCGCCCGCACGTGGCTGCTCTCGCTCGCGCGGCGCGCCTGGGTCGACTCCGTCCGCCACGACATGGCACGCCCCCGCAAGTCCGCCGCCGAATACGAAACCGTCGCCGCCTCCGACCCCAGCCCCGACAACCCCAACACGTGGGGTGACGTCATCGACGCGCGCTCGCTTCTCGACGAACTCCCCGCCGAACGCCGCGAAGCACTCGTATTAACGCAGGTCCTGGGCTATACCTACGAGGAAGCCGCGAAGATCACAGGGGTGCGCGTGGGCACCATCCGATCCCGGGTTGCGCGGGCCCGTCGCGACATCATCGCTGGCACCGAGTAAATTATCTACATGCTGAAAAAAGCCTTACTTATCTCTGCCGCGTTCATCGGCACCGTGGTCGGCGCAGGCTTCGCGTCCGGCCAGGAGGCCATGCTGTACTTTTCCGCCTTCGGCACCCAGGGCCTGTGGGGAGCGATCCTCTCCTCCGCCCTCATGCTGATCGCAGGCGTAACCATCCTCCAGCTCGGCTCGTTCTTCCAAGCCAAGGAGCATATGGAAGTGCTGGGCATGATTTCGTCGAAAGTCATGGGCTGGATCTTGGACATCGCCACCATTGTGACGCTGTTCTCCATCGGCTTTGTCATGTTCGCCGGTGCTGGTGCCAACCTCAACCAACAGTTCGGCCTGCCCGTGTGGATCGGCGCGGTGCTCATGCTGCTGATGACGCTTGGCTTCGGCATGCTGGACGTGGACAAGGTCACCGGCGCTATCGGTGCGCTGACCCCGTTCCTGCTCATCTTCGTCATCGTCGGCTGTGGCTGGACCCTGGTCAACGGCCACCCCGACTGGGACGCCCTCAACATCGCCGCATCCAACGTGGAGACGTCACTGCCGAATTGGTGGGTCGCCGCCCTGAACTACACGGGCCTGAACATCATCTGCGTGACGTCCATGGCCATCGTCATCGGCGGTAACCAACTGGACACCCGCGCTGCCGGCCTCGGCGGCCTGCTGGGCGGCGTGGGCTACCTGGTCATGCTGATCCTGCTGGCGCTGTCGCTGCTGGTGAAGATCGAGACCGTCGAAGGCGACGACATGCCGCTGCTCACCCTGATCACCGACCTCAACCCGACCATGGGCACCATCATGGCCCTAGTCATCTTCGGCATGATCTTCGCCACCTCGCTGAGCATGTTCTACGCCCTGGGCAAGCGCCTCGCCCGCGGCCGCGAAGAACGATTCCGCCTCATCTTCGTCGCCGCCTGCCTGATCGGCTTCGCGCTGTCGTTTGTGGGCTTCCAGTCGCTGGTGTCCACCGTCTACCCGATCCTGGGTTACCTGGGCATCCTGCTGATCACCGTGATGACCCTGGCGTGGCTTCGCGGCATCCCGAAACTGCGCAAGGAAGGCGACCGTCGCCGCCGCGCACTCGAACTGACGCGCAAGAAGATGGACCCGAGCGAGCGCTTTACCAAGAACGAGGAACGCGAACTCGAGTACATCACGTCCAAGTCCAACGTGGATGAGGAGGAACTCGTCGAGGCACTCGAGGAGGAAGTTGCGCAAGAGCTTCTCGACGACGACGAGATCGACTACGACGAAGAAGACCGCGAAAGCCCCTCCGACCTGGTCTACATCTCCTACACGGAGCCCGTGTCGGCCGAGGAGTACAAGGCGAACCCGGACGAGCCGTGGAACGACAGCACCGTCGACGACATGATCGCCGCCGAGGAGGCAGCCGAAGCCGCCGAGCGCGAGGAAGAGGAGCGCCGCCTCTAGCGGCTAGACCAGCAGTTCGGCGATCTGGATCGTGTTCAGGGCGGCGCCCTTGCGCAGGTTGTCGCCCGAGACCACGAACACAAGGCCGCGGTTGCCGTCGATGGTCTGATCCTGGCGGATGCGGCCGACAAGGGAGTCGTCGATACCCGTGGTCTCACGCGGGGTCGGGACCTCGACGACGCGCACGCCCGGCGCGTTTCCGAGCACCTCGGCGGCGCGCTCCGGGGTGATCTCCTTCTCAAACTCCGCGTGCACCACCATCGTGTGCCCCGTGAACACCGGGATGCGCACGCAGGTGCCCGCGACCTTCAGGTCCGGGATGTCCAGGATGCGGCGGGACTCGTTGCGCAGTTTTTGTTCTTCGTCGGTTTCGAAGGTGCCGTCGTCGACAATCGAGCCCGCCAACGGCAGGGCGTTAAACGCGATCGGGGCGACGTACGGGCCGAAATCGTTGTGCTTGTCGGTGGCGCCGTCGCGCACCAGCACGTGGGGGTCGCCCAACTCGGCGACCTGGTTGGCCAACGTGTCCACACCAGCGAGCCCCGAACCAGACACGGCCTGGTAGGAGGAGACGCGCAAGGTGCGCAGGCCGGCGTCGTCGTGAAGCGGCTTGAGCACCGGCATCGCGGCCATGGTGGTGCAGTTCGGGTTGGCGATGATGCCCTTGGCCAGGTTCTTCACCGTCTCCGGGTTCACCTCAGACACGACGAGTGGGACGTCGGTGTCCTTGCGCCACGCCGAGGAGTTATCCACCACGGTCGCGCCGGCAGCGGCGAACACGGGCGCCCACTCGCGCGACGTGGAACCACCGGCGGAAAACAAGGCAATGTCGACGTCCGCGACGGACTCCTCCGTGACCTGTGTGAGGTCCTCGACGACGATGTCCTCGCCGCGGAACTCAATCGTCTTGCCGGCAGAGCGCGGCGACGCGAAGAAGCGCACCTTATCCGCCGGGAAGTTACGTTCGGTGAGGATGTCGCGCATCACGCGGCCAACCTGGCCAGTCGCGCCAACAACAGCAAGCGTGGTCATCTGCAAAACTCCTTAACGTCCAGTGCCTGCGTACACCACGGCCGGCTCGTCGCCGCCGAGGTCAAACTTCGAGTGGATCGCGCGCGCCGCCTCGGCCACGTCGGCCTTGCGCACCACGGCGGTGATGCGAATCTCGGAGGTGGTGATCATCTCGATGTTGATGCCCGCGTCGCGCAGCGCGTCGCAGAAATCAGCGGTCACGCCCGGGTGGGACTTCATGCCGGCGCCGACGAGCGATACCTTGCCGATCTCATCGTCGTACGTAATGTCGTCCCAACCTTCGTTGACCTGCATGGCGCGCAGCAGTTCCATGGTGGCGGCGCCGCTGGCCTTCGGCAAGGTGAAGGTGATGTCCGTCTTGTTGTCCTCGATGTTGGAGATGTTCTGGATCACCATGTCAATGTTCACCTCAGCGTCCGCGAGCGCGCGGAACACCTTGGCGGCCTCGCCCACCTCGTCGGTGATGCCCAGGATGGTGATCTTGCCTTCCGAATCGTCGGTGGCCACACCGGTGAGAACTGCTTCTTCCATGGGGATATCCTCCAATGCTCCGGCGACCAGGGTGCCGGTGTCGTTGCTGTAAGACGAGCGCACCCGCAGGGGCACGTTAAAGGCACGCGCGTACTCGACGCTGCGCAGTACAAGAATTTTGGAACCGCTGGCGGCCAGCTCGAGCATTTCCTCGAAACAGAGCTTGTCCAGTTTGCGGGCGTCGGCCACGATGCGCGGGTCTGCGGTGTAGACGCCGTCGACGTCCGAGTAGATCTCGCACTCGTCGGCGTTCAATGCGGCGGCGAGCGCGACGGCGGTGGTGTCGGAGCCGCCGCGGCCAAGCGTGGTGACGTCCTTCGTTTCACGGTTCACGCCCTGGAAGCCGGCGACGATGGCGATGTTGCCCTCGTCGATAGCTTCCTTCACACGCCCGGGCGTGACCTCGATGATGCGGGCGTTGCCGTGGCGCTCCGTGGTGATCACGCCGGCCTGGGAGCCGGTGAAGGACTGCACCTTCTCCCCCAGCGCGTCGACCGCCATGGCAACCAACGAGTTGGAGATGCGCTCGCCTGCGGTGAGCAGCATGTCCATCTCTCGTGCCGGCGGGTTCGGGTTGACCTGTGCTGCCAGGTCAAGCAGTTCGTCGGTGGTGTCACCCATTGCAGAGCAGACCACCACCACATCGTTTCCTGCCCGGCGCGTCTCCACAATGCGCCGGGCGACCGCGTTGATGCGCTCGGCGCTTTCTAACGAAGAACCTCCGTATTTCTGGACAATCAGTGCCATGTCAGCCTCCCACGGATCCTTCGTGCATTCCAACGGTCAAGAATAGCGTCCCAAAAGCGTTGGTTGGCGTCTCTCGCTAATATCATTCACCGTGCATAGTATTTTTCTCGCCGTTGTCTTCGCGCTGCTTTCCGCGGCGACGATGGCGGCGGGCACTGTGTGGCGCCACCGGATCATGCGCGACGGAAGTTCCGTAGTGAAATCCATGCGTCGGCCGGCGTGGTGGGCGTCGATGGGGCTGGCGTTTCTCGCCTACGGTTTCCAGGCCGCGGCGTTAGCGTTTGGCACCCTGCTGGTAGTGCAGCCGATCCTGGCGCTCTCCCTCATGCTCACGCTGGTGTTTTCGGCGCGCGCGGAGCATCGCCGGATGCACCAGGCGGAGGCGTTTTGGGCGATCGTCCTCACCGCGAGTGTGGCGAGTGTGATCGTGTTCGGCCGCCCCATCCCCGGCGAGCGCGAGCCCGCGACCTGGGAGTGGGCCACCGTGGTGGGGGTCGGTGCGGTGGTCTCGATACTTGCCCTCGCCATTGCTTCTCGACGACGCCCCAACACCCGCGCACTCATCGACGGCATCATCTGCGGCGCCATGTTCGGCTTCCAGGCCGTGTTCTCCAAGGTGGCGGTGGACGCGTTCGTCCACGGCGGCATCTCTGGACTGCTCGCTTCCTGGCAACTGTGGGCCATGTTGGTCGCGGCGACCGCCGGCACCATCGTGCAGCAATACGCCTTCGCCGCCGGCAACCTGGCCACCTCCCTGCCAGCCTCCAAGATCGTCGAACCCCTGCTAGCGTTCTCGCTCAGCCTGACGTTGCTGGGTGAAAGCTTCAGGCACCAGTCGGTGTTGGGGTACGTGTTGGTGGGGTCGTCGATAAGCGTGATGCTCATCTCGGCGGCGTTCCTCACACGCGTTTCCATAAAGTGATGTAGGGTGTGACGCATGTCGCAACGGACGCTTCTCCTTCTACGCCGCGGCGGGAATCAGGCCCACTAACACGGCCGGCACCCCGTCGCGGAGTTTCTCATTGCCGGCCGTGGACACCCCCACCCCCCCGACAATGAAGGAACCAAACAATGTCCGACTTCTTTGCACCCCGCGAAATCCAAACCCCCTCCGGCCCACGCAACGAAGGCCAACCCGCCTGGAACAAGCAGCGCGGCTCCCAAATGCCAGTCGAGCGCTACCTGACGTTCGCCCAAGAGGTAGAAGACATCACCCTGCCGGACCGCACCTGGCCCGACAAGAAGATCACCCACGCGCCGCAGTGGTGCGCCGTGGACCTGCGCGACGGCAACCAAGCCCTGATCGACCCCATGAGCCCCGAACGCAAGCGCCGCATGTTCAACCTGCTGGTGGAGATGGGCTTCAAGGAGATCGAGGTCGGCTTCCCGTCCGCATCGCAGACGGACTTTGATTTCGTGCGCGAGATCATCGAAAAGGACATGATTCCCGACGACGTCACCATCCAGGTCCTCGTCCAAGCGCGCGAGCACCTGATCCGCCGCACGTTCGAAGCCTGCGCGGGTGCGAAGAACGTCATCGTGCACTTCTACAACTCCACCTCCAAACTGCAGCGCCGCGTAGTGTTCCGCAAGGACCGCGAGCAGATCAAAGCCCTGGCCACCGACGCCGCCGAACTGATCAAAACCATCGCCGCCGACTACCCCGACACCAACTGGCGCTGGGAATACTCCCCCGAATCATTCACAGGCACCGAGCTGGAGTTTGCAAAGGAGGTCTGTGACGCGGTCGTCGCAAAGATGGGCGCAACGCCAGACAACCCGATGATCATCAACCTGCCCGCCACCGTGGAAATGATCACCCCCAACGTCTACGCCGACTCCATCGAATGGATGCACCGCAACCTGGCCAACCGCGAGGCCGTGATCTTGTCACTGCACCCCCACAACGACCGCGGCACCGGCGTCGCCGCAGCCGAACTCGGCTACCTCGCCGGCGGCGACCGCATCGAAGGCTGCCTGTTCGGCAACGGCGAGCGCACCGGCAACGTCGACCTGATCACCCTCGGGCTGAACATGCTCACCCAAGGCGTCGACCCCCAAATCGACTTCTCCGACATCTCCCGCATCCGCGACGTCGTCGAATACTGCAACCAACTGCGCGTGCCGGAGCGCCACCCATACGGCGGCGACCTCGTCTTCACCGCATTCTCCGGCTCCCACCAAGACGCCATTAACAAAGGCCTCGACGCGCTCGCCCAAACCGTACGCCCCGACGCCACCAGCGAAGACGTCACCTGGGACGAACTGCGCGACACCACCTGGGAAGTGCCCTACCTGCCAATCGACCCGAAGGACGTCGGCCGCACCTACGAAGCCGTCATCCGCGTCAACTCCCAATCCGGCAAGGGCGGCGTTGCCTACATCATGAAGACCGACCACGGCATCAACATGCCCAAGACCATGCAGCCCGAATTCTCCGCCGTGGTGCAAAACATCACCGACTCCGAAGGCGGCGAAGTCAACTCCAAGAACATGTGGGACATCTTCGCCACCACCTACCTCGACCTGGACACCCCACTGGACCTGGCGTCCTACCGCATCGACGCCGCCGAGGAAGAAGGCGAAGACACGCGCGTATCGGCGGTGGTGGCCTATGAGGGGGCTCGTCGAGAAGTGCAAGGCTCCGGCAACGGCCCCATCGCGGCATTCGCCAACGCCCTCGAGCAGATCGGCATCGACTTCGAAGTGCAGGACTACTCGCAACGCGCCCGCACCGCAGGCGACGACGCCGACGCAGCCTGCTACATCTACGCCGACGTCGACGGCACCTCCGCCTGGGGCGTCGGCATCGCCGGCTCCACCACACGTGCCTCGCTTGAAGCAATCGTGTCGGCTGTGAATCGCTCCTACGCCGCGAACTAGGCCGCCTTGCCCAAGAGGTCTATACTTGGGCACACCTTTACAGGCGGTGAGGAGAACGGATGCGAACCTACGCGGTACCCGGTGGCGGATTTGACGTCCCCATCGAGCAACCGCGTATCGACGACCCCACCGCCACCCCCTTCACCGCCACCCTCAACCCCCTCGACCGAGGCGGGTTCGAGGTACTGCACGGTGACGCCGTGGTTGGCACACTCAGCGCCGGGCGCCGCGCCGACCTCGACCACATCGCCCGCCACGGCTTCGCACCCCAAGTGCGCGCACGCATCGACGGCGACGACATCGTCCTCGACCTCGCCGTCCCCAGCCTCTCCATCCCCACCAACGAACCACCCCGCGCCCCCTGGGTCCTCCTCCCCAGCGGCCAGACCTACGCGGTGGGCCCATACGGAACCGACCAACACCCCACCCAAGTCCTGGCAGTGATCGCTCCGGGTGGGGACGTGTCGGTCGATGGGCGCGTCGTCGCAAAGCTAGACGCTCCGGAACTTGCCGACACCATCGCCGATCTCACCGCACGCGACCTCACCATCGTCGCCCGCGGCACCACCGACGGCCACACGCTGACTATCGACGCCACCCCACACACCGGCGACCTCAACATCTCACCCCTGCCATTCTTGCCCGCCCTGCCGCGCGAGGACGACACCGGATTCTTCGCCACCGTCGACGCCGAAGCCGCAGCCCTCGCAGCCGACACCGAAGACAACGCCGAACTCGACACCGCAGGCCGCAGCAGCGTCGCCAGCCGACTCGTCGCCGCAGGCGCCGCCGTCATCGCCGTCGCCGTCACCGTCGTCGGCACCGCCATGATCAGCGCATCCTGGCGCGAAGACCAACGCTCCGTCTCCCCCTTCCCCGAAACCGTCACCAACACGACCACGTCGGAATCGTCGGAATCGTCTGAGTCGGAGACGCCCGAGACGACCGAGCCTTCGGAGCCTTCGGAGTCATCGGAATCGCCCGAGCCTTCCGAAGCACCCGCGCCAAGCGCCCCCGCCGTGCGCGTGCCCACCCCACAGCAACAACTGCCCGTACCGGCACCTGCGCCCGCTCCCGCACCTGTCCCGGCGCCCGCGCCTGCCCCGGCACCCGCACCCGCGCCGGCACAAGAGCAAGCACCGGCTCCTGCCCCCGCACCCGCACCCGCACCTGCCCCGGCGCCCGACCCACGCCCATACGAATACTCCATCGGCGGCTTCAAAGTCCGATCCAACGCCCCGCTCGACCGCCCACTGTATGAGGTCACCGAGCCGTAGTACCCTCTGAACAATGAGTGACTACCCCTTCGTCGCAGTATTCGTGCAGGCAACCGGCATCCACCCGGCCACCGCACGCCTGCTCACCATCGACGCAGTCACCTTCGACGCCTCCGGCCGCATCGGCGAAGACTTCCACGCCGTGATCAACCCCGGCACCGACCCCGGCCCCGCCCACACCCACGGCCTCACCCCACACGACTTCGCCCAAGCGCCACGCTTCTCCCGCCACCTGCGCACGCTGGACAAACTTCTCGACGGCCGCACCCTCATCGTCCACGACGCCCCCACCACCTGGGGCTTCATCGTCTCCGAGGCGAAACGCGCCATGAACGCCGCCGCCCGCGCCAACCGCTCACGCCGCGGCCGAGGCAACAAACGACGCCAACGTGTCGGACACGTGCCGCGGCCGGAGATGATTGTGGACGTGCTGGCGTCGTCGCAACGCAATGGCCACATCCCCACAGACACCCGCATCAACGCAGTCGCCAACATGATTGGCGTCGCATCACCACCCGCCACCGCCTCGCTCGAACGCGCGCAGGTCCCCGAAGCCGACTTCTCCCGCGAGCAAACCCTCAAACTCATCGCCATGTACCTCCACATGGCCGACAACCCCGCCACCTACAACCCCGCCGACCTCACTGGCGACAAATTCGGCCTCCAACGCAGCGCCACCCGCGTCGACGCCGAAAAAGCCCCCGCACTCACCACCAACCCCGGCACGCTCGGCAACGACGGGCTCAAACCCGGCATGGAATTCGTCATCTCCGACGACATCACCCGCAACCCCGACGACCTCATCGACGCCGCCATGCGCGCCGGCCTGACCTACCGCGAAAAACTCACCCGCGAAACCTCCGTCGCCGTCTCCGACGCCAAACTCCACGGCGCCGAACTGCGCGGCAAAGCCATGCACGCCGACCGCAAAAACATCCCCGTCGTCTCCGGCGACGAATTCGCCCGCCTACTAGGAGACATGACCCCCGCAGAGTAGCCTTGTGCGCATGCAAGGACCCATCTCCCGAGCCCGGGCACGCCTAGCGACGACCGCAGCCAACCTCGCCACCGCAGCCTCCCGCGCCACCGGACGCGGCGCCGGCGGCATGATCGGCGGCCTCGTCGCAGGTGCGATCGACCCAAACATCATGGCTTCCCTCGGCGGCGGCCGCCCCACCGTGCTGGTCACCGGCACCAACGGCAAATCCACCACCACCCGCATGCTCGCCGGCGCCGTCCGCACGAAACACACCGTGGCCACCAATGACGGCGGCGACAACATGGACGCCGGCATCATCTCCGCTTTGCTCGCCGGCAAAGACGCGGAGGCCATCGTGCTGGAGTGCGACGAACTGCACGTCCCCAAGGTTGCCGAGCGCCTGCAGCCGAAAGCGTTCGTCCTTCTGAACCTCACGCGCGACCAATTGGACCGCGTCGGCGAGATCAACTCCATCGAACGCGCCCTACGTGCGGCGGTGATGGCGCATCCGGATGCGGTGGTCGTCGCTAATTGCGATGATGTGCTCATCTCCTCGATCGCCTACGACCACCCCAACGTCATCTGGGTCGCCGCGGGCGCCGGCTGGCTCGGCGACTCCGTGACCAACCCACGCTCCGGCGGGCACATCGTGCGTTCCTCCGTCACGCACGACGAAGAAACTGACTGGTACGCCGTCGAAAAACTCCCCGACGGCCGCGAATTCCGCCGCCCCACCCCGCAATACACCGTCACCGACAACGCCCTGCAAACCCCGCAAGGCGCAGCGGTGCTCGACCTGAAACTGCCCGGGCGCGCGAACCGGGGCAACGCCGCCCAAGCCATCGCGTGCGCCGTCGAAGCCTTCGGGGTGCCGCTCGACGACGCCGTGCGCGCCGCCAGCGAAGTGGACAACGTCGCCGGCCGCTACACCACCGTCCACCTCGGCGAACACGACATCCACCTGCTTTTGGCCAAGAACCCGGCCGGATGGCAGGAGGCGCTGTCGATGGTGGACCGTGACGCCGACGGTGTCGTCATCGCTGTCAATGCCAAGCAAGGCGACGGCGAGGACGTCTCGTGGCTGTGGGACGTGAAGTTCGAGGACTTCGGCGACACCCACGTCGTCGCCGCCGGCGAGCGCGCCACTGACCTTGCGGTGCGCCTGACGTACGGCGGCATTGACCACGAGCGCATCCCCGACCCTGTGGAGGCGATTCGTGCCTGCCCTCCGGGTCGCGTGGAGGTGTTGGCCAACTACACGGCGTTGCTGAATCTGCGCCGCGCGCTGTCGAAGCAGGAGGATTACCGTGCCTAAACTCACCATTGGTCTTGTGTTGCCCGACGTGTTGGGCACGTACGGCGATGACGGCAATGCGTTGGTGTTGCGTGAGCGTGCGCGTTTGCGTGGTTTCGATGCGCACATCGAGCGCTTTTTACTTCACGACGACATCCCCGCCACCTGCGACATCTACACCCTTGGCGGTGGCGAGGACGCCGCCCAGTTAATCGCCGCTGCCCGCTTGAGCGCCTCTCCGGGGCTGCAGGCGGCTGCCGCTGATGGTCGTCCGGTCTTCGCGGTGTGCGCCGGTTTGCAGGTGTTGGGTCACACGTTCCGTGCGCATGGCGAGGAGGTTGAGGGCGTGGGTCTGTTGGACATCACCACGTCGCCGTTGGATACCCGTGCGACGGGCGAACTCCTGTCCGAGCCGACGCAGGCCGGCATCACCGCCGAACTGACCGAGCCGCTAACTGGTTTTGAGAACCACATGGGCGCCACCGTGCTCGGGCCCGAGGCGCAGGCGCTGGGTGTGGTGACGCGCGGCGTCGGCAACGGTGTGCCTGCCAGTGCTGGTGCTGCCGCAACCGCAGCACCGAGCACCGCCACACGCACAGACGCGAAGGTGGATGGCGTGGTGCAGGGCAGCGTGATCGCTACTTACATGCACGGTCCGGCGCTCGCGCGAAACCCGCAGTTGGCGGATTTGCTCATTGCACGCGCGCTGGACGTGCCGCTTGCGGAGTTGGCTCCGCTTGATCTCGAGGATGTTGCCCAACTACGTCGGGAACGCCTCGCCAAATAGTTGGTCCATTGCCCCGCGGGTGGTGTTTTTCACCGGATACCCGCGGGGTGAGATCCATACTGGGGCACCCCGCACCATGACGATCCGGCCGCGTTTCTTACGCCACGGGTCATCATCATTCACCCGATTGTGATAGCGACACAATGGCGCCAGGTTGCCAATGTTGGTCTCCCCACCATGCTGCCACGCCTCCACGTGGTGTAGCTCGCAGTTGTCTGCTCCGTGACGGCAGCCAGGAAACGCACACACCGGGGAGACCAGCTTGGCCAGATCGCGCTGCTTCTGATTCGCCAAACGCTGCGTGCGGTACAGATTCACCGCACCGGCCTGCGGATGAAACGCCGCCACCTCCAACGCATCACCGAACTGGGCGGCCAAAAACTCCGCACCGGTCATGGTGGTGCCATCAGTCATCGCCAACAGAACATCATCACCAGTGCCATCCAAGATGCGCAGATAATCCGGCAGCGGCACCAACACCGTCGGACGCGGCGCTGCGGTTGCGACCTTGCCCTCGCCGAAGAAGATCCCAATGAGGTTCTCCGCAATCTGGGGTGCAGCCGGACGGTCCTGATCAATACCTAACCGCCCGGCGTGTTCCATGTCGGAGATCTCGCGCTCGTCGTAGGTTAAGTGCAGGGTGCGTTTGCCGTTTCGCGACGGGCCAAATTTCGCCGCATCCACCGCCGGCTTCTCGTTTGCCGGCACCAAGGAGCGGGCTGCCGCCTCAATCGCCCGGTAGCCACCCTCGACCTCAAGCAAAGCCAGGCGCAGCGCCCACCGCTGGGACGTATCCTTGACCGAGGCAATGCGACGCTCGATCAGTGCGAGCTCGTCCAACGAGAACGCCCGAGCCCGCGTAGCGGCCACCGCCTGCTTGCGCGTGAACTTGGTGCGCCCGAAATACACATCCCGCAGCCGCGACCACGCACGCGCCCGATCCGGTGCAAAGCCCGAGGCGAGTGCAACCTCAAGGTCGAAGTCAGCCAGCGTCTCTAACGCTGCGGCCGACATCGCCTGCACTAACACCTCGAACGAATTCATGCCTAAAACGCTAAACCGTCAACAGAGAAAGTGCACCTGGCCTGTGGATAACTGGGCGTGGGGTCGTCGAAAAGTAAAGAGTTATCCACAAATCACAGCTTGAGGCGCCCGGTTAACGCGCGGGAGAGTGTCAGCTCGTCGACAAACTCCAAGTCCCCGCCAAGCGGCATACCCGACGCCAAGCGCGACACCGTCAGCGACGGGAAGTCCTTCAACAGACGCGCCAAATACGACGCCGTCGCCTCCCCCTCCGTATCAGGGTCGGTAGCCAAGATGACTTCGGTGACGTCGGGGTTGTCGGCGCCGTCGACGTCGTCAAGCACACCGCCAATGCGCTGCAACAACGGCGCGATGGCCAGATCCTTCGGGCCGACATTCGCCAACGGATCCAACGACCCACCCAATACGTGGTAACGGCCCGAATACTCCCCCGTGCGCTCAATGACCTGGATGTCCTTCGCGTCCTCCACCACGCACACCAGCGACTTATCGCGGCTCGAGTCGGCGCAAATGCGGCACACTTCCTCGCGCGAGACGTTGTTGCAGATGCGACAAAACGTCACCCCGTCGCGCACGGCGGCCAAGGCGGCGCGCAGCCTATCGATGTCCTCCGGCTCCGTCTTCAGCAAGTGAAACGCGATACGTTGCGCGGACTTGGGGCCGATGCCGGGGAGGCGCGAGAATTCGTCGATAAGGTCTTGCAGCGGTCCTTCAAACACGCGGGGGTTCCTTTCGTGGCATGAAAAACGCGCCCGACCAAGCCGGCCGGACGCGGGAAGCGACAGGTTAGACGATGCCGCCGAACGGGATCTCGCCCGGGCCTGCCTGCGGGGCGCCACCCTGCGGTGCGCCGCCACCCATTGCGCCGCCGGTCAGCGGGGCGATCTTCTCTTCGGCGAGCTTGCCGGCCTGGTCGTGGGCGTCGCGGTATGCGGCGAGGATGAGGTCCTGCAGCGTCTCGACGTCCTCCGGGTCAACGGCTTCCGGCTTGATGGTCAGGTCGGTGATTTCGGCGCCGCCGGTCATGGTGACGGCAACGAGACCGCCGCCTGCGGTGCCGGTGACCTCGGTCTGCAGCAGTTCCATCTGCGCCTGCTGGAGTGCGGCCTGCACTTCGGCGGCTTGGCGGATGAGTTCCTGCATGTCCTGTGGCTGGGTCATGGTTGCAACCTTTCGTTTGTTGGTAAAGCTCCGTGGGCCATTGTACGCGTCGCTTAGAGGGGTTTGGCTCCGAGTTCGGCGGCGAGGAGATCCATGGCGACTTCGGTGGCGTCGCGGCGGTCGGCGGTTCGTTCTCCGTCGCGTGCTTCTTGGGCCATGTCGCGTTCTTCGTCTTCGCGTGTGTATTCGGGTTCGGCTTCTTCGAAGGGTTCGGTGGGTTCGGGTGGTGGTGGGATGTCGTCGCGTTCGCGTTTGGCGCGTTCGGCGGCTTTTTGGCTGGCTGCGGCGACGGCGGCTTGCCAACTGTTGGCGGGGGCAGGGTCTTCGAGCTTTTCGCTTGTCGACGACCCCTCCCCCGGATTCCACACCTCCCTCGGTTTTGGCCGCTTGACGTGGGCGGCGTCGGGGTTGGTGCCGACCACGCAGCGGACCTTGATTGGCGTGCCGAGCTTTTCGGTGAATACGGCGACGATGTCTGCGTTGTTGCGTTCGGCGTTGATGCGGTCGGCGAGCGCTCCGGTGTGATGGCCGACGACGAGGGTGTCGTTGTCGAAGCCGAGCGGTTTCGCCTCCGTCAGCATGATTTCGGCGACCTGGTTGCGTGCGCCGACGGATTGGCGCAGGCGGGTCCAGTCGCGTTCGATGCGCTGGTACAGGTCGTCCGTGTCCGGTTGTGGTGCGGCCTGTTGCGGCGCGGGTTGCTGCGGCGCGGGTTGGGCAGGTTCGGGTTCACGCTGCGGTTCCGGTTGCGGCGCAGGTTCGTGCGGCGGTTCCGACGCAGGCTGCTGTGGTTCGGGTGGCGGCGTCTGCTGCGCTCGCTGCTCGGATGCCGGTTGAGCAGGCGCGGGCGCGGGTGCGGGTTTGCGCGAGGCGGTGCGGGCGCTCGCGGCGGCGGCTGCAGCGGCTGCGGCGGCAGCAGCGCCTCCCCCGCCAGCGGCGCCGGAGGGAGCACCAGCAGCACCACCGGCAGAACCAGCAGAGCCAACAGCACCAGCACCAGCACCAGCACCCGTACCAGCACCCGGCGCCGCACCCACCGCGCCGCCGCCAACGCTGACGGTGAGGAGGTGCGCCATCATGATTTCGAGGAGCAGGCGGGGCGAGGTGGCGCCGGCGAGGTCTGGGAGTCGGTCGTTGACTTCGGTGGCCAGGGCGGAGAGGTGGGCGGGGGTGAAGAGTTCGGCTTGGTGTTTGAGGATTTCGGAGCGGTCGGTGGGGGCGTCGACAAGTCCTTGCCCGAATGCGTCGGGCACGGTGCGGATGAGGAGGAGGTCGCGCATGCGGTCGAGGAGGTCGAGGGCGAAGCGGCGGGGTTCGTGGCCGGATTCGATGACTTCGTCGATGGTGTGGAACATGGCGGAGCCGTCGTTGGTGGCGATGGCGTTGACGGCGGCGTCGAGAAGTGTGAGGTCCGTGACGCCCAGCAGTGGCAGGGCAAGGTCGTAGGTCAGGCCGTCGGGTCCGGCGCCGGCGAGGAGTTGGTCGAGGATGGACAGGGTGTCGCGCGGGGAGCCGCCGCCGGCGCGGATGACCAGGGGGTAGACGTTTTCGTCGACGGTGACGCCTTCGTCGGCAACGATGCGCTCGAGAAGCGAACGCATGGCTTGGGGCGCGAGCAGGCGGAATGGGTAGTTGTGGGTGCGCGAGCGGATGGTGCCCAGCATCTTTTCGGGTTCGGTGGTGGCGAAGATGAAGATGAGGTGGGCGGGTGGTTCTTCGACGATTTTGAGCAGGGCGTTGTTGCCCTCTTTGGAGATCATGTGGGCTTCGTCGATGATGAAGACGCGGTAGCGCGATTCGCTTGGCGCATACAGGGCGCGTTCGCGCAGGTCGCGCATGTCTTCGACGCCGCCGTGGGAGGCTGCGTCGATTTCCATGACGTCGAGGTTTCCGTTGCCGCCGGGGGCGAGGGAGACGCAGGAGGGGCATACGCCGCAGGGGGTGGAGGTTGGTCCTTCGGCGCAGTTGAGTGAGCGCGCGAGGATGCGGGCGGATGATGTTTTGCCGCAGCCTCGTGGGCCGGAGAACAGGTAGGCGTGTGAGATGCGGTTGTTGTCCAGTGCGGTGGACAACGGCCGGGTTACTTGTTCTTGCCCGACGACTTCGCCGAATGTTGCGGGGCGGTATTTCCTGTACAGAGCCACGCGGGCTACCTTACTCGGCCTCGCGATTCCATTCGGTGGTGTTGGTGCCGCGGCGTCGTAGCCTGCGGGTTAGGACGTCGAGGCCTTGGTCGCGGGCGATGGTGTATTCGTCGTCGGTAAGCGCGACGAGTTCGAGCAGCAGGGTGAGCCTGTCGGGTTCGCGGTATAGCGGTGTGCCGCGGTCGAAGAGTTCGGGTTCGCGCAGCCAGCCGTGGCGTGCGGTGGTGCCGAGCTCGTCGAGGGCGCCTTCGAGCAGCACGCCGGGTTGTGCGGGGATGCCGAGGCGTTCGATGGCACGGGCTGCGGCAACGACGGCGCGCCCGGGCAGTTGCTTATCGACGACCCCACCTACCGTCACAATCTCACACCGCACATCAGTCGCCCCATCCCCGTCGATGACCAGGCCGGTATCGACTTGGGAGAAGCCGACGGTGCAGGCCGCGGGGGTGGTGTTGATGGTGGTGAGGGCGACGGCGGCGTCGTCGATAAGCATGAGCTCGATGTCCATGAACGACCCGAGCCATGCGGCGACCTGATCAGTTTTCATGCGCCTCGATGCAGGCGAGCAGCACGCAGGTGGCAACGCCGTCCATGGCGGTGCGGACCTCGTCGAGCGGCGGCAGGGACGGTGCGAGGCGGATGTTCTCGTCGTGCTCGTCGATGCCTCCCGGGAAGGATGCGCCGGCCTTGGTCAGGGTGATGCCGGCTTCCTTGGCCAGTTCCCAGACGCGCTTGGCGGAGCCGTCCTTGACGTCCAGGGAGATGAAGTAGCCGCCGGTCGGCTCGGTCCACTCGGCGACGCCGTACTCGCCGAGGCGCTCCTTGAGGATGCCGACGACCGCCGCAAACTTCGGAGCGAGCGAGCCGGCGTGCTTGAGCATGTGGGCGCGCAGGCCGTCGACGTCGCCGAAGAAGCGGGCGTGCGCCAACTGGTTGACCTTGTTCGGGCCGATGCCGCGCACGCCAGCGTGGCTGTTGTACCAGTCCAGGTTCTCCTTGGAGGAAGCGAAGAACGCCACGCCCGAGCCTGCGAGCGTGATCTTGGAGGTGGACGACATGTACCAGAAGCGGTTCGGGTTGCCATGCTTCGCGGAGATCTCGAGCACGTTCGGGTTGTCCGGGAACTCGTCGGTCAGCGTGTGGATTGCGTACGCGTTGTCCCAGATCAGGCGGAAGTCTGGCGCGGCGGTCTCCATGGCGCAGAGACGCTCGATGGTTTCGGCGGAGTAGGTGATGCCGGTGGGGTTGCCGAAGATCGGCACCGACCACATGCCCTTGACCTGCGGGTCCTTCACCAGTTCCTCGACGAGGTCCATGTCGGGGCCGGTCGGGGTCATCGGCACCTGGATCATCTCGAAGCCGAAGTGCTCGACGATGGTGAAGTGGCGGTCGTAGCCCGGCACCGGGCAGATCCACTTGACGGTCTCCTCGTCCTTCCAGGGGCGCGGCGAGTCGTTGGTGCCCCAGATATAGGCAAACGAGACGAGGTCGAACATGATGCTCAGGCTCGAGGAATCACCCGCGACGACGTTCTCCGGGGCGACGCCGAGGGCCCCGGCCCACAGCTCGCGGATGTCCGCAATGCCGTCGAGGTTGCCGTAGTTGCGCACGTCAGCGCCGGTCTTGTCGGTGTAGTCGTCCGCCCCCGGCAGCGACAGCAGCGCGTCAGAGAACCCGAGCTGCTCTGCGGACGGCTTGCCGCGCGTCAGGTTCAGGTTGAGGTTTCGGGCCTTGAGTTCCTCGTACTGTGCGCGAGTGCGCTCGGCGAGTTCGTTGAACTGGGCTGCGTCCAGGTCCTTGAGAGACATCATCACTCCAGATGTTCGAAGGCGAATTTTGCGTGCCCACCATCGTACCGGCCTATCCGTCCCCGAACATGAAAAAGGGACCCCACGCACCTGCTAGAGCTCGCTGACCCTTGCTGCGTTCCCGCCCTGGGGGAGTTCACAAGATAACACCGCGTGAGATCCTGCCTGACACTGTAGCCATCTCTTCCGCCAGAACACAACCTGCGCGCCCCACCTGCCGTTTTGGCGCTGTGGGGTGTGTGCATTACCATGTCCAAAGACGCTTCGCCGGTGCATGCCGGGGAGGTTGTTCGCTGGAGGATTCGACTAGCGGCCTATGTCACACGCCTGGAACGCGTGCGGGTTTCACGACCCTCGTGGGTTCAAATCCCACATCCTCCGCAAATTTCACGCCCCGCGTTTTTACGCGGGGCGTTTTTGCTACCGTTTTGTGCGTGACCACCACCGCAAACACTACCAACACTGCGCTCGATCAACTCGCTGACCTGCTGGATGTCGGTCGTTTCACGGTTGCGGATGCGGGCATGATCCCGCGCGCGATCGCCCTTGCCGCCGCCGAGGAACTCGGCGTGCCGTACGAGGACGCGTGGACTGCGGAGGAGATCGCGGACAGCATCTTCGACAACTTCGCCCAGTACATCCTGGGCTCCGGTGTTGACGGTCGGGCGGCGACGCTGCGCGCAATTGTCGACGACCACTTCACCGCCCAGACGTCTCGCACCCGGGGGTCGGGGGTGTCGTCGTTTAGCAAGCTCTCGTCGGACGACTTCACCCCGGCGAAAAACAAGTTGGAGGCGGTCAACCGCATTAGCGCGCTGACGGGTTCGGGCCCGGAGACGCTCGGGCCGGGGTCAAAAGAGCGCAAGTCGGTGCTGGTAAACCTGGCGCGCGCGATCGACAACAACAACGCGCCGGAGGACGCAACCAAGATCGAGCTCGGGCGTTGGTTGGCACAGCAGTTGGGCGGGACGTGGGGGCCGCGTGATTACTCGTCGGGCTACACGATCACGCTCAACGGGCTGAATAATCTGCTGCACCTGGCCACGCGCCGGTTTGCGGGCGCGGAGGATTTCGCTTCCCCGCTGCTGGAAGCCAACGCGCTCGTCGCCGGTGCTGCGGAGGCGCTCGGCCTGCGGGCGGACACCGATTGGGCGAGCCTCCCGTTCGACGGGCGCACGTGTGTGGAGGAGATGTTCGCGGCGCAGTACCGCAACCGGAACCAAACGGAGTGGTTCGCCTGGTACGCCGAGTTCAAGGTTCTGCCGTTTTATGCGGCGAAGTTCAAGGGCGGCCCGGCGACCATCGGCCACACGGAGTTCGACTATCAGGGCACCCGTACCTGGGATTTGAAGGTGCACTCCACCGATGGCAAAGCGGACCGCACGCCGCTGAACGACCAGTACTCGGTGGACCTCGCCGCAGCACAGGACGGGGTCGGTTTCATCGTGGTCAACACGGTGCCGGATTACACCGACGAGGACGCGTTTTACCGCTGGCACATGGCCAAGCGCGGCAAGGTAGTGAAAGACCGTAAGCCGAACTCGCGCGAGCTCAAGGTCGCGCACACGGTGACCAGCATTGAGGCGTACTACTTCCCGGACACTGCATCTATTAGCGACGCCATCGCCCGCGGCATCATCAAAGTCTTCAACCAGGGCCGCCAGCAGGACGGGTCGCCGCGCAAGCCGAAGTACGAGATGGACATGGCCCTCGCGCGCGGCACGGATTATTTGCTTACGGCGCTTGCGTGAGGTCCTGCGCGTACGCCGCCGCCACGTCCACGTCGCGCCCGAACACCACGCGGTTGAGCCGCTCCACAAGGGCGAAGGGGTGCTTGACGTTTTCGTTGATAATGCCGGCGTTGAGTTTGGTGACTAGGTTGTCGCGTTCGGAGGCGCGGATGTCACTAATAAGCACAGGCTCGATGTCGGGCACCGGCACGGACATGAGCACGCGACGGGTGAGGCTTACGCCGCCGTCGTGCCAGCGCCACCACAAATACGGCGCGGACGAGTTCAGCGTCACCGCCGCGAGGTCACGGTCGTGTGCGGTGGCGAAGTGCAGCACCTGCTTCGAGCGCCTGCTCAACTCCCCGAACGCGGCGGAGATGTAGTAGCGCGGGGTGGTGGCTACGGTGAGCGAAAACTCCGTCGGGCCAGGTACGACAAGGTCGGCGATGGTGCGCTCCCACCCCTGCATTTGCCGCCAGATTTCCTGGTGGTCGGGGTGGATCTTCAGCCACTCCCCTCCCTGACCGATCTGCCGCGGCGCGAGCAGGTGCGGTGCCTTTTCCAGCAAGGCTGCCCTTGATGCCGCACGCCATCGCAAGATCGGCGTGACCCGCCACGCGCTTGCCCCCGGCGGGCACACGGTGACGGCAGCGCGCACAAAGTTGGTTTTCGACGTGTTCGACGAGCCGAACTTGTAGCCGCGAAACAGGGTGTCGGGGACGTTGTCGAAGACGGTGATGTCGCCGCCGGTGAGGTGTTCGTCGACAAGCAATCGCAGCCCTGCGAACTTCGGCGCGCCCAGGTAGGAGGCGGGCGTGACCGCGATGAAGCCGCGGCTGGTGGTGGCGACACGCTCCATGAAATAGGCGAACAGGTCGCGGGTGGCGGCGGTGGCGAACGTGTCGTCGCGCGCGGTGGAGGCGTACGGCGGGTTCATGATGACAAAGTCGTGGGCGGGGATGTCGTCGTGAAGAAAATCGGCCACCACGCAGCGCGCGGCGAGCGCTTCAAAGCCTGCGGTGTCGCCCGGCGCGAGGAAGTGCGACAGCAGCACCACCGCGGTGTGCAGCGCGACCGGGTCGATGTCCACCAGGATCAATTGCTTTGCGACGAAGCCCCCCACATCCCCATCAACCTTCCGCGCAAGATGCCACGCGAGCACCCCAGTGCCGCAGCACGGGTCCACCCACGTGCCCTCCGGGAAACGGTTGACGTGCTGGGCCATGAACGCGGCGGCGTCGTCGGGCGTGAAGTACTGGCCCGCGTCCTTGCGCGCCTTACTGTCGCTGAGCGCCAGGAACGCCTCGTAACAAACCGCGATCTCCCCGATGGTCATGTTTTCGAACACATCTTCTGCCAGCGGCTCGACCCCCAGGTAGGATTCCACCACCGGCGCAAGGTCGGGCCGCAACGCGTTCGAGTGCGCCGCGATCCCCCGCAGCCATGCCTGTTGGCCTGCGATTTCGGGGTGCGCGCGCAGGCGGTTCAGCGTGGCGGTGACACGCTTTGCGGAGAAGTTCGATCCCTGGGGCACGGTGCCCGAGCTTATAGCTCTTTTACTCTTCCGCTCCAATCTGGGCTGCTGTATACTCGCGTGCATGATCGACGCAAAGCTTTACGAAGCAATCAACCAGCAAGTCACCGAAGAGTACGGTGCCGCCTACATCTACCGCTACCTGGCCAACGAGATGGACGCCCTGTCCTTCCCGGGCCTGAGCGAGTGGTTCGCCGCGCAGGCATCTGAGGAGTGCGACCACGCGCAGAAGTTCGCCCAGCACCTCATCGACCGTGGCGAGCACGTCAAGCCGCACAACATTGAAATCGACGCGCCTGAGATCAAGACTCCGCTCGACGCGTTTGAGGCTGCTCTTGCGCACGAGAAGAAGGTTTCCGAACAGATCCGCCAGATCACTCGTCTTGCTGACGAGGTCGGCGACCTCGAGTCCCGCCCGCTGCTCAACTGGTTCCTGGAGGAGCAGATTGAGGAAGAGTCGACCGTGAGCGAGATCGTCGACCAGCTCAAGCTTGTTGGCAAGGACGGCTCGGGCCTGTTGCGTATCGACGCCCGCCTGGCCGGCCGCTCCACCGACTCCGACGCGTAACCCACCCCGGATTTCGCGTTCAGCCCCCGTCACGTGCGGGGGCTTTGTTTGTGTCTAGCGCTGTTTGTGTCTAGCTGGATTGTTGGCGGCGCTTGACCCGCCACATGTCGATCGCGATGACCACACCGAGGATCGCAGCGTGCTGGCGTTCGCTCAGCTCCGGCTCGAACTGCACCCGGTAGTCCGACTTGCCGGTCAGTTCGCGCCCGAAGCCTTTGTATTCCGCGACCACGTGCGCGATCGGGCGGCCCTGCGATGTGAGCGTGTAGTTGCGGTTGAACACCTTGCCTTCGACTTGCACCTCGGGAAACCCTGCGATGTCGAGGTCGAATTTTGAGCCCATGAGCTTGAACCGCGATGTCAGCCGCGCCAGCTCCATCGCGGGCGTGACTAGACGCACGGTGTAGCTGTCGCGGATGAGGTCGATCGGGTCTTCGATGCTGATAAGGTGCGTGCCGCCTGCGTCGAACACATCGACTTGGCGCGAGGCCCGGCTCAGCACGTCTTTCATGTTGAGCTTCGTTTGCCGTGCCGTGCCAAGCGATTGTCCGGTGGGTGCTTCGATCGCGAACTCATTGCGACCGAAGATTTTGGTTTGCCGGATAATGACTTCGTTTTCCCGCAGCATGGTGTAAATCGTAATCCCGCCGCGCTGCGCGTGCCGGGCAGAAATGCGTAAAAGGCTGACGCCAGTTCCGAGTGCGAACTGGCATCAGCCTTTTACGGTGTTCGGAAGAGAAGGGTTAGGCGGTTTCCTCGGTCTCCTTACCGTCGCTCTTGTCCTCGCCCTTGTCTTCGCCCTTGTCGGAGGAACCCTTCGCATCTGACTTGGAGCTCTGGGCCCACTCCGGCAGTTCGCCGTCCTTGCACAGGGCGGCGAGGATGCCAATGCCTGCTGCCAGACCAGCCAGGGACAAACCGATGGCTGCTGCCTGGGTGACCTCCGGGCCGAACTGCTGCTGCAGACGGTCAGCCTCAACCTGGATCTGACGCATCCACTCCGGCTGCGGGCGGCGGTTGGTCTCGCCGCCGAGGCCGAACTGCTCGAGCGGGTTCGGGATGTTCATCTTCTCCGACACGTTCGCTGCTGCCTTGCCCAGCTCGGCGCCGAGCGGACCGGCCAGCGGTGCACCGATGGCGATCAGCAGGCCGAGCGGAACCAGCCACAGCAGCGGGTTGCTCTCGGACGACATGCTGTCGAAGCACTTCTTGATGTTCTCCGAGGAGCCCTGGTCAGACACCAGGTTCTGCGGCTGCTTCTGGCCTGGGTCGTTCGGGATGGAACCGTTGTCGGTCTTGACCGGGATCTCGACGATCGTGGTCTTGCCGTCCGGTGTCTTCACCTCCACCGGGATGGTGATGTTGGTGCCCGGCTTCACGTCGGCTGGCGGGGTGATGGTCAGGTTGCCCGTGCTTGGGTTGACCTCGACCTTCCAACCCTCCGGGATCTTCGGGTTGTCCGGGATCTTCCATTCGCCCGAACCGTTCGGCGGCGGAACCTCCGTCTTTTGGCCCGGGTAGACAACGATCACGGTGGTGGTGTTGTTGTCGACTGGGGTGTTGTTGTCGGTGCCGTTGCCCGGCTGGGTCTCCGGGACCTTCACCGTGACCTTTGCCGGCACGACGTCGGTCTTGCCGCTCGGGTAGGTGACGGTGACGTTGATGATCTTCTCGTCGCCATCCTTCGCGGTCTTTGGCATGGTGACCGTGATGTCGCCAGTCTTGGCGTCGATCTGCGGGTTCCACTCCTCAAGATCCTGACCCGGGGTGATCTCGTAGGTGGAACCACCCGGCACGTCGTCCTTCTTCGGCTTCAAGGTGGCGTTCTGGCCCGGGGTCTTCTCTACCTTCGGGTACTCCGGGGCACCGTGGACGATGACCTTCGCCGGAACGTTCTTATCCACGGAACCGTCCGGGTAGGTCACGTCAACCAGGATCGTCTTCACGTCGCCAGGCTTTGCGGAGCCCGGGATGGTGACGGTGATGGTGCCGGTTGCCGGATCAACCTTCGGCACCCAATCGCCCAAGTCCTGGCCCGGGGTGATGGTGAAGGTGGAGCCCTCCGGCAGGTTCTTGTTGTTCTGCTCGAGGCTGACCTCCACCCCGACCTTGCCGTAGGTCTCGCCGTAGCCCGGGGTGTTCAGGTTTGCGTCGGTCTCGCGCACCGTCACCACCGTGTCGATGGTGTCCTTGGAGCCGTCGGCGTAGGTGACGTCCACGGTGAACGTGGCGGTATCGCCGTGCTTCGCGCCCTTCGGGGCGGTGACCTTCAGCGTGCCGTCCTTGGCTGGTTCGGCGGTCCACCCTTCCGGTGCGTCGACGACGGTGTAGGTGGCGTCGACGGCGGTGCCGCGGACGTCGCCAGGCTGTGCCTTCAACGCGACATCAACGGAGCCACCCGGCTTGACCGTGTTCGGCGTGTTGTAGGCGGGAGCAAACTTGGCAACGGGGACGGAACCGGTGAACTTCGGCGTGTCTTGATCAACAACGCCGTCCTCGGTTGCAACGCGCAGTACCTGTGGGTTCTTGTAGGCGTCGAAATCCTCGTCCTTGGTGGTCTCGCGAGGGTTCGCGATGATTTCCACATCAACCTTCGCCGCCTTGTCGTCATCAACCGAACCGGTCGCGCCCTTGGGGAGGGTGACGTAGACCTTGCCGGTGTCGTCGACACGCACCTTGGCACCCTCGATCTTCTTGCCAGCGATGGAAACGTTGCCGGTCAAACGTTGGTAGTCGTTCTCCGCATTGGCCACCGTGATGCCGGTGTCGTACTCGTTGCCGTCCGCGATGATCGCCTGGGACTGCTGCTCAGAAGCGACAATTGGCGCGCAGTCATCGGTCTCAAATACCCACGGGGCGACGTCAATCTGCACAGTTGGGCTGACGCGGGTCTTCTCAGCCGCCAAGATCGTCGGATTATTGACCCTCCAGGCCCACGTCTGCGCCTGCTGATTGCTGTCCACAGCCAGCTTCACAACGGCCGTGCGCTTCTGATCACGCTTCAGCGAAAAGGACTCCTGATCAATCAGCGCAACCTCGTTGACATCAAGCATCTCAACGGGCTCATTGCCCTTGCGCTTGATCTCAACGGAGCCCTTCTTCAGAGCTTCAAGCTTGTAGGAGTGGGTTGCATCCTGCGTACCTACGTTTTCAACAACGATGAACGCCGTGCCGGATTGAAACACCCGCTCACTGTCAGCGCTTACGCTCACCCACGGCACGAAAGCGTTGTCTACCTCGTCGAGGCCAACACCCACGCTGACCCCGTTTTGGGTTGTCTTCAGCGCCACGCCAGGGTTCACCGTGGTGATGTTCTGATCCAGCACAACAGCACATGCGCCCTGCTGTGGGTTCGCGGTCCGACCCGGAGGGCTTGTGAATTCTTCTGGCAGCGCGGTTGCTTGCGGGGCGACAACAGCCGAAGCGCCGAGGGCAAGCGCAACGGTGCTCGCAGCAATCTTCTTCGAAATCATGAAGTCTCCTTAGAGGTTCGTTGCCCAGTGGTGCGTCCCCAAACGCAGCCACGTGACCTTCCTCCAAATATGAGTGAGCTTCAGACCGACCGCAAGAGTTTTAACATATAAAAAACAGGTTATACTTCATTAAAACACAGCAATTACAAAGATTCCCACGTCCATGGGTCGCGCGACAGTTGTGACGGTTCGAACACATCCAACAAACCATTCACGCTATCTACCTGGCCATATCCGAGCGACCCGGCAATATCACGCACAATGTCGGACTGACGTTTATCGGCCAACATCTCCCGCAAGGTGACAGCACCATCGCGCTTTGCTAATCGACGACCCCCTGGCCCCACCACAAGCGGAACGTGAATATAAAAAGGCGTCACGAGAGAAAGTTGATCAGCCAAATACGCTTGTGCCGGGGCAGAAAACAACAAATCGTCGCCTCGCACAACCTGATCCACCCCCTGAAAACCGTCGTCCACAACGACCGCCAAGTTGTACGCCCAATCCCCCGCCTGCGCCTGATCCACACGCCCGCCGCGCTTCAAAATCACATCATCAACCGGCCCCGTGTAGGCACCGTGGTAGAAATCCTCAACCGTCCACTCACGCACGTGGGCCCGCAGACGGATTGCGGGGAGGCGGCCCTCGTCGGCGAGGTCGCGTCGTCGTAAAGCACGCTGCTCCTCCGTGAGATCACGACACGTCCCCGGATACATCCCCGGCTGCGCATGCGGCGCCGACGCCGCCTCCCGGATATCCCGGCGCGTGCAATAACACTCATACGTATCCAAGCGAGCCAGCGCATCTGCATACGCGTCCCCGCGATCGTGCTGGTAGAGCACCGGAGGATCGAAGTCGAGGCCGAGCGCCTCCAAGTCCTCAATCTGGCGCAGCGCCGACTCCGCGGATGAACGCTCCGAATCAATATCCTCCACACGCAAAAAGAACTTCCGGCCGCTTTGGCGAGCAAACAGCCACGCCAGCACCGCCGTACGCAAATTGCCAAAGTGGAGATCGCCGCTCGGACTCGGCGCATAGCGACCAGCAGGACCTTGGAAAACAGCCATATGTGCAATGATATTGCGCATGTCACCGCGCGTATCCCGCTCCCCATACCCGTACCTGCTCGCCGTGTTCTGCGCGGTGTTTCTCATCTCGAACATCACGGCACAAAAAGGCGTGGTCATCGGGCCGCTAGTCACCGACGGGGCCTTCTTCCTCTTCCCCATCTCCTATGTCATCGGCGACGTCATCGCCGAGGTCTACGGGTTCAAAGCCGCACGCCGCGCCGTGTTCACCGGCTTTTTCATCGCCGTGCTTGCCGTGGTGACGTTCTACATCGCCATCTGGCTGCCCGCGGCGGACTTCTACGACATGCAAGACACCTTCGCCGCAGTCCTGGGCTTGTTGCCGCGCATCGTCGCGGCCTCGCTCGCCGGCTACGTAGTGGGTCAACTACTCAACGCGTGGGTACTGCAGAAGATGAAGGACCGCTTCGGCACCGACCGCCTCTGGGCGCGCCTGATCGGCTCCACCATTGTCGGCGAATTCGCGGACACGCTGCTGTTCTGCACCATCGCCGCGAGCGTGATCGGCGTCGATTCCGCGAGCACGTTTATCAACTACGTCGTTGTTGGGTTCCTGTGGAAGACCCTCATGGAGGTCGTGCTGCTGCCGATCACCTATCCGACGATCGCAGCCGTGCGCCGCGCCGAACATCGCATTGCCGACGAGAGCGTGTAACCCACAGGGCTCCGAAACCTGTACTGTTGCTGATGCAGACCCCCTCCACACGTGTGGACCAAGGGGGTCTAGCTGTTTCTAATCTAACTCGCGTGGCCCCCCTGGAAGGATCACGTGGAGCGAGGTACTCGCTGTACCAATTGTGGGCGAACTTGTGTTTGGGCACTTTCATTAACGACGAATTCGCACTCCACGCAACGTGATCTGCCATCTGAACGAGTTGGGACGCCCTGGAGCCCAGGAAGATGGGATCCTCAATAACATGCCGAGTTGTCCTTGGGAGTTCACGATGTGCTCGGCGAAAGTTTTTCTCAGTTCCGTCCCTTACGAGCCGGTGTGAAGGCCAAGCGCAAATCCAGCGCAGCTAGAACCTTAAGCAGCGTTTCTACCGTCGGATTCCCAACTCCATTTTCTATGCGACTCAGTTCAGCCTGTTGAATTCCGGCAGCATCAGCAACAGATTGCTGAGTTGCGCCGCGATCATGCCGGGCCGACGCAAGTGCAGCACCTACCGCTTTACGCTCTGCAAGTTCCGCAGCAAACGCTCGCGTTGCCGCATCACGAATTACCTCGGCTGCTGGCGATTCCGATTCTCGATATGGCTGGATGAAGTCTTCAAACTTTGTAGTGGCCATTTGTTCACCCCCACGCTCCGCTTAATAGGTAACCAGCAGCAAGTTTATGTGTTTAACCCCATAACAGCAAGGCGTATTTACTCTCTTTTCCAGGCAGACAAAACGGAGCGCGCTGCACGAATTTCCTTCTGCTCCTGCTTTCGACTTGGATCGCGCAACTTGTTGTATCCACCGAGCAACAAAACGATTCGCTTTAGCCGGATGCGGCTCGAAGTTTCCCCAAAATCGCTCCAACCCTAGACCCGCAAATCACAGCTTAGGGGCAAACCCGAACTCACCCTGCTTGCTAGATCGAGCACATGAGTGCCCCAGAGGGCGTCTAACAGGACATCGGGTCGAGTTCGGGTTTGCTCCTAAGCTGGCTGCGCGACTACATGTCCCCTACTTCCCGGCGTAGTAGCGGCCGAGGAACTCGTCGCGGTAGGCCTCGTAATCGCCGGCGTCGATGGCAAGGCGGATGTTGTCCACGAGGCGGATCATGAACTCTAGGTTGTGGATCGTGCACAGCGTGCCCGCCAGGAACTCCTTCGCCTTGAGCAGGTGGTGGATGTAGGCGCGGGAAAAGTTCTCAGAGACGTAGCCGCCGAACTCCTCGTCCACGCCGGAGAAGTCGCGCTTGAAGCGGGCGCCGGCGAGGTTCATGCGGCCGTCCAAGGTGTACACGCCGCCGCGGCGGCCGAGGCGCGTCGGGGCGACGCAGTCGAAGGTGTCGGCGCCGGCCTCGACGGCGGTGAAAATGTCGTCGGGCTCCGAAATGCCCAGCAGGTGGCGGGGCATGTCGACGGGCAGCTCGTCGGTGACCCAGCCGACGATCGTGCCCAGATTTTCCTTCTCCAGGGCGCCACCGATGCCGAAGCCACCGAAGCCACGGCGGCCCTCGTCGAGCGCCTCACGGTGAAGATCCAACAAGCCGTGCGTAGCCTGGCGGCGCAGGTCCTCGTACTGCGCACCCTGCACCACGCCCCACAGGGACTGCAGCGGCTTGTCCGCCCGAACCTCGGTCAGACGGTCGTGCTCGATGAGGCAACGACGGGCCCAACGACGGGTGCGCTCGACGGAATGCTCCTGGTAGGAGCGGGTATCCACAAGCGTGGTCAGTTCGTCGAAGGCAAACATGATGTCGGCGCCCAGCTGGTGCTGGATCTGCATCGACACTTCAGGGGTGAAGCGGTGGGAGGAGCCGTCGATGACGGATTTGAAGTCGACGCCGTCGTCGTCGACACGCGCCATGCGATCCTTGTTCGCCGCACGGATGTCGCCCTCGGTCAGGCCCGCGGTGTCCATGGCGAGGACCTTTTTAAAGCCGACGCCGAGGCTCATCACCTGGAAGCCGCCGGAATCGGTGTAGGTGGGGCCGTGCCAGTTTTCGAAGGCGGCGACGCCGCCGGCCTCGTCGACAATGTCGGGCCCTGGCTGCAGGTACAGGTGGTAGGCGTTGGACAGGATCGCCTGCGCGCCGGTGGAGCGGATCTGCTCGGGCGTGAGCGTTTTCACCGTCGCCTTGGTGGCCACGGGGATGAACGCAGGGGTCTGAATCGAGCCGTGCGGGGTGTGGATCACACCGGTGCGCCCGTGCCTACCCGGCGCGGGCTCCAGCTGGGTGCCGACCTCGAAGGTGGTGTCCGTCTGCTGCGTCATGCGTGTTCCTTTTCTAGTTCGGTGCCCTCAACGTCGACCTCGGGGAGGAGTTTGTCCAGCCATTTTGGCATCCACCAGGCGGCGCGGCCGAGGAGGAACATGGTGGCGGGGACGAGGGCCATGCGGATGAAGAAGGCGTCGAACAGTACTGCGACACCGAGTGCGAAGCCGAAGATTTGGATGAACGGCAACGGTTGGTCCAAGAAGGCGATGAAGACGGCGATCATGATGATCGCGGCGGCGGTGACCACGCGCGCGCCTTGCCTGAAGCCTTGCACGGTGGATTCGTGCACGGCGCGCAGCCGGTCGCCGTCGCCATTGCGCAAGTAGGCCTCGCGCATGCGAGTAACCAGGAAGACTTGGTAGTCCATGGCCAGGCCGAAGGTGACGCCGATGAGGAAGATCGGCAGGAAGGACAGGATCGGGGTCGGTGTGTTCACCAAACCCCACAGGCCTTCTTGGAAGAACAGCACGGTCACGCCGAAGGCGGCGCCGACGGATAGCAGGAAGCCCAGGCCTGCCACGAGCGGCACCATGATGGAGCGGAACACGATAACGAGCAGCACGATCGCCAGCCCCACCACGATGGACAGGTACAGCGGCATGGCCTTTGAGAGTTCTTCGGTGATGTCCATTTGGACGGCGGTCAGGCCGGTCAGGCCAACGTCGATACCCGTGGCGTCTTCCACCTGGCTGATGGCCTCGCGCACTCCGTGGGCGATTTGCAAGGTGCGTTCCTCTTCCGGACCACCGGTTGGGGTGGCGAGGATCTGGGCGGCTGTGAGGTCGTCGTTAGCTGCGATGAGCTGCGCGTGCTCGATGCCGTTGACGGAGCCGATCTCGCCCATGGTGTAGATGAAGGACGCGAGCGCTGCCTTTTGGGCGTCGCCGCCAGCCTCATCCGGGATCGCTGACATGTACGGCTGGAGAATCTCCGAATTGGGGTTGACGCTGTGTGCATCAACCACCAGCAGCAGTGGGGCGTTCACGCCGGGGCCGAAGCCTTCCGCCATGAGGTCTGCGGACTTGCGTTGGGTGGTGTCGTAGTTGGAGGTGCTGTCGGACGGCAGCGACATCTCCAAGCCAAGCACCGGGGTGGACAGCGCACCAAGCCCCAGCACGACCACTGCCATAACAAGGCCCGGCACCTTTTCGACGAAGCGCACCCACCGCCTACCCATCGAATTCTCATCGAGGTCCTTCGCCGGACGCTTACCCGGACCCGGATTACCGGCCAGGCCGGGAATCTTGCCCGCGAAGGTCTTTGAGCCGAACGCGCCGAGCAACGCCGGTACAAGCGTCAGCGCGACCAGCACGGCGATGAACACGGTGACGGCGGCGGCAAGGCCCATCCAGGTAAGGAACTCGATCTGCGCCAGTGCCAGGGCGACCAGCGCGGTAAAGACCGTGGCGCCAGCGAACACCACCGAGGAACCCGCGGTGCCGACAGCCATGCCGGCCGCCTCATCCGGCGGGAGGTGGCGTGCCTCCTGGCGGTAGCGCGACAGGATAAACAGGGCGTAGTCGATGCCCACGGCCAGGCCGATCATGACGGCAAGGACCGGAGTGACGTCGTTGAGTTCCACCCAGTGGGTGGTCAGCAGCACCAGCAGCGCGCCGATGCCCACGCCGACCACGGCAGAGATGATCGGGATCACCGACGCCGCCAAGGAACCGAAGGTGACCACGAGCACCAAAAACGCCACGGCCAGGCCGACCATCTCAGAGGTGGTCTTAATGGCAATCGGCTCGCCGAAACCAGCGCCGCCGGCCTCCACCTGAAGGCCCGCGTCCCGGCCGATTTTCATAGCCTCGTTCACCACGTCGCGGTCCGCCTGGTCGACGGACATCGACGACTCAGCATCGAACTCGAAGGTGGTGTAGGCGATGCGGGCGTCGTCGCTAAGCATGCGCAACTGATACGCATCCGCTTCCGCACGCTCCCGCGGCATGCCCATCTCAGTCATCTGGCCGATGATCATGCGCTGCAACTCGTCGTTGACCGTCACTGGATTGCCGAAGCGCTCCCCCTCCACCCCGAGGTGGTCGCGGATATAGCCGACGGTCGCATCCATCGCCGCCATATGCTCGGGCGTATCCAGGCGCTGACCCTCAGGCGCGGCGAACACCAAGTTCACGCCAGGGGCTGTGGCCACATTGCCGGCATCGGGGAAGTTTTTCTCCATGTCGCGCAGCGCGTCGATAGCCGGTGTGCCCTCGATTGCGAACTCGGAGGTAAACGGCTTCATCAACGAAAACGCGCCGCCCGCAGTCGCACCGAACAGCAGCAGCCACGCCACAATCACCCGCCATTTGTGCAGGTAGGACCAACGTCCGAGGTTGTACAGCAGTTTCGCCACGTCAAAGGGTTCCTTCTGTGATACGGAAAAAGCCCCCGTTGCCGGGGGCTTTAACACTTGGCGGTAGCGGCGGGATTTGAACCCGCGGTGGTTTTACCCACACTCGCTTTCGAGGCGAGTACCTTCGGCCGCTCGGACACGCTACCGCCGACTAGATTAACGGCAGCGCCGCCAAGAAACCAAATTTAGCGGTCAGCTTCGTCGCGGACCTCGTCCGCCTTGTCCTCAACCTTGGCTGCGACCTCGTTGGCCTTGTCCTTAATAGCGTCGCCCGCCTCGGAGAGCTTCTCCTTAGCGTTGCCGATCAGCTGATCGGCCTTGCCCTCGTTCTGGAGCTTCTCGTTATCGGTAAGGTCG
Source organism: Corynebacterium sp. HMSC067D03 (assembly GCF_001811185.1). NCBI lineage: Bacteria > Bacillati > Actinomycetota > Actinomycetes > Mycobacteriales > Corynebacteriaceae > Corynebacterium > Corynebacterium sp. HMSC067D03. Next base: position 78,044 of record NZ_KV803805.1, read on the forward strand.
CCAGCCGCTTCCTTAGCCTGGCCCTTGATCTGATCAAGCTTGTCATCCAAACCCATGTTGTTCTCCTTTATTCGTTGAAATTCGGTGCAGTCGCCCAGTGTAGGGACAAACCCGAACACTTTGGGTAACGATTCAATTACTCCTCAGCTCTTCAAAGAAATCACTCAGTAACCTGGCAGTTTCTTCCTCCAGCACGCCGGCGCGTACCTCAGGGACATGCAGATGCCGCGGGTCTCGGATGGCATCCAGCACCGAACCCACCGCACCCGTCTTCGGCTCCCATGCGCCAAAAATTAACGACGACACCCTCGCCCCCAAGATCGCCCCCGCACACATCGTGCAGGGCTCCAGCGTGACCACGAGCTCACACCCATCCAGCCTCCACCTCCCCAACGCCTCGCACGCCTGCCGGATGGCCTCCACCTCCGCGTGCGCGGTCGGGTCGTTGTTCGCCTCCCGGCGGTTCACCCCCACCCCAAGGACCTCGCCCTCCGGGGAGAACACCACAGCCCCCACCGGTACATCGCCAGGCGGGGTCGTGCGGGCAACCTCGATCGCCTCCCGCATCCGTTCTTCAGCCCGGCGGGCAGGTTTGCTAATCGACGGCATCAGCAAGCTCGTCGCCAAAACCCAACTCGTCGGCGATGGTGTGGGCGAGATCGGCCGGGTCGGCGTCGTCGTCAAGCAAAATGCTCAACTGCTCCTCGGACAACCCCAGGTCCGCGAGGATGGCAAAATCACCATCAGCCCAGCCGTCGACGTTGTCCAGCTCATCCGGGTCGATGTCGGGGATGTCCACGTCGGCCTCATCCAGGATGTCAGCCGCGAAATCATCATCCACCGCCATCGTCGCGTCCGAAATCAACACACGCACCTTCGACGGACCCGGACGCACCACAACCAAATAGTCATCCTCCACGTTGAGCAGCGCAAACGCCGCACCCTCGCTGCGCAAACCGCGCACAGCGTCAATGGAGGTGGAAAGGTCCGTGAAATCGTCGCGGAACTCGCGCACCTGCCACGAACCCCCAACCTGAGCGACGGTGACGGCAAACCCGTCCGTGAAGTCCTGACTCATGGGACGAAAGCGTAGTCCGCGCGGGCCAAAGTGTCACTAGACTTAACGCGGTGACTACCTACCAACTGCCCCCCATCTGCATTCTCGGCCTCGGACTGATCGGCGGGTCGCTCATGCGCGACCTGACCATCTCTAACGAACGCGTCTTCGGCTACACCATGCACGGGGCACGCGCAGCACAACGGGACGGCTTCGATGTCTCCGACAACATGGAAGAAGTGCTGCGCCGCGCAGAGGCCGACAACGCGCTCATCGTGGTTGCGGTGCCGATGGCGGCAGTTGCGTCCGTACTGGACCAGGTAGCTTCGTTCGCCCCGACGTGCGACATCACCGACGTGGTGTCCGTCAAAGAACGCGTATACGACCTCATCGTCGAGCGCGACATGCAGGGCCGCTACGTCGGCGGCCACCCCATGGCGGGCACCGAGTTTTCCGGCTGGAGCGCCTCCCACGAGGGCCTGTTCGAGGGCGCCGCGTGGGCCGTGACATACGACTACGCGCGCGAAGGCCTTGCCGACGACCACTGGGCTGCCCTGTTCACCACCGTGTGCCGGCTCGCATCCGTTGTCGGTGCGGAGGCGGTCCCCGTGCGCGTATCGCTTCACGACGAATCCGTCGCCCGCGTCTCCCACCTCCCCCACGTCATCGCTGAAGCCCTGTCGTTGGTCGGCGACCGGGGCGGAACGCTCTCGCAGTCCCTGTCCGCCGGATCCTTTAGGGGCGCGACCCGGGTAGCTAGTACGGAACCCGAACTCGTGCGCAACATGTGCGAAACCAACGCCGACTCGCTCGTGCCGGTGCTCGACGAGTTCATCGAACTCCTCCAAGCCGCACGCGCTTCCCTTGCGGACGATCCGGCGTCCATGAAGCAGCTAGCCGAATCTGGCAACCGCGCCTACCTGCGCATGGCCGCCCGCAAAGGCGCCCGCCGCGAGTCCGTCTCCCCCGTGAAGATTTCTTCCCGCCCGGTCATGCGCGTCCACCCTGGCGCACCGGGCTGGGTCCGCCAACTCGAGCAGGTGGAGTCCCTCGGCGGACGCGTCGAGGTGTTCTAGGTTTTGTTTTTGGGGGGTTGGGGGTTTGGGGGGTTGATCCCTGGGGTTCCCCGGGGTTCCCTGGGGTTCTAGCCGGCCGTTTTCCGCTGGTCGTCTAGCTCTGTGTTTG
>NZ_KV803806.1:0-876 GCF_001811185.1 Corynebacterium sp. HMSC067D03
AGAAGACTGAAATGGTAGCGGTGTGGTGAGTATCTGGTAGCGCCTGAGTGAGTATCCGGTAGCGGAGGCTCGCCTAGGCTCGGCACGGGCGGCGGGTCTGTCAAGGATCCAGGGATGGCCGCGTTGACAGGGGCGGGTTTGATGCCGGCGCTCCGAGGGCTCGGTACTGCCGCGTTCCGAGTAGTTGGTACCTGGACAGCCGAGCCGGGCCGACTGTATGACCCCGGCTGCAGGCATTACTCGTTCGAGCAGGCCACTGGGGGTGTCCTTGCGCATGGTGAAGACTTCTATGCGGGTTCGGTGTCCGCTATGTTGCAGCCGGCTCTCCGTCAGCGTTATTCGCAACTGCCCACAACGGTCCAGCGAGTCTTCGGTGCTGAGAACGCTCGGGGCCCGGGCTCCCCAGAAAGTCCCACGACCACTGTTGTCGGCCTGGAATCGAGACAGCGGTGCAGTTCGCGAGCAGGCTCCAGGCGTCTCCTTCTTATGACAGGTCGCGCTGTCACAGCTTCACCGAAACACGGTACTTGAAGCATGAACTATGAAAGCGCCCTGCAGTACCAAGTACGCGGAGCAGCGGTACCAACTACGCGGAACCGCGGTACCAACTCCCCCGAAGCGTCGTGCATCAAGGATGGGCTTGGGCCGCTCCTGAAGCGAGGTGAACTGCAACCGGGCTGGGTTCAATTTAGTGCCGAAGAGTCGCGCCGACAGTAGAGGCTTCCGCGGCATAGCTCCAATTTCAAAAGCGGACTTCATCCGGAACGAGCCGCACCCGAATGAAGCGGATACGGGAACCATCACCGAATGCAATTTGAGCCGCTACCGGATACTCACTGAAGCGCTACCGGATAGTCACGACACTGCTACCAAATA
>NZ_KV803807.1:0-1779 GCF_001811185.1 Corynebacterium sp. HMSC067D03
GTACACCCATCTGTACGCGCTGACCTGCGGCGTTGTGGGTTGTGCCGAGCGTGCTGCCGGAGTCCCTTTCAGTGTCCCTGGGGTAGGAGCGGCCGCATGAAGGTGCGCTCGTACCGCAGGACGCACTCGGACTCGTCTCGAATCCGGTCAGCGGCGATGAAGTCCGAGTGGGTGCCGAACAAGGTGCGGTACTGCTCGTAGGCAGCCAGGCTGGGGAAGCTGAACAGGGATTCCGCACGGTCACTCACACCTTCCGCGGGTAGGTAGTACCCGTGGTGGGTGCCGCCGTGTTCGTCGACATGCCGCATCCAAGCGCGGGCGAACTGTTCAAAGGCTGCGATCTGGTCGGGGTCGATGGTGTAGTGGACGACACAGGTGATCACATCCACAACGCTAGGCCCACAGGCGCTCATTGGGGAGCCTTTGTCTGTGCGCCTCGTGGTGCAGCACACCAATCTGCCTGGTTTACCTGCGGAAATGCGTCAGTTCGCCAAGTTGGCGCCGAGTTCAACGGTGAGAACTCCGACGGCGATGAGGAGGATGCCGAGGGCCATGGTTCGGGTGAGGGGTTCGTGGAAGATGACCCGGGCGAGGATCGCGGTGAGAGCTACGCCGGATGCTGCCCAGATGCCGTAGGCGACGCCAAGGGCCATGCCGTCGGCCAAGGCGAGACTTAAGGCGACGAACGCCACGAGATACCCCGCGATGACGCCGATGAACCATTTCTTCACCCGGCCACCGTCGGAGGCTCGTAGCGACATGGTCGCGACGACTTCGGACAAGATGGCGCCTGCGAGGAAGATCCATCTCATGAGTTGACTCCTGCTTCCTGGGCTGCGGTTTGCTGAGCTTTCTGGGAGCCGAGTTCGACGGTGAGGACACCGCTGATGATCGCAACCATTCCAAGACCCATCACAGCGGTCAGAGGTTCACCGAAAATCGCGGCGGATAGCACGGCGGCGAGCACGACCCCGCTGGCTCCCCAGATGCCATAGGCGACGCCGATCTGCATTCCTTCGCGCAGGCAGAAGGTGAGGAAGACGAAAGTGCCGATGTATCCGGCAGCAACCACGATGTACCAGGATGGGTGATTGAGCGCCGCCTTGAGAGACAGCGTCGCCGCCACTTCGGTAGTGATGGCGCCAGCGAGCAGGAACCACTGCTTCATGGGGTTGTTCCTTCGATCAGGGAGCGAATGCTGGAGACGACGGCTTCGAGATCCGCGCCGTGGAGGGTGGACACACCTGTGGCCTGGGCGCCCCAGAGTCCGTCGGCGGCGAGTCGGGCGGTGGTCAGCCTGGCTCGGGTGGCGGCGTCGAGATCGTCCGGGAGTTCGAGCCAGCGGCCCATCCGCGTAGTCCACGGTTCGGTGAGTTCGGGCCGGTACGTCGCTTGGCCCCAGATGATGAACTCGGCGCGCTTGGCGGCCCCGTGGGCGGCGACGTGAACGTAGCTCAGGAGCCGCTCGGTGGCGTTGGCGTTCTCGAGGGGCTTGCCAAGGGTGGCAGTCATGTCGTTCTCGACGTTGGCCGCAGCGTGGTCGACGATCGCGGCGAGCAGTACGTCGCGGTTGCGGAAGTGATATAGCAATCCCGGTTTGGTGAGCCCGGCCTCGTGGGCCACTGCGTCAAGGGTAATGTCGCCACCCTCCGCTGCGTTCATGACGCGGAGGGCAGCTTCCAGGATCTCGGAGCGCTGACTGGTTCGCATATAGCTAACTTTACCATTTGGTAGGTGAAGCCTTCAACTGCGGGCGCTGGTAGGGGCACCTGGGGTACA
>NZ_KV803808.1:0-1089 GCF_001811185.1 Corynebacterium sp. HMSC067D03
GGTGCGTTTACGCCGAGCTTGATGAACAAGATGAACGGTGCGGATGTTCCTGCTACCGGTATGAAGGTCTACGGCTCGTATTTGTCTGATTACGCGGTCAATGAGATTGAGACGAAGGCTGCGATTGATCTTGGGTTTGATGAGATCCGTGGTCGTGGTTGGACGAATCGTAATGAGACTGCGCTGCAGAACTGGATTAAGCGCAAGATTGCTGAAGAGGGCAAGGAAAAGTGGATTGCTGAGACTGCCCAGGCCACTGTTGATAGCAAGGGTGGCTACGAGCTGCAGTTTAAGGGCACGTTTGGCCGCAGGACGGTGCTGAATGCTTCTGTTGATCGTGGCTATGACGATGGTGCGTTGCTCTACACTGATTTGGCTCGTGATGATGGCTCTGAGGTGATTTTCCCGGATGGCTCCAAGCACGATGCGTACAGCTTGTTTGGTCAGGTTGCTCCTGCTGCTGACTATGGCAGCTGGGTGAAGAATAAGACTGGTCGTGGTGGGGATAACCTGCCGAAGCACATCAACTGGGATTGGTTGTTCTTCTCTACGGAAGAAACTGAGGGTCTTGGTCAGTTCACCCCGTTCTACAACAACTCGTTCCTGGCGCGTGATCAGTATGTGTTCAACGGTGAGGGCAAGTGGGCCGGTGGCCTGGTTGTTGGTGCGTATGAGCCGAACATGCTGGAGAACCGTCACGTGTTGTACTCGGATTACACCGTGTTTGACGTGCTTGAGTATGACACGCATGAGAATCCTGCGAAGCCGGGTGCTGAGGTTGAGACCAAGACTGGTGGTTTGCCGACGAAGTGGGTCGACGGGCTTGAGTATGCAATTGAGTGGGTTGATCAGGAGACCGGCAAGGTAGTCAAGACGTGTGATCCGGTGGGTGCGGATGCAAACGGTACGATTCCGTCGTGCACGCTTGATACTGGTGATGAGAACCTGTTCCCGGGTGGTATTACGAAAACGACGACGTTTACGGCGTATTTGTACCCGGTGAATAAGGACACTAAGGAACGTGGTCAGGCGATTGCTGCTGATGCGTTTACGGTGGTGACTGGTTGGCAGCCGCTGTATGAGACGACT
>NZ_KV803809.1:0-200 GCF_001811185.1 Corynebacterium sp. HMSC067D03
GTCCATTCGGGAAGCGGCACCATAACAATCGGGCGTGGTACTGCATGCGGCACTCCACCACCATCGCCATCGCCGCGCAAGATATCCATGAGTGCATCGGCCATCTGGCCGGCTGGTGGCAGTTCCGTATCGATCAACCCACGCAGCGTGTGCTCAATATCGGCAATGTTGCGCGCCGAATGCGTCAAGTGCAGCGTGGC
>NZ_KV803810.1:0-423 GCF_001811185.1 Corynebacterium sp. HMSC067D03
GGGGTTAGATGTGGCCTTTTTGGATGCCGATTGAGTGTGTGTACTCGGTATCGATACCGTTGTCGTAGAGGGCTGGTCGTCCTGTTTCATAGTCGGCTTGGTTCTCGTTTCGGGTCAGGGTTGTAACTTTGGCGAGTTGGTCCTGGCCCCAGTTGGACTGCCTGGCGATGTGTATTGGATCGCCAGGCAGTTGCGTTTTCAGATACAGCCACCAATCCAGCATTTTGCGTTGGTGCTCACCGCGTCTGCCGCGATGAGTTCTCGCAAGGAGCTTCAGCTGGGCGTTGATGCCGCCTTCAAGGCTGTTGGTGGTGGATTTGATCCGATGCGGCTTAAGCACACCTTTCGGGGGCTTGAGGTAGACAAACAGCAGGTCATTGCGCCACAGGTGGTTGAGACTGTTGTAGGCCTTGCGCACGTTGA
>NZ_KV803811.1:0-127463 GCF_001811185.1 Corynebacterium sp. HMSC067D03
CAACGACAACACCACCGTCTCCCCGGGCAAGAGCACGGTCACGCCGAACGGCAAGGGCCAGAACGTCGGCAAGGTCGATCAGGGTAACTCTGACAAGAAGGGTGAACTGACTGGCGAGCTCGTCGATAAGGATGGCAACCTGATCAAGGACGCCAAGGTCACCATTGACAAGGATGGCAACATCATTGTCTCCGTCCCGGAGGGCACCCCGGCCGGCGAGGCTTGGGTCGTCGTTAAGGAAGACGGCAAGGAGATCCACCGCTTCAAGATCCAGATCGGTGAAACCATCGACACCGGCAAGTGTGTTGCAACCTCTGTCGGGTTCGGCCTGCCGCTGATCGCACTGCTGCCGCTTGGTCTGGCAACCCAGATTGAGATCCCGGGTCTGTCCGACTTCGCCGCACAGGCGAACGCACAGATCCAGAACGCCAACACGCAGCTGCAGCAGCAGCTGGGCATCTTCAACCCGCAGCTCGCTGCACAGGTTGAGGGTCTGAACAAGCAGCTGGGGCAGTACGGCACCGACATTGCGACGGTCGCCGGTGGTCTGGCTCTGATCGCCGCTGGCATCCTCGCCGGCACGATCATCTACGACAACTGCACCCCAGGTGGTGGCTCTTCCGTGAAGGACCTGGAACTGAAGGGTTCTTCCGGCAAGACCTACGCCGGCTCTTCCAAGGAGGAGAAGGCACAGCCGAAGAAGTAATTCGGTAGCCCAACGCCTTCAATGAAGGCGCCTTCCTCGAAACGCCGTTGCCCCGCTCACCAACCCGGTGGGCGGGGCAACGGCGTTTGGTGCTGTGATTGTCCTTACTTTAATTAAGCGGGTGTCCGATTGGTCGTGTATCGCAAGGCAACTGAGCGAGCTAGGAAATGACAGAAAAGCGTGACATTGGACAACTTGCACTGCCTGTAGGCTATCTAGCCAATAAATCTAGAAGTAAGATAACAAGGATGTCCCGTGGAGAAACGTGCCCTCGAGGCTGCCTACAGAAACCTCAATGAGGATCATTACGTCCTCTATGTGGATGAAACATATAACCGGCCAGAAGAAAACCTCGGCCGTTCCTTTTATTTGATTTGCGGGGTCCTAATTAGTGCCAGGTTCTTGGATGCCACTCGAGAGGACATACGTGAGATTGTTGATGGAGGATACTGGCACACTACGGAAGCATTGCAGAGTGCCGAGGGGCGGCAAAAGGCTGAGGGGCTGCTCACATACTGCAATGATGTCGGCGACCAACATATTTTTGCCTACAAAAAGGACTTGACTCAAATAGGTGAGGAAAATGAGGTGTCGGTTGCTCAAGCGCGTGATGATTGCTTAAAGGCGTTGTTAGTAGCCGTCCAGCAGAATTACCCTGGAACCCGGCTTGTCGTGATGGAAAAACGACAAAGGCACACGGAAAATGATGCTGACCGTCGTCTGATAAAACACTTACGCTCTGTCGGTGCAATATCGCGCTATACGCAGGTTCTTCATGAATCGCCCAAGGAAGAACATCTGCTGTGGCTCCCCGACCTTTCGGCCATGGCCCTCCGGCGTTCAAAAACGCACCATGACCGGACCGGGCTTTATTTCAAGCTTTATCTTGAAGACCATTCGTTCGTTATTGATCTAGATAAGAAAGTTGAAAATGAATGATCCCGCCGGCCAGCAGCTCGACGGGATCTGGGCGGTTCGCTGTCCCCAGAAACTTCTGGCGAGGGCGTCGCCTCTGTCTAGAGGATAGCCTGACGCTATATGTATTTTCTATTACGGACGCAAGGGTCGTTTGACCAGTGCGAACGATCGACTAAGGCGGTTTTCGTACCCCATGTTGGGGGTGGATAATGTCTTGGGGGCTCAGTGGGGACTCAGTCGTGAAGTGTCGAGCGGATTTATTGAGCCTCTTTTTGCACGTGCTCTCGGCTACCTGCGCGACATATAAGTGTGGGACAATCTGGCGTTATGACTGTTCCATCTTCTGCACAGCGTCGCGCGCTGATCCTTGGCACGTCGCCGATGGCCCGCGAGCTTGAGCAGGCTTACCAGCGCCTCGGGTTTGAGACTCAGATTGGTGCTGTGTCGCTGGCTGATCAGTTCCACCCGGACATCATTGTGACCACGGGGGATTCGCCGGACACGCTCGAAGAGGTTGAGGTGGCGGCGGAGGCTGCCGGGGCGGCGGTGGCGCCGTCGACAAGCGCATGCCGCCGTACTGCGGACCGCATGGCGGTGCGCACCCAGGCGAGCGAGGAACTGGGCTTGCCCACGCTGGATTGTGAGTTTGTGACCACGCCGCAGGAAATGCAGGACGCGGTGGAGCGCCTCGGGTTTCCGTGTGTGGTGAAGTCGCCGACATCCCGCGACGGGCAGGGGTTTTCCACGGTGCACAGCAACGCCGACCTTGCGGAGGCCTGGAGTATCGCCTCGGAAGGGGAGGGTGACGGTGTGGTGGTGGAGCGCTACATCGACTTTGATTTCGAGGCCACGATCCTCGCGGCGCGCTCCATCGACCCGAACACGGGCGAGTTGGCTACGTGGTTCTGCGAGCCGATCGGCACCCGCCACCGCGAGGGCAAACTGGTGGAGGCGTGGCAGCCTGCGCCGATGCCGGAAGCTGCGATGGACAACGCGCGCTCGATTGCCGCGCGCATCATGGGTGGGCTTGCAAGTTGCGGCGTGTACTCCATTGAGCTGTTTGTCTCTGGCGACGATGTCTACTTCTCCCAAGTCACCCCACGCCCGAGCCGTGATGGGTTGGTCACGCTTGCCACGCAGCGCGTCAATCAGTTTGATCTGCAGGCGCGTGCGACGCAGGAGTTGCCCATCGATTCGACGCTGGTCAGCCCCGGTGCCGTGCGCTTCCTGCCGGGCGTAACCCCCTCGTTGGGGGCTATCGCTGCCGCGATGGAGGTGGAGGAGACCACAGTGCGCATGTTCGGCCCGGATGTGTTGATTCTTTCCACCGCGGATTCGGCCGCTGAGGCGCGTGTGCGTACCGATGACGCGGCGCGCGCCATGAAGAAGATGTAGGTCACACCATATAGTGTCTCGCCGTGTCGGCAGTGCCGGTAAACTATGCACTGTTTGCCCCACAACGAAAGGTGAGACAATGTCCCAGACCCTGCTTGTAACCCTTGCAAACCGCACCTTCGAGGGTGTGGATCTGCAACAGCTCGCCGGCCGTCTCGGCCTCGAACTGGTGCGCGCCGAAGGCGACAGCGTGGCGGAGATCTTCAACTCCGGCGCACTCTTCGGCGACGCGAAACTGATCCAGGGCACTGGTGACTACAACTTTGACGGCGAGCTTGCCGCAGCTCTCGGGGTGCCCGTGGTGCTCATTACTAGCGACGACACCACCGCACCCCTGGCCAAGCGCCGCGTGGAGGAGTTCGGGGCGGTTGTGGTGTCGTCGATTAGCGGTGGCGAAGTGGACACCTTCGAACCCGCTGCTGTCGAGGCCAAGCAGGTCATGAGCCCCACCGTGTTCGAACACCAACTGCTGGAGCAGGCCAAGGCCGCCGGCTCGCACGTGGTGCTGCCGGAGGGCGAGGACGACCGCATTCTGCAGGCCGCGGATCAGCTGCTGCGCCAGGGGATTGCACAGATCACGATTCTTGGCGATGTCGCCGACATGAACCGCCGCGCCGCCGACCTCGGCCTGGACCTGAGCGGCGCGAACCTGCTCAACCATCTCGAATCCGACCTGCTTGAGGAGTTCGCCGCCGACTTTGCGGAGCTGCGCAAGAAGAAGGGCGTGACGCTCGAGGAGGCCCGCGAGACCATGAAGGACGTCTCCTACTTTGGCACCATGATGGTGCACAAGGGCCTGGCAGACGGCATGGTCTCCGGTGCGGCGCACACCACCGCGCACACGATTAAGCCGTCGTTCCAGATCATCAAAACCGCCCCGGGTGCGTCCGTGGTGTCCTCGATCTTCCTCATGGTCATGCAGGACCGCCTCTGGGCATTCGGCGATTGCGCCGTGAACCCGAACCCGACCGCCGAGCAGATCGGCGAGATCGCCGCCGTGTCCGCCAAGACCGCCGCCCAGTTCGGCATTGATCCGAAGGTGGCCATCCTGTCGTACTCCACCGGCTCCTCCGGTGCGGGCCCGGACGTGGAGCGCGCCGTCGAGGCCACCGCGAAGGCGAAGGAACTCGCCCCGGACGTTGCCATCGACGGCCCGCTGCAGTTCGACGCCGCCTGCGACCCGGGCGTGGGCGCGAAGAAGGCCCCCGACTCCCCGGTGGCGGGCCAGGCCAACGTGTTCATCTTCCCCGACCTGGAGGCCGGCAACGCGGGCTACAAGATCGCCCAGCGCACCGCAGGCGCCCTCGCCGTCGGCCCGGTGCTGCAGGGTCTGAATAAACCGGTCAACGATTTGTCCCGCGGCGCCACCGTGCCAGATATCGTGAACACCGTAGCTATTACCGCGATTCAGGCAGGGGCGAAGTAAATGTCTTACGTACTGGTTATCAACTCCGGCTCGTCCTCGATCAAGTTCCAGATCGTCGACCCGACCTCCGACGCGTCGGCGGACCCGTTCGTCTCGGGTCTTGTCGAGCAGATCGGTGAGCCCCAGGGCCGCATCACCATCAAGTACGACGGCCAGAAGCACGTCGTGCAAAAGGCCGTGCCCTCTCACGCGTCCGGTTTGCAGGAGACGTTCAAACTTCTCGACGCCAAAGGCGTCGGCCCGACCCAACTCGACATCGTCGCCGCAGGCCACCGTGTTGTCCACGGCGGCATGGTGTTCTCCGAGCCAGAGCTGATCCTGGACCCGGTCGTCGACATGATCCGGGACCTCATCCCGCTGGCGCCGCTGCACAACCCGGCCAACATCGACGGCATCGAGGTCGCCCGCGAGTTGCTGCCGGACATCCCACACGTCGCGGTGTTCGACACCGGCTTCTTCCGCGACCTGCCCCCGGCCGCAGCGCTGTACGCCATCAACGCTGAGGTCTCCGAGCGCAACCTGATTCGTCGCTACGGCTTCCACGGCACCTCACACGAGTTCGTGTCCTCCCAGGTGCCGGAACTCATCGGCCGCGACCCGGCGCACACCCGTCAGATCGTGCTCCACCTGGGCAACGGCGCTTCCGCTTCCGCGGTTGCCAACGGCCACCCGATCGACACCTCCATGGGCATGACGCCGCTGGCCGGCCTGGTCATGGGTACCCGCTCCGGCGATATCGACCCGGGCATCATCTTCCACCTGGTGCGTCAAAGTGGCATGACTATCGACGAGATCGACAACCTCCTCAACCGCCAATCCGGCGTCAAGGGCCTGTCGGGCGTGAACGACTTCCGCGAACTGCGCGCCATGATCGAAAACGAGGACGAGAACGCCTGGTTGGCCTACAACGTGTATCTCAACCAGCTGCGCCGCTTCATCGGTTCCTACATGATCGCGCTTGGCCGCGTGGACGCCATTACGTTCACCGCCGGTGTTGGCGAGAACGATAAGTTTGTTCGCATGGATTCGCTGGACAACCTGAAGCACTACGGCATCGAGATCGATCCGGCGAAGAACGATTTGCCTAACGACGGCCCACGCATCATCTCCACCGACGACTCCACCGTGAAGGTTCTCGTCGTGCCTACCAACGAGGAGTTGGCCATCGCGCAGAAGGCCGCCGCCGTCGCCGCACGGGTATAAAAGCAAAATGTTGTAACAACTTACCCTAAGCCGATATATTGACGTGTAGTAACAACGCCCGCATTGCGGGCTGAACATACCGTCAAAGGGGATGGGCAGATGGCCGAGCAGCACCGCAACGTTTCCAGTGTGCGCCGACGTGGAACCTCAATCGCAGCATGTGCCATCGGCCTGTCGCTCATCGCAGGCGCGGTGCAACCGGTGCAGGCGGCCGAAACTACGGAACCCACGGAAGCCACGGAACCCGCACCGGAGCCGGTTGCAGACCCGGTGAATCCCCCCGAGGTCGACGAGGGCTGGTCCGGCGTCTCCTACCCAGCGGCTAAGGTGCGCCTTGGCCAAACCACCTCCACGCAACCTGTCCTCGGTTTCCTCGAGTCGTACATCAACAAGCCGGTGCACTACCGCTTTGAACATCCCGATGCCGTCAACCCAGCCTGGGGTGCTGAGATCGACGGCGATTCGGGCACCGTGACCATCACCCCGGATCCGTCCAAGGCTGAAGAGCTGCCGGATGAAGAGACCATCAACATCATGGCGGTGTACAAGGACGGCGACCACAAGATCGTGCCGTTCGACATCGTGCTTTCTGCGGACCCGTACTTCATGCGGGTCGAGGACCGCACCTTCTGGGCGCACAAGCGCATCAAGCCGGTCCCCGTTCGCGCGCTGCGGGTTCCCGATGGCGCCACATTGACTATCGACGCCTCCACCCTCCCCGAAGGCATCACCGCCGACACCTCCCGCGCCAAGGGCCGTGTCCAGAACGTCTACCTCAAGGGCGCCCCGACTACTCCGGGCACCTACAACGTCACTGCGCGTGTGCTGGGCGAAGACGGCAGCCCGCTCGTCGATACCGCAGGCAACGTCGTCACCTCCATGTTCACCATCACCGTCAAGGACACCTCGGAGCTTCCTGATCCGGTCCGGGAGAAGCTGACCACCCCGCCGGACGGCACCGTCCGGCCCGGTGAGAAGTTGGAGATCCCCGTCGACACCGAAAACGCCTCCTCCGTGGACGTCCAGGGCCTGCCGGACGGTGTGATTTACGACGAGGAAAACAGCGTCATCACCGGTACCCCCAAGGAGCCGGGCGACTACGACGTGGTCGTGGAGGTCATCACCGAAGACGACAGGTTGTTGGAGGAGCACCTTGAGATCTCGGTGTCCGTGGCTGACGGCTTCGCGTGGCATCCAATCACGGTGCGCGCTGGTGAGGATGTAGAGGCTGCGCCGTCGAGGGTGCCGTCGACAAGCATGGGCATCCGCGCCGCCGACGATGCGCCCGAGTGGGTCACCGTTGGCGTCGACGGCGTGATCAAGGCAGTCCCGCCGCGCGACCTGGCCCCGGGGGAGTACAAGTTTGGCGTGATTACCGACGACGGCACGCGCAGCACCGTCACCATCGACGTCCAACCCCCCAACACCGACGCCTCCCGCTACTGGCCCGAGTACCGCCCGGGCTACCTGCGCTACGGCGAGACCGGCAACAACAGCGCACCGACCGCGAAGCTGACCGAGGGCGGCCGCAGCTACCGCAACCAGCCGCTGCCTGCCGGCACGAAGTTCGAGATTCTGGGTGATTCCACGGGCCTTGAAATGGACAAGGACACCGGCGTGATCACGGTGACAAAGCCACGCACCGAAAACTTCGACGTCCGCGTGCGGATCACATTCCCGGATGACACCATCGCGGAGCGTTATGCGAAGTTCATCGTGGACCCCGCCCCGCACAACGTCACCTACCAGCCCGCCTACGAGCAGAACAAGGGCGCGCAGCCAGGCAAGACGGTGCTGATCCGCCAGATTGGCAAGATGCCTGAGGATGCGGAGTACGTGCTGGCCACCCCGCACGCCGAACTCGAGGGCTGGGATGTTGCCGTCGACCTGGATTCCGGCCTGATTCGCGCGACCGCGCCGAAGGACAACGCCAAGCCGATCGAGGTGCAGGTCCGCGCGCTGTACTCGGACGGCACCATCGACGATAAGGGGCGCGAAGGCGGCGAAGCTGCCACCGTGCGTATCGACGCCCTCACCGGCGACACCCTCGCCGACGGTGTCCGCAGCCTGGAGTACAAGCCGGTGTTCGACGCCGAAGGCAACATCCGGATCACCCCCACCGGCTCCGTGCCGGAAGGCACGAAGTTCGAGGCAGACGGCCTGACCACCCTGCCGGTAGAGCTTGACGAGAACACCGGTGAGATCACGATCAAGGTGCCAACCGACGCACCGGCCGACGCACCCTTCGACGTACCGATCAAACTGACACTGCCGGACGGCTCCACCCAGGAAGTCGTCGTACCGGTGACCACCCGCTCCGAAGCCAAAGGCAAGGCCGTGTCGTGGGCGCCGCTGAAACTCACCGAGGGCGGCGATCCGACCACCAAACTGCCCACCGCTGCACCGGAGGGGGCGCGGTACGGGCTGGCGGCGTCGTTTAGCGAGCCTGGCTGGCGCGTCCATGTCGACGAAACCACCGGCGCCATCACCGCCGCCATTGACGGCGGCAAGGCGGCGAGGAGCAACGCGCTGGCCACCCTGATCCCGATCGTGGTCACGTTCACCGACGGCTCCCAGCGCATCGTCGAGGTCCCGGCCACCGCCGTGCGTGGCGAGGCCGCCCTCACCGGCATCGAATACCTCGGCGGCAACGTCCGCGCAGGCGCGGAACGTGTACTGACCCCCACCAAGCACAAGGGATCCTTCTCCCTGGTCACCCCGGTGGAGGGGCTGCACACCGCCATCGACCCGGAAAACGGCGTGCTCACCGTCAAGGCCACCCCAGATACCCTGCCCGGCATCCGCGAGGTGCCCGTGCGTATTAGCTTCAGCGACGGCTCGGAACTGTTCACCTCCGCGCCCGTCCAGGTGCTCACCGCCAACGGCGCGGCCACCCTGGCCAAAGACGCGAAGCTGGAGAACATGCTGGTCAAAGGTACCGCTGGCGAGACCTCCCGCTTCGCCCTGACGCGCCCGGAGACCGCCATCGACCACCCGTTCTCGCTCGGCCAAACCGAATCCGACGGCTGGACCTTCGGCATCGACCACGCCACCGGCGAACTCACCGCCAGCATCCCCACAGGTGCGGAGGGCCATGCGAAGGCCGTGCCGGTGTTCGTCGAATACCTCGACGGGTCCCGTGGCAAGTTCACGGTGACGGTGGAGGCGACACGAGCGGTGGAGTCGTCGACAAGCAATAGCTCCGTAGACACCCACGCGATAGGCTGGATCGCCGGGCTGCTTGCCATCCTCGGCCTCATCGGGGCAGCCAACTACGCCCTGTACGAAAACCGAGAGTTTTACCAACAATTCCTAGTCTGGTGGAAGTAGGAGAACATGCGAGTACACAAGAAAGTCGCCGCCGCCGCGGTTGCCGCGAGCCTCGGTGCAGGGCTCGTAGTGCCAATACAGGCAGGCGCCGTCATTGAGCAGACGCGTCCGTTCTCCGTCGACGCGAAAACCGGCGCATTCGAAGGCTTCCAAACCGTCGAAGCCAACAAAGGCCGCGTCAGCTGGCTGACCTACAACAACCCCACCTACGGCAGCCTGCCCACCGCCCTCTACATCGACGCGTTTAACGACGGCACCCGCGTCCAATACGTCGGCAACGACACCGACGTCAAAACCTCCAGCAAAAACGGCGTAGACACCATCACGCTCACGCACACCAAAAACGGCGTCGAGCTCACCCGCACCTTCACCGTCACCGCCAAAGAAGTCACCGTCAACGTCGTCGCACGCAACGTCACCGACGCACCGAGCCCCCTGGCCATCGACCTCACCGCAGGCATGATGTCCTACGACTACGACCTCACCGCCACCCCCAAAAACAACGGGTACGAGGTCTCCGTCGGCGGACGCTACAACGTGCACACGCTTTTCGACGACCCCACCACCACCGCAACCGGCGACACCCTCAACAACGCGCTCGCCGGCGCCAACAACGCCAGCCGCTTCCAAACCGGCAAATGGGAAAACACCGTCGCACCAGGCGAAACCCTCGAAGCCACCGTCACCTTCCAAGGCACCGCCAGCGAAGCGCTAAAAGACACCGACGGCGACGGCTTCCCCGACGAATGGGAACGCAACGGCTTCACCTCCGCCGACGGCAAAGAATTCCCACTCCACCGCTGGGGCGCCGACCCCACGCGCCCAGACCTGTTCCTCCAACTCAACTGGATGAAATCCGAATGGGAATCCCTGGGCTGCTCCGACAAGCGCAAGTACGCGCCCACCGAAGAAGACTTTGACAAGTTCCAGGAATGCGCCAATGCGAACACCAACGTGTACCGCCCCTCGCGCCAAACGCTGAACGACCTCGTCGACCTCTTCGACAAAGAGGGCTACAACCTGCACATCGACGCCGGCGTCTACTACAACAACATCCCCGGCCTCGAACCCCACGGCGGGCCAACCGAGGACTACGCGGAGTACTACTTCGCCGGCGAAAACCCGGCAGTCAGGATGATCAAGGACCGCGACCGCCTGCTCGGCGACCGCAAAAACATCTTCCGCGTCGGTGTCATCGGCGACAGCCAAGCCGCAGACAACCCGTCCTCCGGCAACGCCCTACTTGCCGACGGCGCCTTCTACATCGCCAAAAACGAACGCATGACCTCGCAGGAACAACTCCGCAACACCATCCTGCACGAGTTCGGCCACAACCTCGGCCTGACCCACTCGGGCTCGTCGAAAGTAAAGCGCCCCGACAGCGAGTACGTCCCGCACTACGAATCGGTCATGAACTACCTCTACCAGTTCAGCGTGTTCAACTACTCCAAAGAAACCGCCACGCCCGACAGCACAAAGCCGCTGCCGGCCAAGTGCACCGACGGCTCCGTCGAATGCTTCAAGGGCAACTACAGCATCGCCCCCGACTGGGACAACCTCGACCTGGTCAACGGCGAAATCCGCAAGGCCACCGGCACCTCCGGCGTCGCCGACGAGGACCCCGACGAATCCGGCCACACCCACCCCTCCGTGAGCCAACTCGTCGCCCTGTCCGCCGAACGCAACAACGGCAAGGCGGGCCTGCGCATGCTCAGCCTGAAGGACAACCCGTCCTACATCGTGGCTAATCGTTACGACTCCCGCGTCAACGTCGAACTCTCCAACCTCGGCATCGACCTGCACAAATTCACCCTCCAGGTGAACTACCCCGGCGGCGACTTCCGCAGGGAATACCCGGTCGAAGGCGCCCTGACCGAAAACGCAGCCCTGCCCATCGAAGTACCGATCACCAACACCATCGGCTACGACGAAGCCGAAATGCCGATCCAGTTCCGCGTCTTCAACGAGGAAGGCCTGCTTGTCGAGGACCAAACCGTCAACTTCTCCGTCCTCAACTACTCCGCCAAGGACATGCAAGACCTCATCGCCGACCTGGAGAAAACCAACCCAGAGAAGGCCGACCAGGTCCGCGACATCCTGGCCAAGCCCGACCCGTCCAAGCCGACCCTGACCCAGGCCCCGCCGATCCCAACTGCCACCAACCTGCCGGTCCTGCCCGGCCAGCGCGACCCGGCGATCACCTCCCTGGGCCCGAAGCCGACCACGCCGCGGCCAACCAAGCCTTCCAAGACGGTCTACACCACCCCTGGCCCCACCGCGACCAAGCCGACCTCCACCGTCGAGCCGCAGGCCTCCGGCAGCTCTGGCAGCTCTGGCAGCTCCGGAAGCGGCTCTAGCTCCTCACCGGGCGCGATCGTCGGCATCATCATCGCGATCCTGGCGGTGCTGGGCCTCGGCGGTGCCGCGGCCGCGTACATGAACCGCTAGCCACGCGCCGGGGCGCCCGGCCCCCGGCTGCTCGGCCCCCGGCCCGTGGACCCAAACGGCGCATCCTACACGGTGCATTTCGTCGAAAATCAGCGAAATATGCCGTGTAGGATGCGCCGTTTAGCTTTTGACCGGCCCCACCGGCCCCACCAGCCACCACCCTCAGAACCAGGTGGCGGGGCGGACCTTGTTCGCCATGTCCACAAGCGCGTAGCGGTGCTGGGCGTAGGGGGCGACGCGGGCCTGGGCGCGCAGGGTTTGGGCGAGGCCGTGGCGGATTTCGCGTTCGGTGAAGGAGTATTCGAAAAGGGTGGGGGTGTTGGCGGAGCCTTCGGTGACCAGGTAGTGCAGGGCGGCGTCGAGGACGGCGGTCTTGATCTGCAGGAAGCGTGGCTCGGTGGTGGGGATCTGGTCGAGGCGGGCGGCGGCCTCCCGGATTTGCGCTTCGGTGGGGTCGGCGCCGGTGCCTGCGACGGGTAGGACCAGGTAGAGGATGGCGGTGAGTTGGGCCATGCGGGAGTGGCGCGAGGCGTTGGGCACCTTGTCCAGGGCCCGCAACGCCAAATCGGTTTCCCCTTCGCGCATGAGCATGCGGGCGAGTCCGAAGGCGGAGGAGACGGTGGTGGGGTTAGTGAGCCACACCAGGGAGTACAGCCGGATCGCGTGGAAGCGTAGCGCGCCGGGTTCGAGGGCGGTGACGGTCCAGGTGGGGTCCATTTGGCCGTTTTCCACCATGGCGCGAAGCACGGTGGTGGGGACGTTGGAGAGGGGGTGTTCGAGGTTGGTGGCGGTGCGGGCGAGGGAGTCGTCGATAAGCGATTGCTCTTGGAGGCCTCGCTCTTGCAGCAACAACTCGGAAACGGCGGCGAGTGCGAGTTTGGGGGCGGCCTCGCCGGGGAGTTGGTTGAGCACTTCGGAGAAGGAGCGGGTGGCGGTGGGGAAGTCGCCGAGCAGCATTTCCACGACGCCGGAGTACCACGAGAAGCGCCAGGTGTCGCCGAAGCGGTCCTGGAGGGTGAGCAGCCAGGAGCGGGCTTGGGAGGTGAGGCCGAGGTCGATCATGGTGCGCACCACGCCGAACGGGATTTCCACGGAGTGTTCGTATTGCGGGGTGGTCATGGCTTGGCGCAGGGTTTCCAGGGTTTCGCGCGGTTCGGCGTAGGAGGAGCCTTGGAGCATGGCGGCGCCGACGTCGTCACGGTTGATCAGCGGGGATGGCAGGGCGGCGACGACTTCTTGTGGGGTGATGTCGACGGTGCGGGAGATGCCGTCGATGAGTTGGTCGGTGCGGAACACCAGGTGTTTGGTGCCAAAGGTACGGCGTTGTGGGGAGAAGAGGGAGTGTTGGGCGGGGTAGGTGCGGCCGTCGCGAACTGCTACCACCTCGCGCAGTACGCCGAGCAGCTGGCTTTCCAGTTCGGAGACGCTATCGAACCGCCGGGCGGGGTCTTCGTTGCAGCACCGCGCGAGCAGCCGGTACAGGGAGGTGTACTGGCGGAAGAGTGGCTCGTCGGTGGGCGTGGGCAGGCCGGGGTCGTAGATGCCGTCGGTTTGCGGCAGGTCCGCCACCAGCGAGGCAAGCGTGCGCCCCACCGTGTAAATATCGGACGCGATCGACGGGCCCTCCGTGGCCACCTCGGGCGCCTGGAACCCCTTCGTGCCGTAAATAAACCCATACGCGCCGATGCCGGACACCGCACCCATGTCGATGAGTTTCACCTGGTCTTCGGTGACAATGATGTTGTCGGGCTTCAGGTCGTTGTACACCACCCCGCGCGAGTGCAGATAATCCAGCGCGGGCAGTACTTCCAGGATGTATGCGATGGCGATGTCGGGTTCGAGCACTCCGCTTGGCGACGAATTCCTTCTCGCCCTGAGCGACGGCCCACCCACGTACTCCATGACGGTGAAGCCTCCGGGGACGCGGGGGTCGTCGATAAAGTTGAAGATTTTCACGATCCCGGGGTGGGTGATGTCCGCCAGGAACTCGCGCTCTGCTTCGGCGGCTGCGGCCTCGTCGGGGTTGTCGGTGGAGTGCAGGCCCTTGAGCACCACCACGCGCCCGGCCACGTAGTGGTCCTGAGCAAGGTAGATCCAGCCCATGCCGCCGTGCGCGATCACGCCGGTGATCTCGTACTGGCCAGCCACGATGTCGCCGGGGTGCAGCACCGGCGGCGCAATGCCCTTCTTCACCACGGCTGGCTCCGGGTCGATCAGCGCCTCGCGTGGTTCGGTTGGCTCCACCCACGGCAGCTCCACCATGCCGTCGGCGATGATGCGGCTGGCGCGCCGGGTGCCGCGGCGCTCGCGGAAGGTGTCCAGCGCAGCTTGGCGCGAGCGTTGCGACGTATCCTCGCGCCCCGACCCCTTACGCAACTTGTCCAGGTCTTTGAGCAGCCCGGCCATTTCGCCGAGGCCGGCGTATGCGGCGTCGGAGTCGTCGTCAAGATCATCATCGTCGGCGAACGGGTCGAAGGCGACGGCTTCGGTGCCTGGTTCATCATCCGCGAAGGGGTCGAAGGCGACCGCCTCGGTGGGCTGGACGTCGTCGTGGTCGTGTGGCTTAGCCATCGTTGTCCTCCTTCCGGTACCGCAGCGGCGGCGGTGAGGATTCAGCTATAGACCCGCCGAGCCAGGTGTTGTAGAGGGTGTACCAGGAGCCGTCGTTGCGCATCCGTTCCAGGGTGGCGTTGACCTGCCGCACCAGATCGTCCTGCCCCTTGGCCACGCCGACGCCGTAGTACTGGGTGGCAAACGCGCCGTCCAGAATGGTCGTGTGGGGGTCCTGCGCGGCCAGGCCGGCGAGGATCGCATCATCCGCCACGATCGCCTCCGCCCTAAACTGCTGCACCGCCATCAGGCAATCCGACCAGGAGCGGGTGCGCAAAATGTTCGAATCCGGCACGTAGGTTTTGGCGATACGCAGCAGGTTTGTCCCGTCGACGATGCAGGCGGTGCGCCCGGCGAGGTCCTCCAAGCTATTCACGTCGCGGTCCTTGGGCACGAGCACTCTTACCGACGACGTCAGGTACGGCGTAGAAAACTCAATCACCTCAGCCCGCTCGGGCGTAATCGACATCGTCCGGATAATGATGTCCACCTCACCCGAGTTGAGCGCCTCCGTGCGGGCCGCCGAATCGACGAAGCGGAAATCGACGCGCAGGTCCTGCTCGTCGTCGAAAATGTCACGCGCAATGGCCCGCGCCAGGTCCACCTCTAACCCACGCAAACGGCCGGAGTCCGTGTCGCGGTAGGACAGCAGGTACAAAGACTGGTCGATGCCGACGATGATGCGGCCGCGCTGGCGGATGCGCTCCACGTTCGGCTTCGGGGCCTCCTCCTCGGCACCGTCCGCTTCACTTCCAGCGCCCCCGCGCGGGTCCAACGACCCCTCCCACTCGAACTCGTCCGGCGTGAACGGATCCGCCGGGGGACCGGCCGCCGGATCCAACTGGGCGCCCGGCGGCAGCGGCACCATCTCGCGGGTCGGCGACGGCGTTTCGATCGTCGCCGATACCTTCCCCTCATGCCCCTCACCGCCGGCGCACGCCACCAACGACGGCACCGCAAGCGCCGCCACCGCACATGCCGCAACCACACGCGAGCCGAACCGAGCGCGCATCATAGGTACTCACCCAACCTGCGGCGGATGCCCCACCAGATACACACCACTGCCAGCACAGACAGCAGCGCCACGGCGGCGGAGACGCGCCGGGTCGCGTCCAACGACTCCGCAATGTAGAGCCGCGTGTTCTCCCTCGAGGACGCAATCAGTTCCGCCAGGGACCCGTCGAGGCCACGGAAGGAAGCCTCCCCGTCGGCGTCGCTACGCGTGCTCAACAGCGCCGCCGCCTGGTCGTAACTGCCGGAGTTCAGCGCCCCGACCAGTTCGGCGTGTTCGTTGGACCAAGCGTTGAGGTGGGAGCGGGAGTCGTCGATAAGTTGCTTGTTCATGCCGTAATCCTCCGCCGTATGCACCGCGCCGGCGACCGACGAGTAGGTCTCGGTGAAGTCGCGGGCGGACTGGGCGGCGGTTTCGCGGCGCAGCAACGCGAAGGTTTCGTCGGTGCGGGTCTCCAGGGCGTCGATGCGCGCCGCAGTGAGTTCCTCCCAGGGCTGCGCCGCCCGCGCGTACGCCACGGAACCGGAGCGCCAGGACTGGAAGTTAGACACCCCGGCCCAACTGATCGCGATGAGCAGCGCCAGCGTGGCGGCGAGGAATCCGCGGTTGAAACGGCGGCGGAACGTCAGCCACAGCCACCACTGCGCCAGCAACAGGAACCCCAGCGCCGCCAGGAAGCCGGACAGGGTCACCCACTGCGGTTGGGACAGTCGGCGCATCTCGTCGGCAACGTCCTGGCGGGTGAGCGTATTGATCTCCTGCGCCGCCGACAGCATCCGCGTACGCATAATCGCACTGGCCTGCGACATGTACGCCACGCCCACCGGGTTGCCCATGCGCTGGTTCACCTGCGCCCGCGCGTTCAGGCCGCTGTAGACGGGCAGGTCGCGCTGGATGTTAATCACCAGGTCCTCGATCTCCCGGCTCGAGGCAGAATCGGCCTCCACCGCGCCCTTGTAAATCTCGGAGGCGGAACTGACCGCCTGATCCAGCGCCGCCGTATACGTGCGCATGTCGTCCTCCGACATAGGCCCCGCCTGCACGTAGGACCCCGCGGCGATCGTATCCGCCCGCAGCAGCGACGTGGACAGCACGTGCGCCGCCGCACTCATCGGCTCCGTGGCATTCAGCACCGTGTCCAGCGACTGGTTGCGCAGCGACATGGACTGGCTCATGGACAGCCCGGCCGCCAGCATTGAGGTGGTCAGCACCACCATCACCACGATCAACTTGCCGGGCGTGGTCTGTAGAAACGCCTTGCCCCGGCGCCCCATCGCCATCGGCCGCACAAGCCGCCCCTGCAAGAAGCGGGCACGTTCGCGGCGCGGCTCCAGCTCATCGAGCCATGCGTCCGCGCTCGTCTCCTCCAGCCCCGCAGCCGAGGCCGTCGCCCGCATTACCATTCCGCAATAATAACCGCTTCCACCTACAGTGGGGGCATGCTTGGCGACGGAAACGGCTGGGTCACCGCACCCAACGGCACAAAATTCTGGGGTCTTCACGGGGCCGCTGGCCTCTTCCTTATCGCGGGGACCGGCGAAAACGCGCGTGTGCTGCTGCAACACCGCGCCGCCTGGACCGCCCAGGGCGACACGTGGGGTATCCCCGGCGGCGCGATCGATTCGCACGAAACCCCCGCCGAGGCCGCCATCCGCGAGTCGGTGGAGGAGTGTGCGATTGACCCCGGGGAGGTGGCGGTCGTCGATACGCTGCGCACTGCGGAGTTCCCCAACTGGTCCTACACAACAGTGCTCGCGCTTTGCGACGAGCCCCTGCCCACCACCCCCAACGAAGAATCCGAAGAACTGCGCTGGGTCCCCCTGGACACTCTGCGCAATTTTCCGCTGCACCCCGCCTTCGCCGCCTCCCTAGACACAGTGCTTGCGCGCGCGATGGTGCATACTAAACCGCATGATTGAAGTCCAAGGACTGACAAAGCGCTACGGCTCCGTCCAAGCCGTCGATGACCTCACCTTCACGGTCAAACCAGGTGTGGTCACCGGCTTCCTCGGCCCCAACGGCGCCGGCAAATCCACCACCATGCGCATGATCCTGGGGCTGGATAAACCCACCTCGGGCCATTCGCTTATCGACGGCACCCCCTACCGCAACATCCCCAACCCCACCCGCAAAGTCGGCGCCCTCCTCGACGCCAAAGGGGTCCACCCCAACCGCTCCGCACGCGCCACCCTGCTCTGGCAAGCCCAGGCAGCCGGCATTGCGCGCAAGCGTGTCGACGAAGTCCTCGACCTCGTCGGCCTCACCGACGCCGCCGGCAAACGCGTCGGCGGATTCTCCCTCGGCATGGGCCAGCGCCTCGGCATCGCCGCCGCACTGCTCGGCGACCCCGAATACCTCATCCTCGACGAACCCGTCAACGGCCTCGACCCCGCCGGCATCCGCTGGGTCCGCGGCCTACTGAAGTCCCTGGCAGCGGAGGGCCGCACCGTGCTCGTGTCCTCCCACCTCCTCGCCGAGATGGCCCAAACCGCCGACAACCTCATCATCATCGGCCGCGGCCGCCTCGTCGCCGACACCTCCGTCGCCGAATTCATCCGTAACAACTCCGGCGTGACCACCGTGGTGCGCGCCGTAGACACGCAAGCGCTCGAAGCGGCGTTGGCTGGGGTGCCGTTTACGCGCGTCGTCGATAGTGAAGGGCGCGCGACACTCGAAATCGCCGACCGCACCTCCGACGACATCGGCGCCCTCGCCTTCGCCGCCGGCATCCAACTCGCCGAACTCACCGAACGCCGCGCCTCCCTCGAAGAGGCCTACATGCACAGCACCCAAGACCAAGCCCAGTACGTATCCGCGGAGGCCCCCAATGCATAACCTCATCCAAGCCGAGTGGACCAAACTGCGCACCACCGCATCCTTCTTCTGGACCACCGGCATCACCCTGGTCATCTCCGCCCTCTACGGCCTCCTATTCGGCTACGCCTCCCGCACCAGCGGCATGCCCTACGCGCCCCTGACCGTCATCGCATCCGTGGCAACCACCATCGCCATCATCGTGATCGTGCAGGCCGCCATGACCGTCACCACCGAATACCGCTACGGCATCCCCGCCACCAACTTCCGCGTCGTCGCCCAACGCTGGCAACTCGCCGTAGCGAAGGTGCTGCTCGGGGCCGTATTGGCCGCTATCGTGGCGCTGGTCGCGCTGGTGCTCGCCTTCATTCTTGGCGACCTCACCGCCTCCGTCCCCGCCAACTGGACCACCAACCCCGCCACCCAACGCGCCCTCTGGGCCGTCCCGCTTGGCATGGCGCTGATCACCATGTTCACCCAGGGCGTCGGCTGGCTGGTGCGCAACACCTCCGGCACCATCGTGGCCTGCATCAGCATGATGCTGCTGGTAGAAACCATCGTCGGCTTCATCCCGCGCTTCGGTGCCGACGTGGCCAAGTTCCTGCCCTTCGGCAACCTCACCTCCTTCATGGTCAACCAGCCCAACGGCCACTGGGGCCTCGGCGTATCGCTGCTGGTCTTCGCCGTGTGGGCGGTGGGGCTCTGGATCGCGGGCCTGGTGGCGCTCGAGTCCCGCGACGCGTAGGGGCTTGCGGGGCGGGTGCCGCCGGTGCCGCTGGTGCCGCCACCCCGGCGCCGCGTTGGCGCCGCCACCCTGGTGCCGCGCTGGTGCCGCCACCCCGGCGCGCCACCTCCCGCAAACGGCGCATCCTACACGGCGCATTTCGTCGAAAATTAGCGAAATGTACCGTGCAGGATGCGCCGTTTAGCTTTGAGACACCCCGCGCCGCACCCTACTGCGCTACACTCAAGCGCGTCTCGGGGAGGGGGCAACATGATTAGACAAGATTTGGTGGGGAAACTAGTTGGACGCGGCAAGGCTGCTGAACAAGTTTGTGTGAAGCTGTCGTCGACAAGGTTTATCGCGCGCACGGAATGGGTAAAACTGAAGCCCCACGAACAACAGTTCCTACGGTGCTGGGCAGCGGGGGCGGCGGCACACACGTCGATACTGGTGGGACGTGCTGCGGCGACGGCGCACGGAATGTGGGTTCTGCCCCGCACGTTTGAGGTGGAGATGGCAAACCCGAAGGGGCGCGTTCCCCGACACTCGCAGCGTCCTTCGGGCGTTACCTATCGACGAATCGTCGTACCAGGCATGGACATCACCGCGTTAGGCCAGAACGACGAGGTGAAACTCACGACCCCGGTGCGCACGGCAGTCGACATTGCTCGGTGGCACGGCGTGAAAGAAGGCGTGGTCGCGATGGACAGCCTGTTCTTCGGGAAACTCGACGCGTTCAAGGGGGGCATCCACACTGAGCTGGAGGAAACAATCCACCGCCTTAGCGGTAACCGCGGCATTGAACAGGCCCGAGAGGCGTTTGGGCAATTGTCGATGCTGTCGGAGTCTCCGTATGAGACGCTCGTTCGCCTTCTGCTTCGGCGCGTCGGTGTCGTGGCGCAGGAGCAGATGCGCATCGGCAAATACCGGGTGGATTTGCTGTGGGGCCAGCTGGTCATTGAGGTCGACGGTGCCATCAAGTTTGAGGAGGATGCGTCACGTGCCGCTCAACAGCACATTCATCGTGAAAATCAGCTTCGGGAGGCCGGCTACTGGATCATCCGCATCACGCCTAAAGAAATATGGGCGGATGAGGAAAAGGTGCTTCACCGCATTGTTGCGGCAAAGCGTCGTTCGGAGAAGATCGGCCCGGCGTCGGTTGAGGCTCTGCCCGCGTGGTGAGGCACCAAACTTAGCCAAACGGCACATCTAACACGGCGCATTCCGCGGAAAATTAGCGAAATGTACCGTGCAGGATATGCCGTTTGCGTTAAAGGGGCCGGGCGGACGGCAAGGGCCGGGCTGGGGCAGGCCGCCCAGCCACCCAGCCACCCAGCCACCCCACGCACCCAGCCCAAACCCCCTACTGCAGGGCGGAGGTCAGTTTCATCACGTTGTCGATGTAGCGCCTGTACCAGGGCCGCTGATCCCACCGCTCCAAAGTAAGCTCCCGCGACACGGCTAGATAACACGTGCCGAGTTCGGACAGCATGTGCAGCAGCGTCCCGGAGGCGACGAAGAGGGAGGATTCGTAGTTGAGGCTGAAGGAGCGGATGTCCATGTTGGAGGATCCGACGACGGCGGAGGAGCCGGGGAGGCCGTCGTCGATAAGTACGAACTTGGTGTGGAGCACGAATGGCGCGGGGAATTCCCAGATGCGCACGCCGGCTTTGAGGAGTTGTTCGTAGTAGGCGGATTGGGCGTGTTGGACCATGAATTGGTCGGATTTGGCGCTGACGAGGAGGTCGACGTGTACGCCGCGGTAGCAGGCGGAGGTGATGGCTTCTAGCAGCGAGTCGTCGGGTACGAAGTAGGGCGAACAGAGCGTGACGTGCGTTTTTGCGTTGTGGATCATGGATACGAACATGCGCAGGTTCGGTTCGGTGAGGTATCCGGGTCCCGAGGGGACGAGTTGGAGCACGCCATTGCTTGTCGACGACTCCCTCACCGGCGCCTGCTCTATCACCTCGCCAGATTCTGTGTACCAGTCTGTGGCGAACATGGAGTCGGCGGACGCGACGATGGGGCCTTCGAGTTCGACAAACGCGTCGACCCATTGGCGGCCGGCGCGGCGGTGTTGGCGGACGAGGTAGGAGCGGTCGATGAGGTTGAAGGATCCGAGCATGGCTACGCGTGAGTCGACGACGAGGAGTTTGCGGTGGTTGCGTAGGTCGGGGCGGCGCCAGCGGCCGCGGAGTGGGGCGAGTGGCAGCATCATGTGCCAGTCGACGCCGATTTCGGTCAGTCGGCGTTTCAGTTTCCGGAACCCGGGGTATTTTTGGCTGCCGATGTGGTCGAAGAGGAGGCGGACGTGGACGCCGCGGGCGACGGCTCGTTCGATGGCGCGGAAGACGACGTCGGTGGTGTCGTCCCAGGCTACGGCGTAGATTTCGATGTTGACGTGGGAGGTGGAGTCGTCGATGAGCGATGCCATGCGGTGCATCGTTTTGCGGTAGTCGGTCCAGAGTGCGCGTACGTCGGCGTGGACGGCGGGGTAGCCGGTGAGGGTGCGGTTGAGGCGCACGATGGAGGTGGTGACGTCGGGCAGGGGTACGTCGGCGGGGAAGTCGGCGACGTTGAGGTTGGTGTCGTCGATGTGTCGGCGTGCTTCAACTTGGATGCGGTGGCGGCGTCGCGACACGAACGTGGAGCCCATGAGGAGGTACAGCGGCAGCCCGACGACGGGCAGCAGCAGGATGAGCAAAAGCCACGCGTTTGCCGACGACGGTTTGCGCCCGCCCGGCACCACACCGATCATGACGAATTTGATGGCGTAGTCGAGGACCATTGCGGCGAATTGCCACCATCCGAGGTCGATATTCATCGGACCTCATTATAGGAGAGGCCGCGCGTGTCGTAATCGACGATCACGGGTGCGTGGTCGGATGCGCCTTTACCGCGGCGTTCGTCGACGTCCACCCAGGCGCGTTTGACTAGGTCGCGCATGGGGGCAGTGGCGAGTTGGAAGTCGATGAGCATGCCTTCGTTGTGTTGGAAGCGCGCGGATTTGTAGTCCCAGAACGTGTAGGGGTTGTCGTGACGAATTTCGTACAACCCCGCCTCCAGCAGCATCTGGAACGCGGCGCGTTCGGGTTCGGTGACGTGGGTTTTGCCTTCGAACCAGGCGACGTCCCACACGTCTTCGTCGCGGGGTGCGACGTTGAAGTCTCCCATGAATACCTGCAGGTCTCCGGGGCGCACCGATTCCGCCAGGGACCACAGGAATTGCAGTTTGTAGTCGTAGTGCGGGTCGCCGATCTCGCGGCCGTTGGGCACGTACAGGCTCCACACTTCCACGCCGCCGCAGTCAGCGCCGACCGCGCGCGCTTCCACCTCGGGCTCGCCCTTCTTCGCAAATGCGGGTTGGCCGTCGAAGTGGTCGCGCACGTTGTCCAACCCCACTCGGGAGGCGATGGCCACGCCGTTCCACTGGTTCACGCCCACGTGCGCAACCTCGTAGCCTGCGGCTTCGAAGGTGGCGTAGGGGAATGTCGCGTCTGCGGTTTTGGTTTCTTGCATCGCGAGTACGTCCACGTCGTTGCGTTCGAGGAATGCGGCGATGCGTTCCGCGCGGGTGCGCACGGAGTTGACGTTCCAGGTGGCGATTCGCATGCGCCTAGCCTAGCGCCAGCCGCCGACGGTGGTGCTCGAGTGCTCCCTCGGGCACATTGCTAATCGACGACACCCCGTATCCCTCACCGTCCACCCACGCCACCTGCTCCTCCGCAAGCGTCCATTCGTCGGTGAGGAGTTTCAGCGCGGGTTTCCCGATCCGCTCCGGGATCATAAGGCGCACTGGCAGGTTGCGGTCGCGGTAGAAGGCGCGGATGGCGTCGATAGGTACGGGTTGCAGGCCCGCCGACGGTCCGAGCGGCACGGCCGAGTTCGCCTCGTCGGTCTCGCCGGTGCGCATGAGCCACCCTTCGGCCCAGGCTTCTTCGGTGGTGGGGATGTCGTCGGCAATGCGGCGTTCCAACGCGCGGATCTCGGAGTTGCGCACCGTTCTCGCCGACAGCTTCTTAATGATGTGCACGTTGGCCACCTCGATCGCCTCCTTCGACGACGGGAAGCCACCCACCTCCTGCGGCCGCACGACCAGCGGGTCGAGCGACACGACGTGCCCGATGATGTCACTGGCGTGCTCGCCGCGCCGCTGCCTGACCACGACGCGGTCACCCACCACCACGTCATCCGAGCGGAAAATACGCGACATATGCTGTGCTTCTCGCGCGCTTCTTATCGACGAGCCCTACCCGCACCCGGCAACATAAACGCCACACCGGCCAGCAGCGCGAGCATGCCCAGGCCGATCAGCCCGCGCATCGGCGTGCCGGTGTCGGCGAGGTCGCCGTCGCGCTCGTCTTCGGTGCTGGTCGTGGTGCGCGAGGTGCTCGAGGAGGACGTGGTCGAACGCGTGGTGCTCGACGTTGCAGAGGTGGTGCGGTTCTGCAGCACCGACGCCGACGTCGTCGACGAAGAGGAAGACGAAGACGACGAGGTCGTGGCGGTCGCGCTAGACGTCGTGCTCGACGAAGTGCCGGAGGTTGTGGTCTGCCCGGTAGTCGTACTGGTGGTGGTCTCGGTGCCGGACGACGTATTCGTCGTAGTCGTCTCGCTGGTGTTCTCGGTGGTGGTGGACTCAGTGGTCTCCGAGGTGGTGGTGTCCTGCATCCGCTCGGCGCGCAGGCTCAGCGACTCAGACGTCTTCGGCGCCTTGCTGCTCGGCTCGGTGGTCTTCGGGGTGGTCGACACCGTGGTCGCCGGCACCGCCGCCTTCTCCGAAGCCTTCTCGCCAGCCTTCTCCGCAGTCGCATCCTCCACGGTCTCCCCGGCAGCCTCTTCCTCGCCGCCCGGGATGCCGTAGATGATGCGGGCGTCGCCGTTGTCAGAACGCTCGAAGGCGTCGAAGGCGGTGGTGCCCAAGATGCCGTCGAGGCTCTTGAGGGCGGAGGGGAGGACGACGGTGTCGTCGTTAAGCAAAAGCTCTGAGCGCAACTTACGCACACCGGCGCGCTCGGCCTTGAGGGCGTCGGCTGCCTCGTCGAACTCGGCTTCTTCCTCGTCGGTCAGGTCGCCGGCGTCCTCGCGAAGCTCCTCAAGGTCGTCAGCGGCCTCGATGAGGTTCTTGCGCCAATCGGTGAGGATCTCGCGGACCTCGTCCTCCCCATCCGCTTCCTTAAGTGCGGTGAGGGAGGTGGTGCGGGTCTCGGTGACGTCGCTAAGCAGCTGCTCGAGCGGCGTTTCGGGCGCAGCGGGAGTGGTCAGCGTGATCGCAGTCGCGGCGATGACGGCGGGGATGCGCATGGGTGCCTCCGGAAAAATAGACAGTCCCGCACATCATACCGCGTTAGTGGCCGAACGGATCCTCGTCGGTGCCTGGAAGCCACGTGTTGCCCGGCTCGCGCCAGCCCTTGTCGCGGATTTCGCGCTTCGCTTCCTTCTTGTAACGGCCGGTGAGTACGTCGGTGTACAGGAAGCCGTCCAGGTGGCCGACCTCGTGCTGCAGGCAGCGGGCGAAGAAGCCGGTGCCCTCCACCTCGATCTCGTTGCCGTTCTCGTCCAGGCCGGTGACTTTGGCCCAGTCGGCGCGGCCGGTCGGCCACGAGTAGCCCGGGACGGAGAGGCAGCCTTCGTCGTCCTCGCCGTCGTCGCTAGGCATTGTCTTCGGAATTTCGGAAGTTTCCAGCACCGGGTTGATCACGGTGCCGCGGCGCATCTCGTCGCCGTCGGGGCAGTGGTAGACGAACAGGCGCAGCGGCACACCAATCTGGTTGGCGGCCAGGCCCACGCCGTGGGCGGCGTCCATGGTTTCGTGCATGTCGGCGATGAGTTCCTGCAGTTCCTCAACGGGCTGCGTGACCTGTTTGGTCGGTTCGTGCAGCACAGGGTCGCCGTGGATAACGATGGGTCGGATGGTCATGCCAATATATTAGGCATGCTTTCCGACACCGACCTCGCCGTGCTCCGTTTCGCCGCGCGCGCCCCGCGGTCCCTCGGCAAGCGCGAGGACGCCATCCGCGCTGAACTTGGCATGACGCCGATCCGCTACTACCAGCGCCTCAACGTCCTTTTGGATAATCCGGAGGCGCTCGCGGCGGAGCCTCAGTTGGTGCGGCGATTGCAACGGCTTCGCGACGCCTAACCCGGTGTGTTGCCTCCCTTCCCCCACCAGGTGTGGCTATTGTTGCTGCTGTGACTAAAGATCAGTATGGCAACGACCCCCGCTACGACAACGTGGGCGACGAGCCCCTCGACGCCGAAATTATCGACGACACCCCCACCGACGCACCCGCCGAGGAATACCGCGGCGCGCACCGTCGCGACGACGACGCCGACTATGACTATGACGAGGCCTACGACGAGGCGTACGCAGGCTACGCCGCCGGTGCCGGTGCCGGTGCCGGTGCTGGTGCAGGTGCTGGTGCCGGCTCGACCGCCGTCACCGCTGGCGGCGCCGCTGCTGGAGCCGGTGCTGGGGCGGGCGCCGCTGCCCAGGGCGGCCTGCCCCGCCGTGGCCTCGCCATGATCCTTATCGCCGTTGCTGCGTTGCTGCTGCTCTGGGCCCTGTGGGCGATGACCCAGAAGGGCGACGACAACAACGCCGCATCCTCCGCCTCGTCCGAAACCTCCACCTCCGCTACCGCCGAGGCCGCCCCGTCCGCGGCCCAGCCTGGCGAGGGCCAGGGCCAGGGCGCCCAGGATCCCAACGCCTCCCAGGATCCGAACGCGCCGCAGGACCCGAACGCTGAACAGCGCGAAGGTGACCAGGCCCAGGACCCCAACGCGCAAGACCCGAACGCCGAGACCCCGGCACCGGCTCCGGCTCCGGCCCCGCAGGGCGCGCAGCTCGACAATGCGAGCGCGCAGGTCTTCGTCTACAACAACTCCGGCATCGCTGACCTGGCTAATCGCACGGCGGATCAGCTTAAGAGCCAGTTCAACGTCGCTAATCAGTCCCAGGACGCTGCGACGATGAACATGCCTGAGCAGCAGTACGGCATCTTCCCGGAGACCTACGTGTTCTTCGACCCGGCCACTCCGGGTGCTGAGCAGGTCGCTGCCGACATCGCCCGCCGCGTCGGTGGCACCGCCCGCGCCAAGAATGACATCCCGGAGGGCGCCGTCGGCCTTCCGGAGCAGGCCGCGAATAACCGCAGTGCGGTCGCGGTCGTCCTCGCCGGCTAGTTTTAGCCTCCAAACGGCGCCTCCTACACGGTGCATTTCGTCGAAAATTAGCGAAATATGCCGTGTAGGAGGCGCCGTTTAGCTTTACGACGACACCACCCCGGCACCACCCCAACACATGGTGAGAATGCAAGGGTGAAGATGGCCAAAAATCGGCAAGCTCTCCGTTGCGTCCTCACCATCTGTGTGGAAGGCGGAACCCCAACAGCACCGCCCCGCATATAAACCGCTTCGCCATGCCAGTCCCGGGAACCGAAGCGGTTAGGCTGGCTGACTATGGATCCGTTTCGCGATTTTGCCAGGTCGGCCGCCCCTACCCTCGGTGTCGAGTGGGAGATTTGTCTCGTCGACCCGGAAACGCGCGACCTTGTGCCGCGTGCGGCTGAGGTGATCGAGGAGGTGCAGAAGCGCAATCCGGACGTGCACCTGGAGCCGGAGTTTCTGCAGAACACGATCGAGCTTGTCACGCCGATCTGCACGAATACCAGGGAGGCGGTCGACGCCCTCCAGCGCGACCTCAAAGCGATCAAGGAGGTCGCGGATGAGAAGAACCTCCGCCTGTGGGCGAGCGGCGGCCACCCGTTTTCGGATTTCCGCACGAATCCGTTGAGTCCGAAGAACACGTATCAGGAGATCGCGGATCGCACCCAGTATTGGGGTCAGCACATGTTGTTGTGGGGTATCCACTGCCACGTGGGCATCAGTCATGAGGACAAGGTGTGGCCGATCATTAATGCGGTGATGACGAAGTACCCGCACCTGCTCGCGATAAGCGCCTCGAGTCCGGGTTGGGACGGCATCGATACGGGTTACGCTTCGAACCGCACGATGCTTTACCAGCAGTTGCCCACCGCGGGTATGCCGTATCAGTTCCAGGATTGGGATGAGTGGGTTGCGTTTATGCGCGATCAGCAGACTTCGGGCGTGATTAATCACACGGGTTCGATGCATTTCGATGTCCGTCCGGCCGCGAAGTGGGGCACGATCGAGGTTCGCATTTCGGATGCGACGTCTAACCTGCGCGAGCTTGCCGCGGTCGTGGCGCTCACGCACTGTCTCGTGGTCCACTACGACCGCATGTTGGATCGCGGCGAGTCCCTGCCCACCCTGCAGCAGTGGCACGTCGCGGAGAATAAGTGGCGCGGCGCTCGCTATGGCATGGACGCGCTCGTGATCACTAGCCGCGATACGGACGAGGACTGGATTAAGCACGAGCTGCAATTGCTTATCGACGAACTCACGCCCACGGCCCAAGACCTCAACTGCCTCGACGAGCTACGGCTGGTCGGCGAGATCGTCGAGCGTGGCGCCGGCTACCAGCGCCAGCGGGAGATTTACCAGCGCACGGGTGATTGGAAGGCGGTTGTGGACGCGACCTGCGACGAAATGTGGGAACTCACGCCGTAGCGCCGTAGCAGCCAGCCCTTAGCCCGCCGGCCGTTCGGTTTCGGTGGGCTTGTTGGGGTTGATGCGCTTGGGGTGGTAGCTGGCGGGGCGATCGTTGCGGGTGAGTTGGCCTTCTTCGCCGTAGAGGCCTTCGCGTCGGGCGATGCGGCCGAGGCGTTGGCCGGTGACGGGGTTGGTCATCAGGGCGAAGATGACCAGCAGGATCATGATGCCGATGTCGCCTTTTTCGTGGACGCCGAAGTCTTCGGCGGTGGTGACTCGGATGATGGTGCCGATCATGAACAGCACGAGCCCGGTGGTTTGGGGTTTGGTGATGGCGTGGACGCGCGCGAGGGTGGAGTTGAAGCGTGCGGTGCCGACGGCGGCGGAGAAGACCATGAACGCGCCGGGCAGGATGAAGATCAGGGAGATGATGTCGGTGATCATAGGGAACCATCCCTCTTGCGGAAGCGGGCGACGGACAGGGAGGCGATGAAGCCGAGGAGTGCGATGACGATCATCACGTTGACCACGGTGGTGTCTAAGGTCCAGCAGATGTAGAGGGCGAGGGCGCACTGGAGGGAGGCGGTGATGCCGTCGTTAGCTAGGACGCGGTCGAGGGAGTCGGGGCCGACGATGACTCGCCAGGCGAGGATGAAGAAGCCGGCGAAGATGAAGATGGCGGCTATGGCGAGGAAGACGTTGTAGATCGTTTCGTTCATTTGCTCCTGCTTTCGAAGATCCCGATCATTTGGCGTTCCAGGGTGGCTACGTTGGCAATTTCGCGTTCGATGTCGGCCGGGGTGGACGCGTCGAGGACGTGGATGGTCCATTCGCGGTTGGCCAGGTCGATGTCGGTGACGGTGCCGCCGGGCTGCAGGTTGTAGGCGCAGGTGGCCAGGTAGAACACCAATTCGTTGCTGACGCGCATGGGCACGCGCAGGATCGCGTTTTTGGGTTGGGGTTGGGGCCGCAGCGAGAGCCAGGCCACTTTGGCGGAGGCGACGATGAGGTCCCACAGCCAGATACCGACGAAGGCGATCAGGCGTGGCCAGTGGATGCGGTTGCCGCTGCGGGGGACGCGTGGCAGGGGTAGGGCCAGCACGATGACGACGCCTAAGGCGAGGCCGGCGGCGACGTTGCCCCAGGACACTTCGCCCATGAGCAGGACCCACATGAAGGTCAGCCACGCAATGTAGGCGGGGCGCATGCGGTTTTTTATACCGGTGAGCAGGCTCATCAGTTACGCACCTCCTGGTTGCGACGGTTCATCAGCGAGTCGTGCCCGCCTTGGGAGTCGGTGGGTTCGGTGAATGCGTCGAGGTTGCGGGTGGCTTGGGTGGGGTCGTCGATAAGTACTGCGCTGCGGTAGATGGTGACGTCTTGGGCGGATTGGGCGGCGCGGTCGGTGATGTTGGAGATCGGACCGGCCAGGAACGTGATCGACGTGGAGGTGAGTACCAGCAGTGCGGTGGAGAGGAACATGCCGACGGGGATGCGGCCGACGTCGTCGCGTTCGCCGGCAGAGACGGTTTCGCCGCGCTCGGCAAGGTTGGCGGGGCGGGCGAGGACGACGTCGCCTTCGGGGGCGTCGGCGCGATCACGCAGGAAGCCTTTGGACCAGACGTTCATCATGGCGTACAGGGTGAGCAGCGAGGTGACCACGGCGCCGCCGATGAGGGTCCAGGCGAGCCAGGAGCCGTCTTCGGCACCGGCTTGGATGAGCATGACTTTGCCCAGGAAGCCGGATAGGGGTGGGATGCCGCCGAGGTTGAGCGCC
This sequence comes from Corynebacterium sp. HMSC067D03, assembly GCF_001811185.1. NCBI lineage: Bacteria > Bacillati > Actinomycetota > Actinomycetes > Mycobacteriales > Corynebacteriaceae > Corynebacterium > Corynebacterium sp. HMSC067D03. Next base: position 28,938 of record NZ_KV803811.1, read on the forward strand.
GGGATGAGGTACAGCACGCCGATGACGGGTGCGGTGTACAGCAGGGAGCCCAGGCGGCGCAGTTGGGCGGAGCCTGCTTGCCTTTCGACGAGCCCAATCACCAGGAACAGCGACGTCTGCACCAGAATGTGGTGGACGGCGTAGAAGATCGCGCCGGATAGGCCTGCGACGGAGCCGAGGGCCACGCCGAAGATCATGTAGCCGATGTGGCTGACCAGGGTAAACGACATGAGACGTTTGATGTCGTTTTGGGCGATTGCGCCCATCACGCCGACGATCATGGTCAACAGGGCGACCCACATGAGCATGTTGTCGAGCGAGCCGTCGGTAAACACGGTGGAGCGCATGCGGATGATCGCGTACACGCCAACTTTGGTGAGGAGGCCTGCGAACACGGCGGTCACGATGGAGGCGGCGGTGGGGTAGGAGTCCGGCAGCCAGGCGTCGAGGGGGAAGACGGCGGCTTTGATGCTGAAGGCGACGAGGATCGTCGCAAAGATTGCGGCGCGCGTACCGGTGGGTAGTTCGGCCATGCGGATTCCGACTTGTGCCATGTTCACCGTGCCCACGGACGCGTACACGAGCGCAAGCGCAAACAGGAACACCATCGACGACGCCATGGACACCATCACGTAACCGATGCCGGCGCGCACACGCTGCGGCGACGCGCCCAGGGTGAGCAGCACGTAGGAGGCGACGAGGAAGATCTCAAACCCGACGTACAGGTTGAACAGGTCACCTGCCAGGAATGATAGGTTCACGCCCATGCTCAGCAGCATGTAGGTGGGGAGGAAGACGGCGACTGGGTCGTCGTCGTCACCATCGCGCAGACCTTGGGAGATGCCGTACCACATCACCGCGAACAGCACGATCGAGGAGACGAACAACATTATCGACGACAACCTGTCCGCCACCAACGTAATCCCGATCGGCGCCTCCCAGCCGCCCATTTGCACCGTTTGGATGCCGTGGATGTCGGCGACGATGATCAGCACCGCCGACATGACCGTCAGTGTGGCCAGGGTCAGCAGGGCAATGAAGCGCTGCAGGTTCACGCCGCGGAACACCAGGATGAACGCCGCGGAGATGAGCGGCAGCAGAATCATCAGCACCGTCAGGTACGGCACTGCGGGCAGGGCCCAGTCGGCGAGGGCTAACATACTACTTCTCACGCTCCGCCCCCTTTACTGGCTCTTCGAACGATGCCGACGCAGCAGCCTTGCCGGCCGCTTCCTCTTCGTCGCGGTCGCCCGTCGGCGTGGTTGGGCGCACCGCAATTGCGCGGTCCTCTTCGTCGCGTTCGACCACGTCGTCGCTGCGGTAGCGGTACTGGCGGTAGGCGAGCGCGAGCATAAATCCGACCATCGCCATCGAGATGACAATGGCGGTCAGGATCATCGCCTGCGCGAGCGGATCGGCGGCGTCGGCGGCTGCTACGGAGTCGCGTCCGAGGATCGGCGGCGAGCCCGCGCGACCGCCCGACTGCAGCAGGAGCAGGTTCGCGCCGTTGCCGATGAGCAGCACGCCCATGATCATGCGCGTCATCACTTTGTCCAGCATGAGGTATACACCGGCCGCGATGAGTACGCCTGAGCCGATGAGTAAGAACAGGTTTGCTTCCATTTACTTCTCCGAGCTCTTGCTAATCGACGGTGAAACTGAGGACCTTGCCGTCACCGTGGACCCTGTCGACGACACCGCCGCCCGCTCATCAAACCGCTGCCGGCGATCACGCTCTTGCTGTTCGCGGCGCCTGCGGTTCTTCTCTTGCAGTTCGATGGCGCGGTCGCGGGCGCGCTGCTTACGGGACTCTTCTTCGAGGTCGATGTGGGCGCCCATGGAGGCCAGTACGTGCATGATGAGGCCGACGACGATGGCGTAGACGCCGGCGTCGAAAAGCAGGGCGGATGGGACGTCGAACTCGCCGATGAGCGGCAGGCTGAGCGTGGCGTATCCAGAGGTCAGTGGCGGGTTGCCGAAGAACATGGGCACGACCGCTGCGGTGGCGGACAGCAGCAGGCCGGTTGCGAGCACCTTGCTTGGGTGCACCGGCAGGGTTGCTTCGATCTCCTTGCGGCCGCCCGCCAGGTAGCGCAGCGTGAGCGCGAGCGCGGCGACAAGGCCGCCTGCGAACCCGCCGCCGGGGGCGTTGTGGCCGGAGAAGAAGAAGTAGGCCGACAGCAGCATCATCGACGGGAACAGGATGCGGGTGGCAACCTCCACCATCAGGGAACGGTTCTGCGCCGTCTCGTCGTTGACGCCGGATGCGAGCCAGCGTGCCTTTGTGGTCTGCAGGGTTGGGCGGCGTGACTGGGTTTCAAACTTGCCGGTGCCGAAGATCAGGCTGGCCACGCCAACTGCGGCGATGACCAGCACGGTGATCTCACCGAGCGTATCGGCGGCGCGCAGGTCCACCAGCAGCACGTTGACGGTGTTGCGGCCGTGGCCGATCTCGTAGGCCAACTCCGGCATGGTTGTGGAGATCGGATCGGTCACGCGCGCGGACATCGCCGTCATCGCCACGACCACCACCGACACACCGGTGCCGATGGCGAGCCAGGCGCGGAGACGGTTGTCGTCGTTACGCGGCTCGACCTCTGTGGGCATCTTGCGCAGCACCAGCATGAACACGACCATCACAATGGTTTCCACCAGCGCCTGCGTCAGCGCCAAGTCCGGTGCGCCGTGCAGCGCGAAGATCATGGCCAGGCAGTAGCCGGTCATGCCGACCATGACCACGGCCGACAGGCGGTTGCGCTGCAGGGTGGCAAAGAACGCCATGCCCGCCATGATGATCACGATCAGGCCCTGCCAGACGTTTTCCCACACGATCATGCGGATGTTGTTCGACGCGCCCAGGATCAGCGCAGCCAACGGCACAACCATGAGGGTGGCGAAGATGACACCCAGGTTGATCGCCAACGAACCACGCTGGGTAGACGCGGTCAGGCGCATCGACCAGTGGTGCAGCTTGGCCAGGATGGTGTCGTAGACGGCGTTGGCGTTACCAAGCGCGGGCTGTTCGAACTGGGCCTTTGCCACCAGGTCGCGCTGCCAGAACATGATCGCGCCCGCAGTGATGATCACAGCCGACAGCATCAGTGGAACGTTGATGCCGTGCCACAGCGCGAGCGTTTCGCCCTCCACGTCCGGGAAGCGAGCGTCGAGGTGGTTGTTGATCGGGTCCGACAGCAGCGCCGGCACCAGACCAAACACGATCGTGCCCGCAGTCAGGATGGCTGGGGAGAGCCACAGGGTCGGGCCCACCCGGTGCATGTCGCGCACTGCTTCGGAGGGCTTGCGGTCGTGCTCTGGTTTCGTCGCAAAGGCACCGTGCAGGAAGTACAGCGAGTACGCCATGGTCAGGATGGAACCCGCGACCATCACTACCAGCGTGATCCTGCCCGGCATACCGGTGAGCAACTCCTCGTGCAGGATCATCTCCAGCGCGGCTTCCTTGGCCACAAACCCGAACAGCGGCGGGATGCCAGCCATCGACGCAGCCGACACAATGGCCAACCCCGCCAACAACGGCTGCTTCTTGCCCAGCCCCGACAGTTCGTGGATGTCGCGCGTGCCGGTGGCGTGGTCGATCGTGCCCACAATCATGAACAGCGCGGCCTTAAACAGCGAGTGCGCGAACGTGATCGCAAGCCCCGCCATCGCGGCCTCACGCGACCCCACGCCGATCACCGTGATGATGAAGCCCAGCTGGCTCACCGTGCCGTACGCCAGCACCAGCTTCAGGTCGCGCTGCTTCAGCGCCATCCAGCCACCCAGCAGCATGGTGAACCCACCCGTAGACAGCACCAGCAGGTGCCACGTGGTCACCGCCGACATGTCGGGCGCAAGCCTAGCGACGAGATAGATACCCGCCTTGACCATCGCCGCCGAGTGCAGATACGCCGACACCGGCGTCGGAGCAGCCATCGCGCCGGGCAACCAGAAGTGCCACGGAGCCTGCGCGGACTTGGTTAGCGCGCCCAGCATGATCAGCACAATTGCCGTGGAGATCGCCGGAGTGCCCTCGATGTCGGCGATCTGGGACACCTCGGACAGGCGCCAGATGCCGGCGTTGAAGCCGAGCAGGTTGATGCCCACCAGCATGGCCAGGCCACCCATCGTGGTGACCATCAGCGCCTGCATGGCTGCGCGTCTGGAGGTCGCCCGCTCCCCGTAATACGACACCAGCATGTACGACAGGATCGAGGTCAACTCCCAGAACACGTACATGAGCAGGAAGTTGTCCGAGATGACCAAGCCGTACATGGCCATGGCGAAGGCGCTGAGCTCAAACCCGAACTTGGCCAGCCTGCGCGGGTTCGAGTCGAAGTAGCCCCAGCAGTAGAACAACACAAGCGCCCCGACACCCAGGATGATCAGGCTAAAAAGCGCTGCGAGGGCGTCGAGGCGAAACTCTAAGTTGAGGTTGGTCGATGGCATCCACGTGAACGTGGAAACGATCTCCCCGCCGTCGCGGAACACCCCGTCGGCGAAGAGTTTGACCACCCACACGAAGCCGGCCAGCGGCACCAACGCCAAGATGGCGAAGGCCGAGCGGCCGACGCTGCGCAGCAGCACCGGGGCGATGGCGCTGGCAGCCATGAGCGCAAGAAGTAACGTGAGCACCTTTCTGGCAGCCCTCCTTTGAGGTCGGTCGTACCGTTGGCGCGCCTAACCTCAGGGGCTTTCCAGTTCACACAGAAATAACTTGCTCATCGCGGCAACAAGATACAACGCGTCAACACCAGTGGCGCGGCCATCTTTGTTCCACTGTAGCGAATTTTTCTTACTTCCCGTATTGCTGCAGGAACATCGCCTCTGCGATGGCCACGTGTTCGATCTCGGTCGGGTCAACGGATTCGTCGACACCGTGAATGCCACACAGCGGCTCCTCCACGCCGTACAGTGCGATTTCGGCGTTGGGGAACTGCTCCTGCAGGGTGATGGTCAGCGGGATCGAGCCGCCGGTGCCCACGACAGCCAGCTCGTCTGCGCCGTACGCGTCCTTCAGGCACTGCCCAAGCTTTGCGACGGCCTCCGCCTCCACATCCGTAGAAAACGGCTGATTCACGCCACTGACCTGTACGTCCACCTTGGCTCCCCACGGGGTGTGCGCCTTGATGTGCTCCACCATCTTCTCCGCCACCTCGGCGGAGTCCTGGCCAGCCGGAACACGCAGGTTGAACTGTGCCTCCGCGCGCGGGTTCACCGCGTTCATCGCTTCTGCAACCGGGGTGGAGGTAAAGCCGATCATGGTCACTGCCGGACGCGCCCACACCAGGTCGGCCGGGTTGTCGTCGGCGGTGCCCAGCAGTTCCACGCCGTCCAGGACGGTCGCATCGCCGCGGAAGGTTTCCGGGTCGTATGGGTCGCCGTCCCACTTGGCAGTGGTGTCCACGCCGTCGATGGTGGTGCGGCCGTGCTCGTCGAAAAGCGATGTTGCAATGACCATCAGTGCGTGCGCCGCATCCGGAGCCGCGCCGCCGAAACCGCCGGAGTGGATCGCGCCCTTGAGTGTTTCCACCGTCACGTTGATCTGGGCGCCGCCGCGCAGGGAAGTGGTCAGCGTCGGCACACCGACAGCGACGTTGCCGGAGTCCGCGATCAGGATCGCGTCCGCCTCAAACACCTCAGGCTTGTCGACGATCAACTTACCCAGACCGTCATCCCCACCGAGCTCCTCGGAGCCCTCGACGACAACCTTCAGCCCCAGGTCCGTGCCGCCGTTTTCCTCGACGAGGCGCAGCGCCTCCAGGTGCATGGCCAGGTTGCCCTTGCAGTCCGCCGAGCCACGCCCGTACCAACGGCCGTCACGCTCGGTGAGTTCGAACGGGTTGTTCGTCCAAGCCTCTGGATCGTTCGCCGGGACGACGTCGTAGTGCGAGTACAGCAGCACCGTCGGCATGCCGTTCTTCGCTGGCTTCGTAGCGACGATCGTGTCCGCGTCGTCCACCGTCGGGTAGCGGGTGACCTCAAAGCCGAGATCCTTGAGCGCCTCGACCGTCCACACACACGCTGCCTCGTGCTCGTCCTTCAGGGCCGGGGTGGAGTGCGGGGAGTTAAAGGATACCAGCTTGGACAGATCCGCGAAGATCCGGTCGCGCTGCGGTGCGTAGGTTGCTGTGCTGTTGCTTGTGCTGTTCTGTGCGTCAGTCATGGCACTACGCTAGCAGCAACCGAGCCAACCCCTGCGTCTCTTGCACTCAACCCCCGAGAGTGCTAAAAATGTGGCTGGCACTCATCTCAATCGAGTGCCAAATAAACGAAGAAGAGCGGGTGAGGCTGAGACCACTCGTCAGCCGTGCCGTCGCGGGCGCCTGCTTGCACCGACGAACTGAGTGATCGTCCACGTACGCCTATATATAAGGAGTGACACACTCACATGGCAAAGATGATTGCATTTGATGAGGAAGCACGTCGCGGCCTCGAGATCGGCCTGAACACCCTGGCTGACGCCGTTAAGGTTACGTTGGGCCCGAAGGGTCGCAACGTGGTGTTGGAGAAGTCTTGGGGCGCTCCGATGATTACCAACGACGGCGTGAGCATCGCTCGCGAGATTGACCTCGAAGATCCGTACGAGAAGATCGGTGCGGAACTGGTCAAGGAAGTCGCCAAGAAGACCGACGACGTCGCCGGTGACGGCACCACCACCGCTACCGTTCTCGCCCAGGCACTCGTACGCGAGGGCCTGCGCAACGTTGCTGCTGGCTCCAACCCGATGGGTATCAAGCGCGGCATCCAGGCTGCCACCGACAAGGTATCCAAGTACCTGCTGGACCAGGCGAAGGAAGTTGAGACCCAGGAGGAGATCGCTTCCACCGCTGGTATTTCGGCTTCCGACCCGGAGATCGGCAAGAAGATTGCTGAGGCGATGTACGCCGTCGGCAACGGTGCGGTGAACAAGGAGTCCGTGATCACGGTCGAGGAGTCCAACACGTTTGGTGTGGACCTCGAGGTTACGGAAGGTATGCGCTTTGACAAGGGCTTCATCTCCGCTTACTTCGCCACCGACATGGAGCGCGGCGAGGCCGTGCTCGAGGACCCGTACATCCTGCTGGTGTCCGGCAAGATCTCCAACGTCAAGGAGCTTGTGCCGGTGCTGGAGCAGGTTATGCAGTCCGGCAAGCCGCTGCTGATTATTGCCGAGGACGTTGAGGGCGAGGCCCTGTCCACACTGGTTGTGAACAAGATCCGCGGCACCTTCAAGTCTGTGGCTGTGAAGGCTCCGGGCTTCGGTGATCGTCGCAAGGCAATGCTGCAGGATCTGGCGATCCTGACTGGTGGCCAGGTCATCTCCGAAGAGGTCGGCCTGTCCCTGGAGACCGCTGGCGTTGAGCTGCTGGGTCAGGCTCGCAAGGTTGTGGTGACCAAGGATGAGACCACGATCGTGCAAGGTGCTGGTCAGCAGGAGCAGATCGACGGCCGTGTGAAGCAGATCCGCGCTGAGATCGAGAACTCCGACTCCGATTACGACCGCGAGAAGCTGCAGGAGCGCCTGGCCAAGCTGGCCGGCGGTGTTGCGGTGATCAAGGTTGGCGCTGCTACTGAGGTGGAGCTCAAGGAGCAGAAGCTGCGCATTGAGGATGCTGTGCGTAACGCTAAGGCTGCTGTGGAGGAGGGCATCGTCGCTGGTGGCGGCGTGGCTCTGCTGCAGGCTGCCAACGAGCTCGAGGGCGACCTCGGCCTTGAGGGCGACGAGGCTACGGGCGTGAAGATCGTCCGCGAGGCCCTGTCCGCTCCGCTGAAGCAGATCGCGCTGAACGCTGGCCTGGAGCCGGGCGTGGTGGCTGACAAGGTTGCCAACCTCCCGGATGGCGAGGGTCTGAACGCTGCGACCGGCGAGTACGTCGACATGCTGGCTAACGGCATTGCGGATCCGGCGAAGGTGACCCGTTCCGCGCTGCAGAACGCTGCGTCCATCGCCGCGCTGTTCCTGACCACTGAGGCGGTTGTGGCTGACAAGCCGGAGCCGGCTGGTGCGAACCCGGGCATGGACCCGGAGGCCATGGGCATGATGTAGTGCCCGCCTAATGAGCAACGCGTCCTTCGGGGCGCGTTTTTCTTTTGCGCATTTGCTTGTCGACGACCCCCTGAATAGGTGTAGTCCCTCACATCCATTTCCGGTTTGTGGCGTTTCCGTCGCGAGTTTCGGCGCTGAATGGTCTATACAGTCGTCATCGAATTCATATGACGTTTACCTCTTGTGTTGAATTTGGGCAGGTAGGCGATAGAGCTGAAATATGGTTACGTTTTGGTAAACGTGAGGTGTTGAAAAATATCTGTCAGCATTGAAAACAATTCTGCAGTTTCTCTTGACGTAATCGTTACCTATGGCAAAATAACTCCCTGACGCCCGATGGGTGTCAGTACCTGTCAGTAAAGCCAGACACAGACTGGCACCTAACTTTTAGGAGCATGTAATGCCTGTAGATTTCAAGGTCATCCAGAAGGCGCTCAAGGACTTCAAGACGTTCGCAACCGCGATCGAGAAGATCTTCACCAAGACCCCGGAGTCTCTGCTGACGTTCGCAACGAAGGTTACCGAGAAGCCGGAACTCGGCAAGACGACCAAGTAAGAGCATCTTTTTAAATAGGAGAAAATATCATGGAAGCATTGACTAACTGGGTTGCACTTTCCTCCGGCACCGGCGTCGGCGTTCAGAACGGCGAACCGGCTGAAATCACCCGTATCCCGGGCGCTCTCGTTGAGCTGCTTGGCAACTTCGGCGTCCTCGCAGGCGCTCTCGCCGACCTCGTTGGTCTGGTTGCATAAGACCGACCTGTAAGGTGCCTCGTCGCTACGTGCGACGGGGCATTTTTGTTATTCGGGGGCTTTCCCAGCGCAGCGGGGCAAAGCGGAATAGGATGAGAGGTATGGCTGACCACAAGGATGACGAACTGCCGATGATCGACCTCGCCCAGACCGAAGGCTGGGTTGTGGACGACACCGATGAAGACGATCCGGTGCTGCTGATGCCGGATGGCACTGCGATTCAGACGTGGCGCGAGAATTACCCGTACGATGAGCGCCTCTCCCGCGATGAGTATGAGCATGAGAAGCGCGCGCTCCAGATTGAGCTGCTGAAGTGGCAGAACTGGACGAAGGATACTGGTCAGCGCCACATCATTATTTTCGAGGGCCGCGATGCCGCCGGTAAGGGTGGCACCATCAAGCGCTTTAACGAGCACCTCAACCCCCGTGGTGCTCGTACGGTTGCGTTGGAGAAGCCTTCGCCACGCGAGAGCACGTCGTGGTACTTCCAGCGCTACATTGAGCACTTCCCGGCTGCGGGCGAGATCGTGTTCTTCGACCGTTCCTGGTACAACCGCTCCGGCGTTGAGCGTGTGATGGGTTTCTGTACCGAGTCGCAGCACGCTGAGTTCCTGCGTGAGGTGCCGATGCTGGAGAACATGATCCTCGGCTCCGGTATCTCGCTGACCAAGTTCTGGTTCTCGGTGACCCAGAAGGAGCAGCGCACCCGCTTTGCTATCCGCCAGGTGGATCCGGTGCGTCAGTGGAAGCTGTCGCCGATGGACTTGGCGTCGCTGGATAAGTGGGAGGACTACACGCGTGCGAAGGAGGAGCAGTTCCGCTACACGGATACTGACGAGTCCCCCTGGATCACCATCAAGTCCAACGACAAGAAGCGCGCTCGCCTGAATGCGATGCGCTACATCCTGTCCAAGTTTGAGTACACGAACAAGGACCACGACGTGGTTGGCGAGCCCGACCCGTTGATCGTTAAGCGCGGCCGCGACCAGATCGGCGACTAGAGTCCCTGCTTAGCGACGACCCTCTGCCCCGGGATTCCGGCGCAGAGGGTCTTTTTCATGCGTTTGTATAGCGGGGTAAACGTGCTGGTGGGGAGTGTTTGACGCGGTTAGCGCGGTTGCTAAGAAATCCCTTGAAAAACTCACGCAAAAAGTGTGTCGAACATCTCCACCCCACCTTATATGTGACGTTGAACACCCGTTTTTCGGTGTCATTTGCCTGTAAGGCCAGCTCGCTTTTCGCAGCAAACGCAAAGGTTTGGAAACTTGCCTGAAACCATCCTTAACGAGGGGAAACGGCCCATATTTGCGCTTTACTTAAGTTGTGCAACCAAATAAACTTTACGATGGCGCCCAGGCTGGGCCCAGAAGAATCGCACGAAGGACACGTCGTGCGAACAGACTTCTCTCGCTGACCAATAGGGCCCAGCGACAAACATTTCTCCGAAAGGACCACCACTATGGCAATTGCCATGAAGAAGACCGCTGCGATCGCAATCGCCGCAGGCCTGACCTTCGCCGGTTCCGCCGGCATCGCCGCGCAGGACGCATTCGCTGCAGACGTAAACGCTGGTGTTGGCGAAGCGACCACCGCATACTCGCTCACTGTTCACAAGCGCGGCGGAAACTGGCAAGAGAACGGCAACTACAACGGCGGTGCCCTGGATGCAGCGCCCGGCACTGACCTTGGTGCAGGTTTCAAGTTCTCCATCGAACAGGTGACGCCGAATCCCGACAACATTAATGATGCAAGCGCCGCGACCCCGGTTCAAGGTGGCGCAACGGCAGAAGGCACGACGGACGCCGACGGTAAAGTGAGGTTCACCAACCTGCCTGAAGGTGTTTACCGTGTCAAGGAAACTGGCGTTCCGGCCGACAGTAACTACATCACTGGTCCGGCCTTCCTGGTCAGCGTTCCGGTAACTACCGCAGACGGCACCAAGAACATCAATGAAGTGGTTGTCTATCCGAAGAACACGGAAACGAAGGTCGAAAAGTCCGTGAAGGATGAAGACAAGAACTCCGGCGACACCATCGAATACACTATTAGCGCAAATGCGCCGGTGGTTCCGGCGGGCAACAAGCTGACCTCCTTTGCGGTTCAGGATGCTTTCCGTAAGAGCGAGCTGACCGATGTGAAGGTTACGAAGGTTGAGGTCGGTGGGGAAGAGGTCCCGGCACGTGAATACGAGGTGGTGGACGGCACCATCGAGGGTGGACCGGCTGATGCTGACACCACTAAGACGGTGAATTTCGTCGGCGCCGGTCTGGATCGCGTGAGCAAGCAAGAAGCGGTAGAGGTGAAGGTCTACCTCACCGCAACGATGCAGAAGATTGGCGACGGCGAAATCGTCAACAACGCGCGCTCCATCGTTCGCGGCCCGAACACCAAGTCGACCGACGAGCCCAAGGAAACCCCTTGGGACGAAGTCAAGACTTACCTCGGCGAGCTTCGACTCGTGAAGACTGATGGTGGAAACACCAAGCTGGCGGGTGCTAAGTTCGACCTCTTCCGTTGTGATGAGTCCGGTAAAACTACTGGTGAAGCCATCGAAACTGGCATTGTTTCCGATCAGGATGGTCTGGTGAAGTTCAACAAGTCGCTTCACGTTACGGACTACATCGACGATAAAAAAGTTGCTGAAGTAACGAAGCGTTACTGCGCTGTGGAGACGCAGGCTCCAGAGGGTTACCAGAAGCTGAACAAGCCGGTTGTGATCGAATTCAAGCACAGCGATCTGAATGAGGATCTGCAGGTAGGCGACGTTAAGTACGAGAAGGTCCAGAAGACCGTGACGGTTGTTAATACCAAGCCGCTGTTGCCTGGAACGGGTGGCATGGGTGTTCTGATCATCGTCCTGGCTGGTCTTGCGATCATCGGCGGCGGTGTCTACGCGGCACGTCGCAACTCCCAGTCCGCATAAGCAAGAACGCATAAGCGGACTCCAGGGCTAGTGCTCGCCAACGAGCGCTAACCCGGGAGGCGCTCCGGATCCAACCGGAGCGCACGCCCGCCAGCAGAAGGGCGTTAAATTTCTGCTCCAGTTTTGAAGGAAAGGGTTGTCGTCGATAAGCGATGGCCCCAGAGAGGACAACAACGTGACCACAGCAGTGAAGGCGAAGCACCGGAAGCAACCGGCGCAGAAGTCGTTCTTCCAGCGTGTCGCGCTGCCTGTCCTCATCATTCTCGTTGGTCTGGCGGTTCTGATGTACCCGGTGGTTGCTACTCAGCTAAACAACCGCGTACAGGAACAGGTAGCGAAAACCTACGAAGACCAGCTTGAGGCGGCACCGCCGGAGCAGGTCAACCGCGCGTACGAGGCGGCGGTCGCGTACAACCGCGCGCATACCGACGGTCCGATTCTGGACCCGTGGCTTGCGCGCATCAGTGAAGACAACGCTGAGTACAAGGCGTATGAGGCGCAGTTGGCGGGGGTGTCGGCGATGTCGCAAATTGCGATCCCGTCTATCGACGTCCGCCTGCCCGTCTTCCACGGCACCAGCGAAAACACCCTGCAAAAGGGGCTCGGCCACCTGTACGGCTCCGCACTGCCGACCGGTGGCGAAGGCTTCCACTCTGTGATCACCGGCCACACGGGGCTCACGACTGCAACGCTTTTCGACGACCTCGTGGACGTCGAAGTCGGCGACGCCATCTACGTCTCCACGTTCGGTGAGCGCATGAAGTACAAGGTGTACGACATCGAGGTCGTCCTCCCCGACGAGACCGACAGCCTGCGCGCCGAGCCCGGCCGCGACCTGCTCACGCTGATCACGTGCACCCCGTACGGCATCAATACGCACCGCCTGCTGGTCCACGCCGAGCGCGTGCCGATGGATCCGGACGAAGCGCAGATTCTCGACGAATCCACGTCCACCTTCCAGTGGTGGATGTGGGCCCTCGGCGGCGTCTCCCTGCTGGTACTGCTGGCCCTGATCTGGTGGATCATCCGCGAAAAGAAGAAGAGCGACCGCAAGGACGCTATGAACAAGGAGGTTCAGTCCTAATGCGAGCTTCGAAGATTGTCGCGATTCTTGGCGCGGCGTCCATCCTGGCCACCGGCGCACTCATGCCGCTTGCTGATGCCCGCGTGGTCTCCGGCAACGACAAAAACATCCCCGCCAACAGCGTGGACGCCACCAAGCCGATCTTCCTGGTGGTGAAGAAGAACGAGCCGAACCCTAACGACGACATCCCCGCCGGCGCGAAACCACCAGCCATCGAAGGCTCCATCTTCGTGCTTTCCCGCGTGAAGGGCATCGACGTGACCACGGAGGAAGGCCGCGAGGGCGCCAAGAACCTCACGATGGAGGATGTTCGGAAGCGTGGACTGGAGGACGCCGATAGGGCGACCACCGACGCGAAGGGCCGCGTGCAGTTCAGCTACCTCAAGCCTGGCCTGTACCTGCTCGAGGAGCAAGCGCCTGACGACGACCACGAGTACCACCTCTCCAGCCCGCAGCTGATCATCCTGCCGCTTGGCGACGTGTCGGGTGAGCGTTTCACCTACGACAACGTCATCGTGACCAAGTGGGACACCGATCCGGGCCTGTCCCCGTCGCCGTCGCCGACGCCAACCCCGACGCCGGGGTCGTCGACACCGACAACGCCGACATCGCCAGGGACCACCGCGCGGACAACGACACCTTCGGGCAGCACCGTGACCACGGTGACTACCCCGGTCAAGACCACGTTGACCACCACCCGGCCCGACGGCTCCACCACCGTGGTGACCACGCGAACCAGTTCCGTGACCACCGTGACCAAACCGGGGGATAACACCCGCGGCGGGGACCTGGCCTCCACAGGCGCGAACGTGCTGTGGGCCGCGGGACTCGGCGGGTTGTTGATTTTGATCGGATTCGTACTAGCCCGGCGAAACAAAAACGAAGAACAGACACGGTAGATAAGCGGATTTAGGAACAAGGATTATGCGAAACGTAATGAAGCCTGCAGCCACTGCGAGCTCGCGCGCCCGTCGCTCCGTTCGTGGAGTCGCTGCCGTGGTCGCCTCGTTGGCGCTCGCCGCCGGCCTGGGCTCCTACCCAGTCGACGCGCAGGAACCGGTTGCTTCTGCAACTACGGCTGAGAGTGCTGTGGCCTCGGAACACGTGGAGGCGTCGGAGACTGCTACCGCTTCGGAAACGACCGCTGCTGCGGAGCCTGCCGTGTCCGAAACTGGTGTTGCGGAAGCAGTAGCTCCGGCGGCACAGACCGCAGGGCCGATGAGCGCGACGCAGCCTGCCGTAGCGGAGAAAGCTGCCGTACAAACCACCCGCTTCGGTGAGGTTGACGCAATCACTATCGACGACCCCACAGGCGAAGCATGGCGGTTCGGCGGCAAAGCTTCGCAGGAAGACATCTTCGGAATCAAGCGAATTGGCGATGGCGAAATTGAAGAGATTCTGTCGCTCATTGCCGATGGCAAAAATCTCGATCCGGAGAGCTATGGCTTCACCAACAACGCCGAGGGCGGCTACATCGCCTTCGACTTGAATGCACTGGATGAGGTGCCGCCGAAGCACATCGAGGTAAAGGTCCGCACGACCGACGCCGGTGAGTACGCGATCGCCGAGAGTGCCGATGTTCCGACGGTGCGGGAATTGTCCGCTTCTGGATACGGTCAGAACCGGGGGGCTGCCGTGGCCGGAGCCCCAACCAGTGTTGGTCAGGCTCGTGCTACGAACGACACGAAATGGTCCGAGGAAATCAAGCTCAGCTCTGAGATCGTCGCTGCGGGCAAACAGAAGTTTGAGAATATTGGTACGGAGCCGTATTTCGAAGTTCGACCAACCGGCGAACACCCTGACCAGGTAGGGCGAGACATCAGGATCACGCGTGTTGTCGTTCGCAATATTGAGGACAACACCCGCAAACCTAATAACAGAGCGATGATCGTCAAGAACGACGCTGCTGACGAACAGTTCTATTTCAAAGATGCTACGGAACTTAAGAACGAGAAAAATCGCGTCAAGGGTTTTGAGGCAGCCTTTTTCGACCCGGAAACTGGTGAATCGCCAGTCGCTCAGCAGCTCATCATCTATTCGGGACAGGACTCCATAAAGATTGGCGTCGATGGTGTTCCTGCCTGGAGCGACAACTTGGATACTCTCCGCCAGCGTTACGCAGTGGAGGTCTACGGCTCCTTCAGGATTCCGACGGAACCGACACCGCCGGAGACCTCCCCGACGGAGGAGGAGACTCCCTCTATCGACGATGAGACGAAACGATTCGTTATGGAAGGGCAGGGTGGAATTCGTCTGAGCCCAGCGAAAACCACCGGCGAGAACCCTTACGAATCCACCACGACTGTGGATGGAAAGTCGACGTTCTCGAAAGCGGTTGTTCGCGTTAGCGCGCCTAACAGCATTTTGGCGATTGAGGGGTACACCTTCGAATTGGACAAAACTGAACCGGGCACGTCATTCGAGCGTCGAGTGATCAGCGTATCGAGCGACTACGTCGAGTACGAGGTCTACCCAGTGCAGAATGGAGCACGGGTCGACTCTGTCGAAGTGCCGAACGGTGCGAAGTTCACGATGACTTCGAAGTTCAGCGATAAGCCGGAGAGCGTCGACGTCGTTGCGACTATTCACGGTACGTCCCTCACCGAGAAACCAGTCCCTGACCTCCCACCTACCAACCCTGACGGATCGGATTGGATGAACGACCAAATTCCGAACCCGGAAATGGTGAAGAAATGTGGTTTGAAGATCGCCATCGTGGCTGATCTCTCGCTCTCATTGCAGAATGCGGTTGGCAGCGTCGACGGTTTCAAGGGAAGTCGTGACGCGGCTACGGCAATGGTCAATGCGTTGAAGGACGCGCCAGGCACCCAAGTTGGTATCTATAACTTTGCGACCAAGGCCGGTACTAAAGGAACCACAGGGAAAAAACCAGTAGATGTAGCAGTTAACGGGGAAGTAAACCCCAAAATCACCAGCGCAATTAACGAGTGGAAGAAGGAAAACGCCGGTAATGCGACAAACTGGGAAGCTGGTTTGAAGCAGGTGCAGGGGTCTGGTTACGACATCGTGTACTTCATTACAGACGGTATGCCGACATACGACAACAGCGGTTGGCAGAACTATGACCGGGATCCCAACAAGGCTTTGCTTCCTAACACTGGTGCATTCGTGCAGGCTACTTCTTTGAACCGGGCGATCCTTGCAGCTAATGAATTGAAGCGGGAGGGCACGAGGATCGTGCCGGTCATGGTGGATCTCACGCTCGGGAACAACAACACCGTTACGCAGGATTATATCCTCAAAGACTTGCTAAGCACCCGGGCTTATGAAAAGGGCGGAAGAAACGGCGATTACCTCATTGATCTCGAGGGGGAGTATGCCGCCTACGAGGGATGGGAGAGTGCCGCCTATGCGAAAGGCAACGGTACAAATTCGTGGGATCTAATTGTTAACGCTGAAACCGCTATCAACACGAAAAAAGGCAGCGATGGGCTGATGGACATTGTTAACACGAAAAGGAAGAAGGTTACCGACCAAGAGCATCTCTGGACGTACGGCACCCGCACCGTAAAGGAAATGGGTGAGGATATCTCCGGAACGGGTAGCACGGTTCACATCAACGAGTATTCTCAGCTTGCCGGTCAGCTTGAAAAAATCGCGAACGAGATTAATCAACTTTGCAAGGGGCGGATTATCGTCCAAAAGCAGATCGTCGACGCCAACGGCAAGGTGCTCACCGACGGTGCGAAGGACTGGGAGTTTTCGGTGATGGCGAACAGTTCGATTATCGATGCGGGCAATAATGACTTGGTCTATGCGGATTCCAAGAAAACCGCCAAAGAGGAAGGTGCGGACAAACCGCAGGCTTCCTGGAACCTGGTCACCGACAAGCCGGCTACGGCAACGATTACTGAGTACCAGCAAGATGGCTACAAGCTATATCAGCGTGGCGAGAAGAACGATAAGAAGAATGCTGTGTGTACGCAGTATCTCAACGGTGAGGAGTCCTCTCTGGAAGTTCAGAACGCGGGCGCGACGGGCTTCAGAGTTCCGGTGAACACCAGTGGTGACGACGTTGCAACGGTTTTCTGCGTCGTCGCGAACACTAAGACTGACCAGCCG
This sequence comes from Corynebacterium sp. HMSC067D03, assembly GCF_001811185.1. Taxonomy (NCBI): domain Bacteria; kingdom Bacillati; phylum Actinomycetota; class Actinomycetes; order Mycobacteriales; family Corynebacteriaceae; genus Corynebacterium; species Corynebacterium sp. HMSC067D03. Next base: position 45,804 of record NZ_KV803811.1, read on the forward strand.
AAGTTCGGTCTCCAGGTGAAGAAAGTTGATCTGGACAACCGCAGCAACACACTATCGGATGCGAAGTTCGAAGTCCGCGAGGTTGCCGCAGCCGAAGGCAAGGACCCCCAGACGTGGAACCTCGAACCAGGTACCGAACGCGGCACGTACACCCTTGACGCGGTGCTTGAGCCAGGCAAGGAGTACGACCTGGTCGAGGTGAAGGCACCGACACAAGATGATGGCGTTGTGTACTCGTTGCTCACTGCACCAGTCCGGTTCCGCGGGACCGTTCAGGACCAAGGAGTCGCGGTTGAGTACGAATCGGACGGCAAATGGGTCTCCGATATTTCGACCCAGGGTGTGTGGAGCGTCGTCTCCGACAAGCAGACGGCGTATCTAGAAGTCGCCAACGTCCGCCAGGGCGACCTCCCGAAGACCGGTGGTGCTGGCCTCCAACTGCCGATTCTGCTCGGTGGTGCGCTGATCGCTGCGGGTGCGCTTGTGGGACGTCGTAAGGTAGCGGCGTAACCGGCGCGGATCTCGTAGATAGTCGAAAACGGGCGTTGCTCTGAACATCGAAGTTTAGGGCAACGCCCGTTTTCGTTTTAGTGCAACGTCCATGGCGTTGGTAGTGGTGCCCGAAGGTCGAAACGATCCCGATGCTCTTCGCCAATGAAAGTTCGTTCGGCCGAGAGTTTTGCTTTTAAGCAGGAGTTTTTTGGGTAAAAGAAAACCCGCCTCCGAAGAGGACGGGGGAGTTATGCGGACGACCTTACGCGAGATACCGGCCTTGTCAATGGAATTAGATCCTCCGCTGTTTAGGCCGCTGGCTTAGCGGCACTGTGGTGAGGACCGAGAACCCGGCATCTCAAGATGAGGCAGAATATTCGCATGACTGATGCTGTTAAGCAGTCGAGGAAGATCGCGCAACGTATGGCGTTGGCGCGAGAACTTGCAGAACTTAGCATCGCCGAGACGACTGAGGGATCGTCGATCTCGTCCGAGCGGCTAGTCGCGATTGAATCCGGTGATGATCTCCCTCGGTCGCTCGACATTGCAGTGGTCGCGGAGTCGACAGGACTGCCAATTGGATGGTTCTTAGAGGAACGGCCACAACTTGTTGCAAGCCGGAAGCCAGCACCGGAGGGAGGCGTCTCTCCGGCATTTGATCTTGCTCTCGAGCGGGTGTCTGTACACGTCGAACAACTGGTGAGCGAAGGCATTATCGCACACGCAGCGCATCAAGGGTTTCGTTTGGACGTAGACCATGACGCCATTGCTCGTCGCGCGGCTGAGGTACGCGATTGGGCAGACGCAGGCGATGAGCCGATTGTGGATTTCTCCGCGTTCTGTGAGCGCGTTGGCTTGCTTGTGTTTGCCCAGTCCTTCCTTGGATCTCCGTTTGAAGGCGCGGTAACTGAGATCGAACGCAAACCAGGTGCTGAGTTTGGTATTGCCCTTGTGGATAAGTGTGCTGGGCTTCTCCGGTCCAGGTTCACGCTTGCGCACGAGCTCGGCCACTGGGTGTATCGCACGTCTTCCGAAACCGGCTGCGGCCACGGAGACGTCGAACGCGCTATGAATTCGTTCGCTGCGCATCTGCTGATGCCGCGCTCCTTTGTAGAACGGATGGAGACGAAGCACGCAGAAAGGAGAGCGCTAGCGCTGGCGGTCTCTGCTCAGTGCGGTGTGAGTTGGAGCGCGACGCTTGGGCATCTTGCAAACCTTGGTGTTATCACCGGTGAAACCTATGCGTTGGAGGTGGAATGCAAGCCCGATAGTCAAGAATTTCAAAACGCTGGTTTTGAAATCCCGATGGTTAAAGAACCGGATGTAGTTCCTCCCCTGTATCGCAGTGCGGTGCTCAACACGTATCAACAGAGGAAGCTCACGACAGGGAAAACTCTGGAAGTGCTCTTCGGGGCAGTCGTTGAGGAGCAGCTGCCGGAGAGGATTCCACCGCGAGGGAGAAAAGCCTCGTGAGTGAGAGCGGCTGCGCCCGTTGTCTCGTGATTGACACAAGCCACCTCACGCACGAATTTCCTGACAATCTCCGACGCGCCGAAGACCGACGGCGCAAACCACGGTCGCAAACAGCGCTACCGGATACTCACCACACCGCTACCATTTCCTCCTTTCTAAACACTCTTGCTATCGACCTCGATCGTGAGTACGTTGTGAGTACATCGCTTTAAGGAGTTTGAAATGGCAGTTAAAGACCGGCGCTTGAACTTGCGTACATCCGCACACCAAGAGGAGTTTTTCCGCAGGGCCGCTGAGGTGACAAACACTTCGGTGTCACAGTTTGTGCTCGACAGTGCCGTGGAGCGCGCATTGATGGTACTTGCTGATCAGCGACTTTTTGTGTTGGGGGAAGAAGGTTTCTCTCGTGTTGAGGAACTTCTCGACCAGCCGGCCGACTTCTCTAAGCTTGGCAAACTTTTCGCTGAGGAGACTCCATTTGGCAAGGAGTTTCAATTTGGCGACTGACGGTGTGCTTCAGTCGCCTCGGAAACTTGTTAAGGCGGATGATCGTTCGAGTTTTCATTGTGGTGAGGTGTCGCTCGATGTGTGGTTTCGCCGCTACGCCATGCAGAATCAACGGGCACACAACTGCGTTGTTTACGTTTCCAAGTGGAATGACCGCGTCGCTGGGTACTATGCGGTCTGTACGGGCGGGATCGTTGCTGGAGCTGCGCCAGAATCGTTTTCCAAAGGGCGTCCCGATCCGATCCCAGTGTTAATTCTCGCGCGGTTGGCGGTAGATGTGAATGCGCAGGGGAAAGGAGTTGGGAAAGCGCTGCTGAGAGACGCTCTAGCGCGGTGCTTCACTGTGGCTGGAGAAATTGGAGCCGCGGCAGTGGTTGTACACGCGTTGGATGAACACGCGAAACGGTTCTACATGCAGTACGCAGAATTTCAGGAGATGCCGGAGCAACCGTTACATCTCTTGCTACCGATTAGAGGCATCAAACAGTTTATGACCCAGCCCGCAACCGCCTAAAACACCAACTGGTCCAGGAAGCGTTGCGCGCGTTCGGACTTCGGGGCGGCGAAGAACTCCTCGGGCGGGGCGATCTCCACGATGCGGCCGGCGTCCATAAACGCGATGCGGTCGGCAACCGCGCGGGCGAACGCCATTTCGTGGGTGACCACGATCATGGTCATGCCGTCCCGGGCGAGGCCAACCACCACGTCGAGAACTTCGCGGACGATTTCGGGGTCGAGGGAGGCGGTGATTTCGTCGAGAAGCAATGCCTTCGGCTGCATCATCAGCGCACGCACGATGGCCACGCGCTGCTTCTGACCACCGGAAAGTTCACGCGGGCGAGCGTCGGCTTTGGCGGCGAGTCCCACGCGTTCGAGCAGCGCAAGCGCCCGCGAGCGGGCCTCATCCTTGTCCGCGCCCTTGACCACCTTCGGGGCGAGCAGCAGGTTCTCCATCACGGTCAGGTGGGGGAACAGGTCGTAGGACTGGAACACCATGCCAACGTCGGAACGCACGTCCTTGAGCTTGGTTGAGGAGGCGGTCACGTCGCGGCCGTTGACCAGGATCTGGCCGGAGTCCACCGGCTCCAACCCGTTGACGGTGCGCAGCAGCGTGGACTTGCCGCAGCCAGACGGGCCGATGATGGTGAGGACTTCGCCGGGGTTGACGGACAGGGTGACGTCGTTAAGCGCCTTGTGCCCGTTGGGGTACGTCTTGGAGACATGCTCGAGCGAGATAAGCGACATCTAGCTCCACCTTTCTTCCAGCTTGCGCGCGGCGAGCGAGATGGGAAAACAGACGAGAAAATACAGCAGGAACACCACGCCGTAGATCCATAGGGCGGCGGACGGGTATTCGAAACGGTTGGCGTCGATGATTTGCTGCGCCACCTTGAGCACCTCCACCACGCCAATCAGCGCGACGAGCGAGGTGGTCATGATCATGCGGTTGGTCAGGTTGATCGTCGCGGGGATCAGCCCGCGCAGCGCCTGCGGCAGCACAACGTGACGATAAAGCGCGCGCCCCTCAATGCCCAGCGCCGCAGCGGAGAGGTACTGGTGGCGCGGCACCGACTCGATGGCGGCGCGCACCAAATCACCCAGCTCAGCTGTGCCCCACAGCGTAAACACAATCACCGCCGCCACCCGCGCATCCAGGTTCAGCCCCCACGCGCGCGTGGCGTCGAAGTACACCAGAAACAGCAGCACCAACTGCGGCATGATGCGCACAAACTGCAGGTAGGTTTGGGTGATTACGCGAACAATTTTGCTTTTCGACGACATCACCACCCCCAACAATGTCCCCAACACAATCGACAACCCCATCGACGCCAGCGCGATCTGGATGGACACGCCAAGGCCCATCAGGAGGCGTTGGAAGTTGTTGCCGTCGGCGAGGACTTGCAGATCAGAAAACATTCGCACGCACCTTCTTCTCCACACGTCCCGCGATGAGCGAAACCGGCAGCAAAATGATCAGGTAGAACGTGACCAAAAGCAGCAACGCCTCGCGCGTTTCGTAGGTCTGGCCGATCTGCTCCTTGGCGGTGTAGACCAAATCCGGCAGTGCCACGATGCTGACCACCGAGGTCTCCTTGATCAGGAAGATGATGTTCGCCGTAATCGCCGGCAGCGCAAGCGCCGTGGCCTGCGGCGCGACAACGTGACGCAGCGCCTGCATCCGCGACATGCCCAGGCTTAAACTGGACTGCAACTGAATCGGGGCAACCCCCTCCAGGCCAGCGCGGATCGCCTCCGCCATGTACGAGCCACCCAGGAAGGCCAAGCCAACCACGGCGCAGGTCTCACTCTCCAGCACGACGCCCATCTTGGGCAGGCCGAAGTACAAGAAGAATAACTGCACCAACAGGGGAGTGTTGCGCGAGAGCTCGATGTACACCCGCGCGACCTGGCTGAGCACAGGCACCTTGAAAAACCGCACCCCGGCCACCAGCGCGCCCACGATGAAGGCGAGCAAAATGCCTTTGGCGGCAACCCTCACCGTGAGGACTGCCGCCGAAGCATAAACCGGGATGTTCTCGGTAATGACCGAAACGTCCATGAGTTAGAGCTGGCCACCCTCAACGACCAGGTCATCCGCGGAAACCGCGTCGCCGTACACCGGCTTCAGGGTCTTCTCGTAAGCGTCGTGGAAGAAGTTCTCCTTGCCAAGATCGACCAGTTCGTTGTTCATCCATTCGCGCAGGTCGTCGTTACCCTTCGCCACCGCGCCCGCGATGGTGTCCGTCTCACCCAGCGTCGGGATCGTCGCGGAGAAACCATCGGTCTTACCAGCCCATGCGAGAGCCTCCGTGTTGTCGGTGACCCAGGCGTCGCCGCGGCCGTCGAGAAGCGCGTTCGTCGCCTCGGTGTACTGCTCAAACTTGGTCAGCTTGATCTCCGGGTGGTTCTTCTCCAGGTACGCCTCCGCGGTCGTACCCTTAACGACGATCACGTTCTTGCCCTCAAGGCCCTCCACGCTATCGATCGGCGCGTTGTCCGGCGTGACCGCACCCAACGACACCTTCATGTACGGGTTGGCGTAATCCACCTTCTCTTGGCGCTCCGGGGTCACCGTGAAGTTGGCCAGGATGATGTCGACCTTGTTGGTGTCCAGGAACTCCACACGCGAAGCGGCTTCTACCGGCACATACTCGACGTTTACGCCCAGGTCCTCGCCCAAACGATTGCCGTACTCGATGTCGTAACCGGCGAACTCGCCGTTCGAGTCGACGTAGCCGAACGGGGACTTATCCGAGAACACGCCGATCTTCACCGAGCCGGCCTCCTGGATCGTGGCCACGTCGCGGAAACCTGCTGCCGGCTCCGCGCCGTTCGTGGCGTCGGTATCGCCGGACTCCGCGGAGCAGGCGGTGAGGGTAATGGCGGCGAGGACCGCGGCGGCGCTGGCGGCGAGGCCCTTGCGGGTGTTGCGAGAAGGGAAGAGCGACATGACAGTGAACTTTCTTTTGTAAAACTACGGCGGCGGATACCGCTTGGTTCAGTAAAAGTACACCAGTCTGTCTAGTTTTGTGAACTGGGGTGTTCGCTTTGTATTCATGCGGCGCGTTTCGGCTGCTAGAAGTCGTTACCAGGAATTCGTTGGTGCGGGGTTGAAGTGGCACGAACGACATCCCGGTAACGACATTTGCGAGGGAGGTACGGTGCAGCCGATTGGTCGGCATCGCTGCATGGCAGTCGAGTTTGGTCTGTACGCAGAGGCGCTAGTGGGTCATAATCGAAGCCGAAGGCTCGAATTGAGGAAGGAGGCGCAAATGGATCAGTTTTATACCTATGAACGCTTTGCACAATGGGTGCAATGTGAACTTGCTGCCGAGAATGATTCCTCTTTTGTGGTGCGTGTGCTGAAGCGTGTTGTGTCAGAGATCCGGGATATTAAAGATCACAAGGAGTTCATAGCGGCGCACCGTGAACCGGATACGACTGGAGATGCAGATTGGGATCGTGTCATTCGAGCTGCTGCTGAGATGACGTACTCCGAACGCTTCCCTGGGGAGAGCCCTGGATGGTCTGTTGAGATTTCCGAACCTCCTGAGGCCTGGTTCTACCCGACGAGTCGTCCTTCTCGGTTCGTTTTCAACCTTGAACGGACTCCGATCTCCTTCCGTAAAAGAAGTATCTGCTTGGGTGAGGGAAATCTACGAACGGCGAAGGATCACGATCGCCCGTGGATCTGACGCGAGATTAGCTCTTGCACGCGCTTGCAGAGCTCGAGAAACAGTTAGGAAATCAGGGAGCGAAGGCGACGCTCCGCGTTATCGGAGGCGCTGCAATTGCTCTGAGGTACGACGCGACTAGGGCAACGGCAGATATCGATTCTGTTTTTGGGAACTACCGGCAAGTTCGAAATGCGGTTGAAGAAACAGCCGTAAAACTCGGGTTACCTACAGACTGGGTGAACTCACAGGTGCACGATCTCGGGTTACCTTTTTCGGCCGATCACAGTCCGGATCTCCTAGTTATTGGTCCGAATCTCACTGTCGAGATTGCGTCAGCAGAGTTTCTGTTGTTTACCAAGGTGGTTTCGACTCGCCAGGCGGAGCAGGACCTCGATGATGCTGCTGTTCAGAAGACTGAAATGGTAGCGGTGTGGTGAGTATTTGGTAGCGGCTGAGTGAGCATCCGGTAGCGGAGGCTCACCCGGGCTCGGCACCGTCGGCGAGCCGGTGAAGAATTCAGGGATGGCCGCGTTGTCAGGGGCGGGTTTGGTACCGGCGTCCTGAAGGCTCGGTACTGCCGCGTTCCAATTAGTTGGTACGTGGACAGCCGAACCGAGCCGACTGCACGGCCCCGGCTGTTAGGCATTAGTCGTTCGAGCAGCCCACTGAGGCGGCGCCGTTGCGCATGGTGATGACTTCTATGCGGATTCGGTGGCCATTATGCTGCAGACGGCTCACCGGCAGCGTTACTCGCAACTGCCTGCCTGCCTGCAACGGTTCAATGTGTCTTCGGCGCTTAGAACGCTCGGACCCCGGGCTGCCCAGAATGCCCACCACTGTTGTCGGCCTGGTGTCGAGACAGCGGTGCAGTCCGCGAGCAGGCTCCAGACGTCTACTTCTTATAACAGGTCACGCTGACACAACATCACCGAAACAGGGTGCTTCCAGCATCAACTGTGAAAGAGATCTGCAGTACCGAGTACGTGGAGCACCGGTACCAACTACGCGGAATCGTGGTACCAACTACTCCGAATCGACAGGTATCAAGGATGAACTTGGGCCGCTCCTGAAGCGAGATGAAATGCAACCCGGCTTCGTTAGTGCCGATGAGTTGGGGCGGTCGGGGAGGCTTCCGCAGCATAGCTCCAATTTCAAATGCGGACTTCATCTGGAACGTCCCGCACCCTAATGAAGCGGATACAGGAACCATCATCACCCCATGCAATTTGAGCTGCTACCGGATGCTTCACTGAAGCGCTACCGGATAGTCACGACACTGCTACCAAATAGCCGGTCGCAACAGATGCGGTTGTTCTCGCGAAACACCTGGGGTTACGCAATGCTCAAGACATTGAGCAAGCGGTGAAACAGTTCGGCAGCGTTGATGGGCCAGTCGAACTATTCGTTGAAGTCATTGCAGCGGAGCTCTAGAAAAGGGGATATTTCTCGAGATAGGTGATATTTGACGCCGCGTTTCGGCTGCTAGAAGTCTTTACCTGGAACCCGTTAGTACGGGGTTAGGGTCGCACTAACGGGCTCCAGGTAACGACCTTTACGCGGGGAGGGGCGAGGAAGGCCGCCGGAAAAGCGCGCGGCCCGCACCACGGCCCGCACCGCCGACCCGCTCCCCCTACCGCGGCTCGACGGGATTGCATTGCCTTAGATGCCGAGAACAACGAGACGGGTCTACACCGAGCCCGATTGACAGCGATCCCCGAGAAATTCGTAGAACGGGGACTAGAAAGGTGCAGATCGAACCACTAGGCTCAGGCAAAAGCCCTGAGAAGTGGTTCGTCCCCTATGTCCGTAAGTGAGGAGGTGCGAGGTGAGGGTTACGTTGGAGCAAGCTGCCGAGAACTTCCACGCAGATTTAGAAGACATGAGACGTGTGGTCAAGAGCGGACGCGCAGTGTTGGATGAGCACGGAACCATTAACCTCATGCTCGCGCAAGCGTTGTCGCGATTCGTCTCCGAGGAGTTCACTAGGCTTTTCGGCGCTGAGCAATCGTTTGTTGCCTGGGATCTCGTTTATGTCGAACCGACCTATTTCAACCTCGTGGATCAATTCCGGCCGGCTGAGGCAGGACTACTGGACACCCGGAAAATGGGGCTTGCGCCAGGGGGACGCCGGTATGTGCAAGCATCCTCGCGAGACGAACTGATCGATGCGGGGATCTATGGGCTGTGTAATCAAACATCCCGTGTAGGTGTCCTCATCAGGGAAACAGATTGCACTGAGCAACAAGCTCTCGCTGATGCTTACATGCTTGGGGATGCTCGGCTGCAACAGGCGGTCCGAGCGTATGTGGTAGAGCACTCGACACTCGCAGCGTAGCCACTATGGACCACGTTCGTCTGTTGCTCCTCAAGGTTGCGTCTGCGCTTGATGGGGAAGACTGGTTGCTCGTTGGCGGGGCGATGACCCACCTGCACTGCGCGTTGAATGAGGTTGGCTACGCCAGGCCAACAGAAGATGTCGACATAGTCGTGGATCCGGTTAACCATTCGACTCTGGGCAGTGTGGCACAAAAATTGGAGGAAAGCGGATACGAGCCAGTCTTGCCACTAACTAGAGAAGGGTTCCTCCACCAGTTTCTCGGTGGCCAGGGATTTCGTGTTGATGTGATGGGGAAAGACAGTGAAAATACGCCCGACCGATGGCGCGGGTACAACGTCGTAAAGTGTCCCGGGTCCAAATCAGCACTCGGCATCCTTTCGGATGGGACGCTCAAGGATGTTCTGGAGGTACCGGTTAGTGACGAGCGGGCGGTCCGCCTGCCAAACGTTTGGTCTGCCATCTCAATAAAGGGCCACGCCCTCCGGCTCGCCGATGGAAACCGTGAACGTCACGTTCAAGATGCGCTCGCACTACTGGCGTGCGCTAATAGGACGGAAGTAAAACGAGAGCTGACAAAATCTGAGCGAGTTGCGGTAAACAACATTCTCTCGAGTTCCTACATGTCCGACATTGAAAATTGGCTGCCCTTGGACCAGGAACATTGGAGCGAGGCTCTTCAAGAGATCAGACGGTTGCGTCCCCGGGGGCCTATATCAGTACCTGAGCTGATTCAGCCGCGTTTGCCTCCCGAGAAGCGATGAGTCGGGATCGGCCCCCGACTTCCGCGAAAGGGACGGGCCGCCCCCACCTACCGCGGCTCCACCGGGTTGCCTTGCCATACCGTCATCGCGGGCACTTCGTCGCCGCGCATGACCAGCGAGCCGGGGCCCACGGTCGCGCCGGCGCCGATGACGGAGCCCGGCAGGGAGACGGAGTGGGCGCCGAGGGTGGCCGACGGCTCGATGGTGACGGTATCCAGGGACATCACGCGGTCCTGGAACAGGTGCGTTTGCACGACGGTGCCCGGGCCGACGGTGGCGCCGGCGCCGACGGAACACAGGTCGGTTTCGGGGAACCAGTAGGACTCGACCCACGCGCCGGGCCCGATGCGGACGCCCAGGGCTCGCAGTGCGAGGTTCATTTCGCCGGAGCCGGTGGCCCAGTTGAAGAACCAGGGTGCGGCGATGACTTCGATGAACTGGTCTTGCAGTTCGTTAAACCACACGAACCAGGAGTACAGCGGGTGTTCGCCGGCGCGGTGTTTGCCCACGAGGACCCACTTCGCCACCACGGCGGAGGCCACCGCGACGACGCCCACGCCCATCCAGGTAAGCCCGCCGAGCAGGTACGTCCACCAGCCGACGCGCTCAAGCAACGTCACCACGCAAGCCGCGAACAGGGCCGCGAGTACCGCCTGGGTCATGGGTGCCAGAAGGCGCATCGTCTCGACGACACCACGCCTGCGCACCAACCCCTTCGCCGGTTCGTACGTCGCTTCACCTGCGGCTTCGACTTCCACGCGGCGCATGCGCTCGGGCGGGGATCCCCACCAGTTCGAGTGCGCCTTGGACTTCTTCGGGCTCGCGGACAGCACCGCCACCAGGGAGTGTTTGGCCAGTTTGCGGCCCGGGGCGACCATGCCGGAGTTGCCCACGAATGACCGCTTACCCACGACGGCGTGGTCGGTCCGGATCCAACCTCCGCCGATTTCGTAGCCGCCGGCGAGGGTGTCGTCGGCAAGAAATGCGCCTTCGCGGACTTCGGTGAGTTTCGGCACCATGACCGCGGTGGACACTTCTGCGTGTTCGCCGATGTCGGCGCCGAGCAGGCGCAGCCAGACGGGTGTGGCGGCGCCGGCGTAGATGGGGAAGTAGCGGGTGCGGGCGTCGTCCATGAGACGGGTGACGGTCCAGAGGCTCCAGCCGCGCAAGGAGCGGACGGGGAAGACGCCGGGTTGGACGCCGAGTTGCGCAAGGCGTACGCCGGCCCAGGTCAGGGCGAGGCCAAGCCCGATGTAGACCACGCCGCCGACGGGTGCGAAGACCAGCAGGCCCCACACGGAGCGAGTCTCGACCAGGCGCGCCAGGCCGAGCGTGGCCGCCGCACCGCCGAGCACCGCCAGCGCGGGCAGCACCGACAGGACCAGCGAGGTCAGGCCGTACGCAAGCGCCCACATGGGGCGGCGCGGCGGGCGTTCGTTGGGGAAGCGGTGCTTGGAGCGCCCCTTCTTGCGGGCGGGCGAGCCGGCCCAGCGGGCGTGCTTCTTCACCGGTTTGTCGCCGGTGACGGTGGAGCCCGCCTCCACGTGGGCGCCCTCGCGGATCTCGGTGCCGGGCATGAGGGTGGAGCGCGCGCCCACGCGGGCGTCGGGGCCGATGACCACGGTGCCGACGTGGAGTTCGTCGCCGTCGAGCCAATACCCGCCGAGGTCCACGCCGGGCTCGATGGCTGCGCCTTCGCCGATGGTGGCCAGGCCTGTCACCGGCGCGAACGCGTGCATGTCCACGTCCTTGCCCACCGTGTTGTCCAGTAGCCGGGCGGTGACCTTGGCGGCGTTTGCGCTGGCGATGTTCATCGCGCCGGAGGCCGCCAGCCACCGCTCAGCGGTCCACAGCTGCAAATGCACAGCGCCGCCGCGCGGATACACCCCAGGCCCGATCCGACCCCGGATCGCACGCGCTCCGAGCGCGCCGATCGGGATCCGGCCCAGCGGCGTGCACAGCACCGCAAACGCCACGGCGAGCCAGGTCCAGGACAACTCAGTCAGCCCCAGCACATTTGCTGCGACCGCCACCCACGTCACCGCTGTGGCTGCCTTCAAAGTCATCACCGGCACCATGAGCAGCGTCTGCGCCAGGCGGGTCGCGCCCGAGACTGGAGTCACAGAACGCTTGCGGGTGGAGGTGTGGGTGGTGCGCGTGAGGTCGTCGATAAGCGATGCAAGCGTTTCCAACCTCGGGTGGTCGTAGAGGTCGCGCACCGCGATGGTGGGCACGCGCTCGCGCAGACGCGCGATGAGCGAGGCGGCAGCTAGCGACGACCCACCTAACTCAAAGAAATCCGCATCCTTGCCCGGCACGTCCAGGCCGAGCACCGCCACCCATGCTTCGGCAACCCACTGCTCGGTCGGCGTCATGCCGACCGCGTCCACGCTGGCGGGCAGCGGCCACGGCAGGGCTTTCTTGTCCACCTTGCCGGAGGTGCGGATCGGTAGTTCGTCCATCACGTGGATGCGCGGCACGAGCGCGGCCGGCATGACCTCGGCGAGGCGCTCGCGCATCTGCTGCACGTCCAGCGAAACGCCGTCGTCGGGGGAGACATAGCCGACGAGCACCTTGTCGCCTGCGGGCAGCGTTTGTACGGCGACGGCGGAGTTATACACGCCGTCGAGCGCGGCCACGTTGGCCTCCACTTCGCCGAGCTCGATGCGGCGCCCGCCGATTTTCACCTGGTCGTCGGCGCGGCCGATAAACGCCAGGCCATCCTCGGTGAGTCGCACGTGGTCGCCGGTGCGGTACGCGCGCTCCCAATCACCCATGGGGGCGTACTTCTCCGCGTCTTTCTCCGGGTCGAGGTAGCGCGCGAGGCCCACGCCGCCGATGATCAACTCACCTGCTTCTCCCTCGCCGTCGCTTGCGATGGCGAGATCCCAACCGTCCAGCGGCCAGCCGATAGTCACGGGCTTGCCGGGGAAGAGCCGGGTTGCGCTGGCCACCACGGTGGCTTCAGTAGGGCCGTAGGTGTTCCACATCTCGCGGCCGTCGGCAAGGCGGTCAGTCAGTTCCTGGGAGCAGGCCTCGCCGCCCACAATGAGCAGGCGAATGTTGTCCAGGGCCTCCTTCGGCCACAGCCCAGCAAGGGTAGGCACGGTGGAGACGACCGTGATGTCGCGACGGATCAGCCACGGGCCCAAATCCTGACCCGAGCGCACCAGCGCGCGCGGGGCCGGCACCAAACACGCCCCGTGGCGCCAGGCCAGCCACATCTCCTCGCACGACGCGTCGAACGCCACCGACAGGCCCGCAAGCACGCGGTCGTCGGGCCCGAGCGGTTCGTCCTGGCAGAACAGGCGCGCCTCCGCATCCACGAAGGCGGCGGCCGAGCGGTGGGTCACCGCTACGCCTTTTGGTTTGCCGGTGGAGCCGGAGGTGAAGATGATCCAGCAGTCGTCGTCGGGGGTGACTGTCGCAAGCGCGCCAAGCTCGCCGCCCAACACGCCACCACCAACCGGCGCCTTCACCAACCGCAGGCCCGCGTCGGTCCAGATGGCGTCCACGTCCGCTTCGGTGAACACGGTTTCGGCGCGCTCGTCCGGGTCGTCCGCGTCGACGGGGACGTAGGCGCAGCCGGCGCGCATCGTCGACAAGATAGCGAGGTATAACTCGCGGGTGCCGGACGTCATCCGGATGCCGACGCGGCCCCGGTACGGCACACCCTGGGTGCGCATGGCGGTGGCGCGTTGGTCGATTTCTTCGACGAGTTCGGCGTACGTGATTACCTCGCCGTCGTCGATGGCCGCCGCGCCGGGATGTGCTTCGGCGGAGGCGAAAAGGATGTCTATAAGTGTCCGCTCCGGCGGGGCGAGGTGGCTGCGCAGGAGCGGATCGGGGAGGGGCTCGGGTTGAACCATGCGGATTAGGTTAGACCGAACCGGGCCGTATCGCTCGCCTACACGGCGACTACACGGCTATTCCGTCTCGAGCGCTTGCGACAGCTTCTTCAGGTTCTTCAGCTGCTTCTGGGACGACGCTTCGAGTGCGCGCTCCTCGGCTGCAACCACGTCGTCGCCAAGTTTGGCCAGCGCCTTCGTGCCCTTCTTGGTCGCGGCGACGATCTGGCGGCGACGGTCTTTCGGGTCGCGGTCGCGGGTGACCCAGCCGAGTTTCTCCAGCGAGTCGATGAGCCGCACCATGTCGGAGGCGTCGATGATCAGCAGCTCGGACAGTTGGCGCTGCGACATTGGAGCGACGTCCACGCAGGACAGCACCCAGTACTCGCGCATGGTGGTGTCGTGCTTGGCCAGGGTGCGTTCGACTTCGTCCTTGGTGTGCCTGCGCACGCGTTCGATCTGGAAGTGGGGAGACTTCAGAAGAGCAGAGGGCAGTTCAGGAAGCGTCGACATACCCCCACCATACTTCCCTGCGGCGTCCCAATGGTTGGGACGGCCTAATTTTCGTGCGGCAAACCTTGTTCGACCCAGGCGGTGGTGCCGCCCGCGACGTTGTAAATGCCGTCCCAGCCGAGGGCTTGCTCGAGGTATTCGCCGGCCTGTGCGCTGCGGCCGCCGCCCTTGCAGATCAGGTAGATGTCCTGATCCGGGTCGATTTCGCTGTAGCGTGCCACGAATTCGGACAGCGGAATGTTCTTGGCGCCGGTTGCGCGGACGGCGGCGTATTCGTCGGCCTCGCGGACGTCGATAAGTTGCGCGCCTGCAGGGACTTCAGTGACTTGGACATTCTCCATGGCTCGTATGATAGCGCCCGTGACGTCCACTCCTCGCTGGGTTTATCATGTGCGCCGCATTGTCGCGCTGCTCATCGTTGTGTTCGTCGTGCGCATATTGCTTTTCGACGACACCACGCCTTCCCCCGAAACCCCCACCACGGAAGAGACGTCGTCGGAGGCGTCGGTTCGTCGAGAAGCAGCTGCGCAGATTCCAGCGGGACGGCCGGTGGAGATGGTTGTGCCGGTGTTGGGGATGCGCGCCGGGTTTGAGGCCGAGGATTGCCGGGTGGTCGATGGCGCGATCGATCCGAAGAGCCTGGATAAGGCGTGTGCGCTGACGGGGGAGGGGTACCCGTACGCGCTGCCTGGCACGGATGCGAAGGATCTTGTGGTCATCGCGGGTCACACGGGTGCGGGGGTGAGCGCGGTGTTTAACAAGCTTTACGACGGCACCACCGAGCACCACAACGTTGCCGTCGGCGACTACCTCTACGTGCGCACCGAAACCTCCGGGCAGGACTGGCTGGTGTACCGCGCGACTGATCTGCACGATCCTGACAAGAAGTCGCTTGCCTCCAACCCGGAGATCTGGGGTGACGGGCCGATGCCGGGCAGGCTGCTGACCATCAGTTGTGTGCAGCCGTCGAACCTGCTGGCCAACTCGGTGCGCAATGCGGTGGTGGGGTGGCAGCTCGAGGGCACCGCCACTGACGACGAGGTGGAAACCGTCTTCCAGCCACGTTGATTTCTGGTGCGTTGTCGCGCCCGTTTGTCAAATTGTGACAAAAGTTTCTCGTGTGACTGGTGTAAAAACTGTCAAGGCACTGTAGACTTCAAGTTGAACTTTAGACTTTCTCAACTTCAGGAGACCACAATGAACCGCCTTCTCGCCGCAGCCGCCGCTGGCGCTCTCGCCCTGGCCGCCTTGCCGATGACAAACGCCAACGCGCAGGACCTGCCCAAGGAAACCAAGGACGCGCGCGGCGAAACCTACTTCCTTAACGAGGAAGGCACCCACTACGTGCCTGACGCGCAGGAGGCGCTCAAGCCGTTCGCGCAGCTCGACTCCGCACAGCAGGAGAAGGCAGTTGCAATTGTCGACGCCGCCGTGGCCGGCCTCATCGACACCGGCGTCATCCGCGACGCCCAGACTTCTGTGCAGGCACCGGCACCCGCTCCCGCCCCGGAGCTCTCTGAAGGGGAGAAGGCTGAGGCGCAGTCTGGCGGCGAGGCCACCCAGGCCCCGGCTGAGAAGCCGCTTGACGCCGACAACGTTGACCCGGCCAACCCGGACCCGGTTGCCAACGGTTTGGTCAAGTTCCCGCCAGTGGCCACCCTGGACGGCGTGACCTACTTCCTGAACAAAAACGGTCACACCTTCGTCGCCGATGTCCTGCGCGTGAACTCGGATGTCACGCCGGAGGAGATTGCGTTGAGTGATGGGCTCGTCGCAAAGTTTGCTGGCGAAATCGCGCGCCAGGGTATCGAGGCCGCTCGCGCTGCCGGCGACCTGAACGTCGACGTCGCCCCGGCTGCCCCGTATGCCGCCGAGCGTGGCGGCGCTGAAACCGTTGACGCGGCCGCCGCTGACACTGCCGCGACCGCCCAGCGCGGCCTCGCCGCCGAGACCGGCTCCAACACCCTCGTGCGCGCACTGTTCGCGCTGCTGCTCGCATCTGTGCTGGGTACCGGCGTATACGCCTTCGCGCGCCGTCGTCTTATCTAGGACACCCGACTTGATTTACGGCTGAGAATGATGTTCTCTTAGTTCGTGAATTATAGACATCTGATCGCCACCGCCTGTGCATCCGCTGTGATCGCAGGCGGTGTCGTAGCTCCTGCAACCGCCCATGCTCACGTCGACATCGACCCACTCAGCCGTGAGTGCAAGGAAGCCACTGCAGCTGCGAAGAGGGGCGCGCCGATCCCGCACATGGACCGCTTCGTGTTTAGCGACAACGAAAACGCCCTCGTCGAAAACACCCTGTACCTTTACGCGCCGGACCGACTGAAGCCGCACATCAACCGCGCCACCGCCGAATGGGTCAAGGCCACCAATGAACTCGTGCGTTTCGAGTACGTGGACAAACCCGGCTACAAAGTCGTCACCGTCCAGGAGGCTAACCTCGGCGGCTCCGTAGGTCGCGTCACCGGCAACGTGCACAACATGAGGGTGCTGATTAACCCCGACACGATCCGTGGAGGACACGAACCGAGCATCACCATGACCCTCGCCCACGAGATCGGCCACGCCATGGGCCTTGCCCACTCGTGCGACGGTGCGCTGATGAAGGTGGGCAACAACCGCGGCAAGTCCGCGACTACCCCGCAGGCCCTGGACGCACAGGTGCTCATCCAGCACAACAACCTTAAGCAGTATGGTGGCCGCCGGCCGCAGCCGAGCACGACTGCTGCGCCTGCCCCTGAGACTTCGACCTCGAAGCCTGCACCTGCGCCGGTTGAGCCAACGACTTCTGAGCCCGCACCTGTGGTTCCGGAGCCGTCCACGCCTGAGCCGTCCACGCCTGAGGTCAGCACAGTCGTTACGACGGTCCCGGCCACAACGACCACCGAGGAACCGACCACCGAGGAACCGACCAGTGAGGAACCGACCAGCGAGACCACGGTGATCGAAACTGTCGTGGTTGAGGAACCCACCTCTGCGGAGCCGACCCCTGAGGAGCCCACCCAGGTCGCTCCCGTCGAGGAACTGCCGAAGCCGACCACCCTGCAGGAAGCGTTGGATGCGGTGAAGGAAGCGAAGGATCAGTACGTGGCTGCTGATGAGGCAGCTAGGGCAGCGCAGAAAAGGGGCGAAGGCATCGACGAAGCCGAGGCAGCTGCGGATGCTGCCTGGAGCGTCTTGCAGGCTGCCCAGAACAATCTTGAGGAGTTCAAGGCGCAGCACCCGGATGCCACGCTCGAGCCGGAGGAGTCAGTAACCCCGACGGCAACTCCTACGACCAAACCCGAACTCGAGCCGGAGCCAACGCAGGTGCCGGAGCCGACGTCTGAGGTAACCACCAAGCCCGAGGTGACGACGCCTCGTTCCACCACGACCGCGAAGGCAACTACGTCTGCGCCGACGACGACCTCTACGACCTCTACGACCTCGCGGACATCGACCACGTCCCCGACGTTGAAGCCCACGCCAACTACGCAGATCCAGGCGACGAAGGTCACCACGACCACGAAGGCTACGAAGCCCACGACTCCGCGTTTGTCTACCAAGACCTCGGCAGTAACGACCACACCGACTACAAATTCCTCGGAGGTTGCGCCAGCAACGAGGACGACCGCGAAGGCAACCTCGTCGGCGCCGACTACGACGTCCACGACCTCGCGCACATCGACTACGTCTCCGACGCTGAAGCCCACGCCAACTACGCAGACCCGGGCGACGAAGGTCACCACGACCACGAAGTCGTCTGAGGCTGCACCGTCTACTTCCGCCGAGAAGACAAACACGGCCGCAGCAACTCCGTCGGCAGAGTCGAAGGAAACCACGACGACGCGTACGTCAGCGCAGGTCACGGTAACCACGACAACGAGCGCGTCCACCGAAACCACGTCCACCGAAGCCACCACCACGGCAGCGGCTACTACGGTGGTGGAAATTCCGGAGGGGTCGGTCGTCGATAAGAGTACGAGCGCAACGACAACCATCACGGAATCGCTGGAGATCCCGACTGGGAAGGAAGATGGCTCGGCGAAGTCCTCGAGCACCTCGCCGCTTGCGATCATCGTGCCGAGCATTCTGCTGGTGCTTACCGGCCTCGGCGCTGTTGGGTTTTACCTGTACAAGCACTACTTCTAAACCGAAAGGGTGTGTATTTTTTCGACCGATCGGTTGATGAATCCGGGTGGTTCCCAGGCCTACTGTCGTGAAGGTCGAAAGGAACCCCGTGACTACAGTGCACACCCCAAACACAACAACCGAACACCCCGGCCGGTGGAAGGCCCTCGCGGTCCTCGCCGCAGGGCTGGCGCTGATTGTCATGGACGGCACCATCGTTGGCATCGCCCTGCCCACGATGATCACCGCCCTCGACCTCAGCCTCACCAACGCGCAGTGGGTCAACGCGATCTACAACGTCATCTTCGCGGCGTTGCTGCTCGGCTCCGGCCGCCTCGGTGATCGTGTCGGCCGCCGCACCACGTTCGCCGCAGGCGTTGCGCTGTTCATTGGTGGCTCGTTGCTTGCAGGCTTATCGACGACCGCAACCACCCTGATCACAGCCCGCGCCGTCCAAGGCGTCGGTGGTGCATTGGTGCTGCCGGCGACGTTGTCGTCGGTAAATTCGCTCTTCCACGGCAAGGACCGTGCCGCCGCGTTCGGTGTGTGGGGCGCCGTAATGAGCGGCACGGCGGCGCTTGGCCCGCTGCTCGGCGGGGTGCTCACACAGTACTTCTCCTGGCAGTGGATCTTTTGGGTAAACCTGCCGCTCGGCCTGATGGTGCTGCTGGGGATTTACGCCTGGGTGCCGCAAACCCACGGTAAACGCAACGTCCGGGGTGTCGACGTCGACGGCCTGCTCACCTCCGCCATCGGCTTCGGGCTTGTCGTGTTCGGGCTCATCGAAGCGACCACGCTCGGCTGGTGGGAAAAGAAAGAAACCTTGCGCATCGGCTCCTGGTCCTGGCCAGAGAGCTGGACTGTCTCGCCCGTGCCGTTCGCCATCGGTATCGGCCTGATCTTCATCGGCCTGTTCCTGCGCTGGGAGCTGCACCGCGCGCGCAACGGCCGCGATGCGCTTCTGGATCTCTCCCTGTTCAAAGTCGGCACATTCTCCTGGGGCAACCTCACCGCTGCCATGGTCGCCGTCGGCGAGTTCGCCCTCATGTTTGTCCTGCCGTTGTTCCTGGTCAACGCGGTCGGCCTTTCCACCGCCCGCACCGGCCTTGTCCTTGCCGCGATGGCATTCGGCGCGTTCGTTTCCGGTGCCTCCGCACGCCACCTCGCGGCTCGTCTCGGCGCGCCGGGTGTCGTCGTGCTTGGTCTTGCACTTGAGGTGGTTGGTGTTGGGCTGTTGGCTGGGGTCGTCGCAACGCAAGGCTCCACCTGGTTCACCGTCGGCGCACTCGTGGTCTACGGCGTAGGGCTCGGCCTTGCGTCCGCACAGTTGACCTCGACGGTGCTCGCCGGCATCCCCGAAGCGCAGTCGGGCGCGGGCTCGGCCACCCAGTCCACGGTGCGCCAACTCGGCTCCGCCATGGGCGCCGCGATCGCCGGGTCTGCCCTGGCAGCGGCGATGGCGCGCACCATCCCGTCCTCGCTCGAGTCCGTCGCCGGGGTGTCCGAGAATGTGCTGTCCAAACTGTCCGAGGCCACGCAAGCGTCCGCGGGCTCAATGATCGGGCAACTTCGCGACGCCACCCCCACCGACCCCTTCACCGCACCCCTCGGCGACGCCCGCAGTGTGGTTGTAGAGCAGTTGGCCAGCGGGTTCGCCGATGCCGCCGCCTGGTCGATCGGGTTCGCCGCCCTGTTCCTGCTGCTGGGCCTGCTCGGCTCGGTGATGGTGCTGCGTCAGTCGAAGAAGACGCCGGCCGCAGTCTAGTGTTCGCTGATCGTCTAGCTCGCCGCAAGGCCAACAAGACGATCAGGCGCATAATGACCATCATGTTCAACATGACCTGGGGAAATGTGAAGCCCACTAGCTGATCGTCTAGCTGCACCTGAGGGGGAGCTAGACGACTGCGCAAAAACCCCAGCAAAACCCCAGAAAACCCACCACAGAACAGCAAAAACCGGGCCCCGCACAGTCGCGGAGCCCGGCTATCAAAGACCAAACAGTCTTACTTGTCGCCCTTGTATGCGTCGATGGAGGCCTGGAGGATCTTCTCGGCTTCTGCCTTGTTGCCCCAGCCGGAGCCGGTGACTTCCTTGTTCGGCTCGAGGTCCTTGTAGTGGACGAAGAAGTGCTCGATTTCGTCCTTGACAAAGTCGGAGACGTCGTCGATGTCCTGGTAGTGGTCGTAGCGGACGTCGTCAATGACGCAGAGCAGTTTGTCGTCGCCGCCGGCCTCGTCGGTCATCTTGAATACGCCAAGCGGACGGGCCTTGACGGTGACGCCCGGGAAGACGGGTTCGGGGAGGATGACGAGGGCGTCGAGTGGGTCGCCGTCGTCGGCAAGAGTGTTGTCGATGTAGCCGTAGTCGGCTGGGTATGCCATCGGGGTGAACAGGTAGCGGTCGAGGTAGACGCGGCCGGTTTCGTGGTCGAACTCGTACTTGTTGCGCGAGCCCTTGGGGATTTCGATGATGACCTCAATAGACATGGGATCTCCTTCGTTCGGTGATTGTCCGCAAATCATCATACGTGGGCTACGCTTTTTGCCGATGAAGGTATGGACTTGGGTTGCGGGCACGTTGGCGTTGGCTGCGGTTGGTGGTGTTGCTGGGTTTGGTGTGGCTGCGCATGAGCAGTTGTCGCGGATTGAGCATGCGCCGGCGTTTCGGCTTGAGCAGGCGGCGTTTCCGCTTGTGCCTGCAGAGCCTTCGCTTATCGACGACACCTTGCTGACCCAAACCCTCACCAATCTTGCTGAGAATCCTGGTTTGGGGCAGTTCCATGGTCGTGTATCCGCGGCAGGCGGCGACGTGGTGTTTGACAGGGCGTCGGGGGATGCGTTGCGCCCGGCGTCGGTGACGAAGGTACTCACGGCCGCGGCGGCGCTGATCGAGTTGGGGCAAAGCGACACGATCACCACACAGGTGGTGCGCGTTGCGGATTCGGGTGCGGTGACGATCAAGGCTGCCGGCGACGTGTGGTTGGACGCGGAGGCACTCGACGAGTTGGCCGGCCAGATCGGGGAGGCGTCCGAGGTGTACGTGGATACGTCGGCCTGGGCTGGCATGCCGGAGATGATGCCGGGCTGGGACCCGCTGGATATCGACGGCGGTTACGTCGCACCACTGCAACCCGCGATGCTGTCCGGCGGGCGCTTGGACGGGGAGACGTCTGGGGACGTGCCGCGTTCGCACACGCCGGCCCTCGACGTGGCACAGGCGCTGGCGAACCGTCTCGGTGCCGGTGTTGTGGACGTGCGCGAGGCGCCCGCCGACGCCGAGGTCGTCGCCGAGGTGGAATCGCCGACGCTGGTGGAGCGCCTCGAGATGATGATGAAGGAATCCGACAACGTCTACGCCGAGGCGATCGGGCGTGAGGTCGCGCTCGCGCGCGGGGTGAAGGACGCGCCGTCGGCGACGCTGTCGTTGCTGCAGGAGCACGGCATTGATACGTCGGGTGTGGCGCTCTCGGACAACTCGGGCCTGTCTACCGACAACCGTATCCCGCCGGTGGTGCTGGATAGTGTGCTCGTGGAAGCTACGACCAAACCCGAACTCCGCCCGCTTCTGGCAACACTGCCGGTTGCAGCAGGCGAGGGCACGCTGGCGGACCGCTACGGCGACCTCCCGGGGCGTGGCTGGGTCCGCGCGAAAACCGGCACGCTCGACGGCACCGCCTCGCTGGCCGGAACGGTGACCAGCGTGAACGGCAACATTTATACGTTTGCGCTGATCTGCAACGACGCCGACGTGCTCGCGGCGCGCCGGGCCATGGACGAGTTCACCTCGGCGCTGCGAGCTTTCTAAAAGGCACCCTGATGCAACCGTTTTGGCCGCGCCGCTCCCCGCACTTCCTCGCGTGCAGGCGGGCTGTGCGCCCCTTCGACGGGCCAGCGGTGATCGGGCTGTCGGGCGGGCCGGACTCGTTGGCGCTGGTCGCGGCAGCTGCGGCGGAGCAGAAGGACGTCTCTGTTGTGGTCGTGGACCACGGTTTGCAGCCCGGCTCGGCCGAGATCGCCGAGCGTGCCGCGGCCGTGGCGCGCGAGTTCGGGTTTGCCTCTACGGTGGCCAACGTGACAGTAGGACCCGGCAACGTCGAGGCCGCCGCGCGCGAAGCAAGGTACGCCGCACTGCTCGAATCCGGCCGCGACGTCTGGGTCGCACACACCGCCGACGACCAGGCAGAAACCCTGCTACTCGGCGCGTTGCGGGGCAACCCGTCGGGCATGGCGCAGCGCAACGGGAAGATCGTCAGGCCGTTCCTACACATCCGCCGCGCAGACACCGTCGGGGCGTGCGAGGAACTCGGGCTCGAAGTCTGGCACGACCCGATGAATTCCGACCCGGCGTATCGTCGCGTAGCAATGCGCCAAAGCATCATCCCTGCGCTGACGGACTTGCTGGGCGGGGATGCGGTGCCGGCCCTTGCCACCACCGCGAACCGCATCGCAGCCGACCAGGCGCTCATTGAACAACTCGCGGACCTCACGCTGACCACGTCGTGTGTGGAGTTGGAGGGGGATGCGGGGCCGGTGAGGCGTCGTCGATTAGCAATATGGCTCTTAGATGAAGGAGTGCGGGTTCAAGGCGACCAACTGGCGGCGATCGAGGCACTGGTGACCAACTGGCGCGGGCAGGGGCCGATCGCGGTAGGCGGCGGGCGTTCGGTGGCGCGAATCGACGGGAAACTGGTCCTGACCTAGCCCAAATGTCCCAGGTGGTTGTGCCTTGTAGGAATCTAGTGGCAAGATGAGGAAGTTACGCGCAGGTGAACTGCGTGACGTCCGCGAGGCACAGCGAAAGGGAAAGGCCAGCCCATGACTGAGTTGCACGACACGAAGGATTTCAACGTTCCGCCGAACCGTTACGGCGACGACGTGGAGGCAATCCTGATCAGTGAGGAGGCGTTGCAGGACCGTATCCAGGAGTTGGCGGATATGGTGTCGGAGAAGTACCGCGACTCTGAAGAGGACCTCATTTTGGTGTGTGTGCTGAAGGGGGCGGTGTTCTTCCTAACGGACTTTGCGCGCAAGCTCTCCATTCCGGCTGAGATGGAGTTCATGGCGGTGTCCTCCTACGGCAACTCGACGACGAGTTCCGGCGTGGTCCGCATTCTGAAGGACCTGGATAAGGAGATCGCCGGCCGTGATGTGCTGGTGGTTGAGGACATCATCGATTCGGGTCTGACCTTGTCGTGGTTGCTGCGTAATTTGCGCAACAGGAACCCGAAGAGCCTTGAGGTCGTTACTCTATTGCGCAAACCGGATGTGCAGACGGCGCAGATCGACTTGCTTGATATCGGGTTTGATATCCCGAACGAGTTCGTGATCGGCTACGGCCTGGATTACGCGGAGCGCTACCGTGATTTGCCGTACGTGGGCACGTTGCATCCGCGCGTGTACTCGGACGCTGAGTAAAGCCGACTAGAACAAAGGTTTATGAGCAAAAATAAAAACGTCATGCGGTGGGGCATTATGGGCGCCATCGCGCTTATTGTGCTCTATTTGCTGACGCTGATTGGGGACGATTCCCGCGCTTACCAGGACGTGGATACGTCGGTGGCGATGCAGCAGCTCCGCGAGCATAACGCGGAGGAAGTGCAGATCGATGACCGTGAGCAGCGGGTGCGTATTGATCTGCGTGAGCCAATTACTGTCGACGAGCGCGAGGGCGTCGAGGCGATCTCCGCCCAGTACCCGGCTCGTACCGCACCGGATGTGTTCCAGGCGGTGCGTGAGTCTGAGGCGGATTCCTACCAGACGAATGTGACGCAGGATTCGTTCCTGATGTCCATGCTGGGCTTCATGCTGCCGATGATCCTGGTGTTCGGTTTGCTGTTCTACTTCATGTATCGCATGCAGTCGGGCGGCGGCGGGCCGTTTGGCATTGGTGGCTCGAAGGCGAAGCAGCTGACGAAGGACAATCCGACGAACACGTTTGATGACGTGGCGGGTGCCGACGAGGCTGTCGATGAGCTCCACGAGGTGGTGGATTTCCTCACCGACCCGAGCGTGTACGAGAAGCTCGGTGCGAAGATCCCACGTGGCGTGCTGCTTTATGGCCCGCCGGGTACCGGTAAGACCCTGCTCGCGCGTGCTGTCGCTGGTGAGGCGGGTGTGCCGTTCTACACCATCTCCGGTTCTGACTTTGTGGAGATGTTCGTCGGTGTGGGTGCCTCCCGCGTGCGTGACCTGTTCAAGCAGGCGCGTGAGAACGCTCCGTGCATCATCTTTGTCGACGAGATCGACGCCGTTGGCCGCCAGCGCGGCTCCGGTATGGGTGGCGGCCACGACGAGCGCGAGCAGACCTTGAACCAGTTGCTGGTGGAGATGGATGGCTTCTCTGGCCGCGAGGGCGTGATCCTGCTGGCGGCGACGAACCGTCCGGACATCCTGGACCCCGCGCTTTTGCGCCCGGGCCGTTTCGACCGCCAGATTCCGGTATCCAACCCGGACCTCGCGGGTCGTGCCCAGATTCTGAAGGTGCACGCGAAGGATAAGCCGTTGGCCAAGGACGTCAACCTGGATGCTTTGGCAAAGCGCACCGCGGGCATGTCGGGTGCGGACCTGGCGAATGTGCTTAACGAGGCCGCGTTGCTCACCGCCCGCATCGGCGGCAACGTGATCACCGCGGATGCGTTGGAAGAAGCCACCGACCGCGTGATCGGCGGCCCGCGCCGCTCCAGCAAGGTCATCTCCGAACACGAGAAGAAGGTCACCGCCTACCACGAGGGTGGCCACACACTGTCTGCGTGGGCGCTGAAGGACATCGAGCGCGTGTACAAGGTGACTATCCTCGCCCGCGGCCGCACCGGCGGCTTTGCCATGACGGCCGACGAGGACGACAAGGGCATGTACACCCGCGACGAACTCTTTGCCCGCATGGTGTTCGCCATGGGTGGCCGCTCCGCCGAGGAACTGGTCTTCGGCGCACCGACCACGGGTGCCTCGAACGACATCGAGCAGGCCACGAAGATTGCCCGCGCGATGGTCACCGAGTACGGCATGACCTCCTCGCTCGGCGCGGTGAAGTACGGCCAGGAGCAGGGCGATCCGTTCTCCGGCCGCGGCGGTGGCGGCACACTCGAGTACTCGCCGGCAGTCGCCGCGAAGATCGACGAGGAGATGCAGGCGCTTCTCGACGAAGCCCACAAGGTCGCCTACACAACCCTCGAGCGCTACCGCGACGAGCTGGATACGTTGGCCTCGAAGCTTCTGGAGAAGGAAACCCTGCGTCGGGGCGATCTGGAGGAGATCTTCGACTCGATCGAGCCGCAACGCCCGACCTTGCCGGAGCACGACGTGCGCTTCGGCCGCCAGATCGGTCGCGAGCCGGTGAAGACTCCGGTGGAGATTGCTAAGGAGCGTGGCGAGGAGCCACCGAAGCGTTTCTCCATCCTGGAGGCGTCGAAGGCGACGCGTGAGCGTCGTCGCAAGGAACGCGAGGCGGAAGAGAAGGCAGCGGAGCAGAAGGGCTCCACGCGTTGGCAGCCGCCGAAGGGCAAGGCCCCGCAGTACCGCGGTGAGAAGCCGCCGGCGGACTGGACCTACGTGGGCGGACCGCAACCAAAGCAGCCCGAGCCGAAGCAGCACCCGGGTGCGGAGAACTACCCGACCCGGGAGACCGAGGAGATCGGCTTCCGCCTGCCGGAGCACGAACGCCCAGACAACCCAGCGCGTGGTCCGGAGCCGGAGACCCGTCCGACTGCGTCTGAAGACGAGACGACCCAGTTGCCGCGCGAGCCGCAGGAACCGAAGCACAGGAGAGACGACGATGACGACGCCTAAGTTTGACCACGAGCGCGCCGAAGCCGCCGTGCGTGAACTGCTCATCGCGGTGGGGGAGGACCCGGACCGCGAGGGCCTCGTGGAGACGCCAGCGCGTGTGGCGCGCGCCTACGCCGAGGTGTTCGCGGGCCTGCACGAGGACCCGAAGGTGCACCTGGAGAAGTCCTTTTCGGAGAACCACCGCGAGTTGGTGCTCGTGCGTGACATTCCGATCTACTCCACCTGCGAGCACCACCTCGTGCCGTTCTACGGCGTAGCCCACATTGGCTACATCCCTGGACAAGACGGCAAGGTGACCGGCCTGTCCAAGCTGGCGCGTGTGGCGGATATGTACGCGAAGCGCCCGCAGGTGCAGGAGCGGTTGACGGCGCAGATTGCGGATGCGATCGTCGAAAAGCTTGATGCGTCTGCGGTGATCGTCGTCATCGAATGCGAGCACCTGTGCATGGCAATGCGTGGAATTCGGAAGCCGGGTGCGACGACGACCACGTCCGCTGTGCGCGGCGGTTTTCAGAAGAACGCGGCCTCGCGTGCCGAGGTCATGAGCCTGATTAGGGGATAGAACACCAATGACCACTGTCGCCGACCTGACACTGCCCGGACGCACGAGTGTGATGGGGATTGTCAACGTCACGGAGGATTCGTTTTCGGATGGCGGCAAGTGGCTCGCCACCGACGATGCCATCGCCCATGCCCACGAGTTGGTGAAGTTGGGCGCGGACATTATCGACGTCGGCGCCGAATCCACCCGACCCGGCGCCACCCGCGTTCCCGCGGAGGTGGACTCTGCGGGGGACAAAAGCGTCACCGCAGATAACGGCGCCACCCGCGTTCCCGCGGAGGTGGAAGCGGAGCGCATTCGCCCGGTGATCCGGACGTTGCACGAGGATGGCATCCGGACCTCGATTGACACGATGCGTGCCGCCACCGCGCAGGCCGCAGCTGAAGAGGGCGTGGATCTGATCAACGATGTCTCCGGTGGCCTGGCGGATGAGGACATGTACCGCGTGATGGCGGAAACGCAGCTGCCGGTGTGCCTGATGCACTGGCGTGCGGACGCGTTTGTCAACGCCTCGGGTGCGGCCGACCACGGCGGGGATGTGGTCAAGGACGTCCACCAGGTGCTGGCAGAACTCGTCGAGAACGCCCTGGCCGCGGGGGTGGCCAAGGAGCAGATCACGCTGGACCCGGGGTTGGGCTTTGCTAAGACCGCGGCCGATAACTGGGCGCTGCTCAACGCCCTGCCGGAGTTTATCGCCGGTGAGTTCCCGATTCTTGTGGGTGCGTCGCGCAAGCGTTTCCTCAGGGAGATCCGCGCGGATCGTGGTCTGGAGCACTCCCCGGTGGATGCGGACCCGGCTACGGCTGCCGTCACGGCGCTTTCTGCCCAGGCCGGCGCCTGGTGCGTGCGTGTGCACGAGGTTGCGGTCTCGCGCGATGCGGTGGATGTGGTGGCAAGGTGGAACCATGGCTGACCGCATCGAACTCAAAGGTCTGCAATTCCACGCCAACCACGGCGTGCTTGAGCACGAAACCGAGTTTGGCCAGGCGTTCTCGCTGGACATCACGTGCTGGTTGGAGTTTGCAGATGCCGCGCGTGACGACGACCTGACCAAAACCGTCAACTACGCCGAACTGGCCGATACCGCGCTGGCCATTGCAACCGGCACGCCACGCCAGTTGATCGAAACCGTGGTTGTCGAGATCGCAGAGACCGCCATGCGCACCTACGACGCGCTGCACGCCATCGAGGTGACCTTGCACAAGCCACACGCGCCGATCCCGTCCGTGTTCGACGATGTTGCCGTGGTGGCGCGCCGTTCCCGGAAACGGATGTGATGCCCATGCGCGCAGTGCTGTCCTCCGGATCGAACATGGGTGATGCGCGTGCGCACCTGCGCGCGGTTGTGGATGAGTTCGCGAGTGAAACCGTCGCCGCCAGCTCTATCTACGCCACCGCCCCCTGGGGCAAGACGGACCAGCCGGACTTTCTGAACCAGAGCCTGCTGGTGGACGTTGACCAAAGCCCGCACGAGTTGCTTCAACGCTGCCAGCGCCTGGAAAACGAAGCCGAGCGTGTCCGCGTGGAACGCTGGGGTCCGCGCACCTTGGACGTGGACATTGTCTGGATTGAGGGCTATACCTCCGACGATCCGGTGCTGACCGTCCCGCACCCGCGGGCGCACCTGCGCCAGTTTGTGCTCGAGCCGTGGTTGGAGATTGATCCGGGTGCGGAGTTGAAGGGGTCGTCGATACGCGAATTGCTCGATGGTCTGGAGGACCAAGGGGTGCGCAAACTATGAAGCGCACGCCGATCGAGGGGATCATCGCCGCTGCTGGTTTCAGTGCCGCAGCTGCGCTGATTGTGGTGCGTCGCTACTACAGCTGGCTGGAGTCGCTGGATGTGATCGTGCCGCTGTCGCTGTGGTGCATCGGCGCGGTGGCCGGGTGGCTGGCGTGGGTGGTGCACAAGCGCCGCAAGGACGGCCAGGTGGGGTTGGATCGGAGCCAACTTAACCCGATGCAGGCGGCGAACTTCATGGTGTTTGGCAAGGCCAGCGCGTGGGCGGGTGCGATCTGCGGCGGCATGTATGCAGGTGCGTTGATGTATGTGGTGCGCAAACTTGATGTGCTGGCGGCGGCATCTGACGACGTCGTTCCCCTGACGGTGGGCACTCTCGGCGGCATCGCGCTGTGTGTGGCCGGGTTGGTGCTGGAGAAAAACTGCGAGGTGTCGCCACCCGCCGACGGGCAGGGGGTTGGCTAGAGTGTTGGGCATGAGTGCCAAAAACACATCCAGTGACAGCGCAACCCTGTGGGTCATCGTCCCCTTTGTTGTCGCCGTAATTGGCACCGTTGTCATGCTGTTTACCAACTCTGCCAACGCGCTGAAGATCGCGTTGATCTTCGCGCTGTGGGCCGGAGCGGCCGGGTTGATCTTGAACTTCCGCAGCCGCCGCGAGCGTGACGACGCCACCCGGGACGCCGAAGCCGCCCGCGAGCAAGTCCGCGAGCAGGAAGAGCGCCACAAGGCCGTCATCGCCGCCCTGCCGCAGGGCGAAAACGCACCTGTGGACATGGAAGCCCTTCGCGCGCTGCAGGACGAGATCCAGGCACTGCGAGCACAGTTGGAGGAGCTCAACGGCCGCGTCTTCGAGTACGAGCCAGCCGCCGTGCGCGCCTCTGCGCGTCGCATCTCCGAGTTGGAGAGCACCCCAGAGCCAGAGCCAGCGCCGGAACCCACCCCGGAACCAGAACCGATCTCAGAACCAGAACCAGCGCGCCCGTCGCCGTCGACCGACGACACGGTTGTGCTCGACCGCGTGCGTCCGACAGGTGCGCCGAGCTCGGATGCGATCGCTGGCCGCATTGGCACCCAGCCGTCCGGCCGCCCCGCACGCAACCCGCTGTCTGACCTGATCAGCGAGCGAAAGGCGCAAGCGGAAGCAGAAGCAAAGCCAGAACCGCAGCCAGAGCCCAAGCCGGAGCCAACCCCGGAACCGGAACCGCAGGAGGAGCCGCGCCGTTCGGGCCGCCGTCGTCGTGACGAGCGCGAGAACTCCATTTCCGTCGCTGAACTGCTCGCCCGCCGGGGGAAGTAAATGGCGCCACGCCTGCTCGTAGGCGCAATCCCCGGCCACAGCCAACTCGCTCTCGACATGGAGCGCGCCGGGCACACCGTGCGCCCGATCGATATCAACACCGACCCGGGCGCAATCGCGCACGTGGACCTCGTGCTCATCGACGGCTCCGCGAACGATATCCGCGCCGCCGCAGAAATCCTGGCTGATTACGCGCGCCCGCAGCAGATGTTCCTCCACACCGCGTTGGAGGAAGGCCCGCAGTTGCTTGACGACGTCGAAACGTCCCAGGCCATCACCATGTGCGCCCACAACCTCTTCGACAATATTTGGGTCACCTCCGCCGCGGACGAACTCGGCGAAACCGTCGTGGGGCTGCTCATCGCGGAGATCGGTGGCACGAGCATGCGTATCGACGACACCGTCCGCCCCACCATCGCCGCCGCTCAAGAACTTCGCGCACTGGAAGCGACGGTGCACGATGACGCGCTCGAGCTGCTCATCGATACGGTTCCTGCGTTTGAGGCGGTGGCGGAGAAGTTCGTCGAGGCGGCGTCGGGTCGTCGATACGCAAGGAGCGTCAACGAACTGGATCGGATGCTCGACGCACTGCCGGAACCCGGGGTGCGCAGGCTGTTTGTGGATCTGCAGCGCCGACGCGGTGAGATGGAGCAGGACACGGATACGGAACTGTGGGTTATTCAGAAATACGAGGGAAGATAAAGGGGAAGATAGATGGCGTTTGAGGCAGGTAAGGCAGTCGTCGTTACGGATGAGGCGCTGCTGGCAACGTACGGGCGGGCGTTTCGCAAGATTGGCAAGTCCGTTGTGGTCGTGCCGTTGGGTCGCGATGTGCACGCGGGTCACATTGAGTTAATCCGTGCGGCGAAGTCGCTGCTCGGCTCGTACGTCGTGGTCACGTTTACTGGCGACGAGGTGCCGGACATCTTCGCCGAGGAGAAGGTGGACGTGGTGTTCCACGGCCCGCTGGAGACCAAGGTGCGGGTGGATTCCGGGGTGGATCCGCTGGAGGACCCGGAGCACACGCAGCGCGAGGTGGCGCGCATCCTTGCTGCGATTAACGCCTCGCATGCGACGGATGTGGTGTTGGGGGAGAAGGACTTCGAGGTGCTCGTGGCTACGCAATATGCGGTCTCTGGCCTGCGTATGGAGGTCAAACTGCACTCGGTTCCCACCGTGCGTACTCCGAATGGGCTGGCGGTGTCGCTGCGCAACGCGGACGTGCCGGAGGATCTGCGCGAGGCAGCTCTCGCGCTGCCGGCGGCGCTGACCGCAGGTGCCCACGCCGCTGAGCAGGGCGCCGAGGTCGTGTTGGAAACCGTGCGTGGTGTGCTCGCCGCCGAGGGCCTCGAACCGGCCTACCTTGAGCTGCGCGATCTGGCAATGCGCGAAGCGCCCGAGCGTGGCGACGCCCGCCTCCTCGCCGCCGTCGACCTCGGCCCTGTGCGCCTGGCCGACAACGTCGGTTTGCCGCTCGGGATTGGCTTCAAGCACATCGAAGAAGACAGGTAGCCGAACGGGCTGCGACATCAAGCGGTAGAATGCGGCGCATGTCTGTGCCCAACATCGCCGGAATCCTCGCCGACCGCTTCGGCTTCGCCTTCACCCCTGAGCAGGTGCGTGAAAGTGGCCGTACTGAAACGTCCACGTTGTACACCGCGTCGGACGACAAAGGCCACGCCGTAGAGGTGGAGGTCTTTGACACGAAGGTGGCGGAACACCTCGGCGCCGACGTGAACACGCTCAACAGCCGCCTCGCGCTGGCGGCGCATCCGGGCGCGTTCCAGCCGCGCAGTGTGGGTACCACCGACGAAGGGCAGCTTTTCGTCCTGCGCGAGGCCGCAACCGGCACGCCGCTGAGCGACCTCATTGCGGAGAAGGGCGCGACGTTTACCCAGCAGGAAGTGCGTGACCTGCTCGCCCCGGTGGTCGAGGCCATCGATGACTACGACCTCAAGGGCCTGTCCGGGTTCGTCTCCCGTTCTATTTCGCCGGAGCGACTTTTGGTGCAGCCGCAGTGGTCGACCACCCCGGTGAAGCTCACCCTGGTTGGTCCGAGTACCGACGCGGTTGGCTCGGATGAGGAGTTGGCCAAGGCGAATGTGGACAAGTTCGCCAGCGTGGTCAGTCTGATGACGGGCGAGGCCCCACGCGAGGGCGTGCGCACCTGTGCGGATGTGCTGCATATGGTGCCGGTGGGCGAGGCGCCCCAGGAGGCGTCCAACATCGACGTTGCTCCCAACCCGGAGGACGGCTATCGCAAGCGCCCTGAGCCGTACGCGTACGGCCCGGACGGCAACTACACCCGCCCGGCGGCGACGAACGAGAAGAAAGTCCCGTGGCCGTGGATCATCGCGATCCTGGCGCTACTGCTCATCGCTATTGCGGCACTGTGGTATTGGTCCGCCAACCGCGGCGAGGCCTGGGAGGGTGCGGAGGCGCAGATCGCCGAGGAGTACCCGGATATCGTGTCCAAGAAGTCCGGCCAGAAGGGCTGGCAGGACCTGCGCTGCGAGAACGGCTCGACCGATCCGGACCAGGAAGGCAAGATCCGCTGCGCCAACGCAGAGTTGGGCGTGTCTGTGGTGAAGTACGCCGACGAGTATGACCGCGACGATGCGGTGCCGGACCCGCGCGAGGCCGTCGTTCTGGGCTCCGGTGAGTGCACCGTGAACTCCTATGAGTTGCCGGATGCGAACCCGTCTGCCTATGTGATGGTGCCGCAGGACAAGCCTGAATACCTCATGATTATTAACGGTTTGAACTCGGAAGAGCAGCGTCTGGATCTTCCGCTTTGCCAATAGACTACGATTGACCGGCGTGAGTACGCAGGATCTTTCAGAGCAGCAGCAAATCCGCCGGGAGAAGAGGCAACGGCTTATCGGCGAGGGCCGTGATGCCTACCCCGTCGAAGTTGACCGTACGACCTCGCTGAAGGACCTGCGGGCGAAGTACCAGGTCGTTGAAGAGGGCGAAGGCGACGGTGTGACCCGCCTTGAGGCCGGCCAGGAAAACCAGGATGTGGTGGCCGTCGCCGGTCGCATCATGTTCCAGCGCAACACTGGCAAGCTTTGCTTTGCCACCTTGCAGGAGGGTGACGGCACCCAGTTGCAGGTCATGTTGTCGCTGGCAGAGGTGGGCGAGGAAGCCCTCGCGCAGTGGAAGGCTGACACGGACCTGGGTGACATTGTCTCGGTTCGTGGGCGCATCATTGCTTCTCGACGAGGCGAGCTCTCCGTCCAGGCACAGTCCTGGCACATGGCCTCGAAGGCCTTGAGCCCGCTTCCGGTCGCGTTTGCGGACATGAACGAGGAGCAGCGCGTCCGTCGCCGTTACACGGATCTGATCATGCGCGAGGATGCGCGCAAGAACGCCATGACCCGCATCAAGGTCATGGCTGCGGTGCGTAAGTACCTGACGGGCCTGGACTTTGTGGAGATTGAGACGCCGATGCTGCAGACGCTGCACGGCGGTGCTGCGGCGCGTCCGTTTGTCACCCACTCCAACGCGCTGGACATTGACCTCTACCTGCGCATCGCGCCGGAGCTTTACCTGAAGAGGGCCGTTGTTGGTGGTCTGGAGCGCGTCTTTGAGATCAACAAGAACTTCCGCAACGAGGGCGTGGATTCGTCCCACTCGCCGGAGTTCACCATGTTGGAGACCTACCAGGCGTGGGGCACCTACAAAGACGGTGCCGAAACCATGAAGGGTCTTGTCCAGTTCTGTGCCCAGGAAGTCTTCGGCTCCCAGAAGGTCACGCTGGCTGACGGCACCGAGTACGACTTCGGCGGCGAGTGGAAGGTACTGGAGATGTACCCGTCGCTCAACGAGGCGCTGCAGCGTAAGTTCCCGGGCCAGCCTGAGGTGACCATCGATTCCTCCGTGGAGGAACTCAAGGGCATCGCTGAGACTATCGGTCTGAAGGTTCCGGAGAATGCAGGCTGGCTGCACGGCAAGCTTGTTGAGGAAATCTGGGAGGAGCTTTGCTCCGACCAGCTCTATGAGCCGACCTTTGTCATTAACTTCCCGGTGGAGACCTCCCCGCTGACCCGCGACCACCGCGAGCAGCCGGGTGTGACCGAGAAGTTCGACCTCTACGTCCGTGGCTTCGAATTGGCCACCGGCTACTCCGAGCTCATCGACCCGGTGATCCAGCGCGAGCGCTTCGAAGACCAGGCCCGCCTGGCGGCGCATGGTGACGACGAGGCCATGGTGCTCGACGAGGACTTTCTCGCCGCTATGGAGCAGGGCATGCCGCCGACAGCAGGTTGCGGCATGGGCGTGGACCGCCTGCTGATGGCCCTGACCGGCCTGGGTATCCGCGAGACCGTCCTGTTCCCGATGGTGAAGCCGGAAGCGTAACGACGATGCGCCGTTGGCCCCTCGCAGCAGCCGGAGTACTCCTCGCAGCCTCGTTGGCGGGCTGTGGCAGTAGTGAACAAGCAGAGCTTGCGGAGCCAACGGTGCCTACCACGCCAACCACAACAACGTCGCAGCTGCCCCCACCGGATTGCTCCACTGATGCAATCAAAAATTCGCCAGGGCTTGAAGAGTTTGAGCTGTATGGTCCTTGCGAAGGTGGATTCACTCGTCCTGGAGTTCCGAATTCCGGCAACATCATCCTCGCGCAGTGGGACGGTAAGCACTGGGTAGAAGTAGAGTCCGATGGCGTGTGGGATGGCATGGGTATGGCGCGGCCGTGCTTTAACCCGGGTCGTCTTGAGGAGCTCGGCGTTCCCGAATCCCTAGCGGATAAGGAGCCACGCTGCGGCGTATACCCGCCTGGTCAGGAGCCGCCGCACAAGAAGCAGGCGAAGGCTTCCACCCCTGTGCCGACATCGAGCACACTCGACCCAAACTGGGGGATTAAGCGCGACAGCGATGGCGTGATTATCGAGGCGCAGTTTGAAGGGGTTAAGCGTCAAATCTCTGCGCCGAATTGTGATGGACGAGGAATTCTCATTCTCGATTCCGTAATTGCGGACGGAGATATTGGCTCGACACACTCCAAGCTTGCGTTTGACATTGCGTATCTCGGCGATGGAAATGCTGAGTTCACCTATCCAGGCCACTGCCCGTCGCTTCGCGCACAGGTCGATGGCAACGATATTTACCCGGTGTACCTCGATTTTGGCCACGACACGGATGCGCTGTGTGCTGCGAAGAAGAACTACGGCGGGAACGCGCGAGTGTTGTCGGATCGTGAGGAATATCTCGATCCCTGCTAATTGTGCACGGTGGTTATAACCAACTAACGTTTGATGTGACTAAACCATGTGGTTGAAAGGAGCATCAGCATGGCGACCACTAAGGCGAGCCTGCAAGATCAGGCTGCCGATATCCTCGCCGGAATCGGCGGGGCCGACAACATCGCATCGATGACGCACTGTGCGACCCGACTGCGGTTCGAACTAAACGACGCCTCCCTGGCCGACAAAGACCGCCTCGAAGCAAACCCGAAGGTAATGGGCGCGGTACCCCAGGGCGGCAGCCACTACCAGGTCATCGTCGGTGGTGACGTGGCTACGGTGTACAACGCGATCAATAACCTGCCCGAGATGGCGGGCCGCTCGGTTTCCAACGACGAGCTGAAGAAGCAGCAGCGTGACAAGGCTAAGGGCAAGATGCCGTGGCTGGACGCGTTCTTCGAGTACCTCTCGGACTCGTTCCGCCCGATCCTGGGCGTGCTGCTCGGCGCGTCGCTGATCATTGCGTTCGCTGCCTTCCTCGACGCCTTCGACATCATCGACTTCCGTGCGGAAGTAAAGACACCGGGCTGGCAGTTCGTGGACGCCATGTGGAATTCCGTGTTCTTCTTCCTGCCGGTGGCTGTTGCCTACAACGCGGGCAAGAAGCTCAATATTGACCCGTGGGTGCCAGCCGCGGTCATGCTGGCGTTGTTCACCCCGGACTTCGTGGATCTGACCGAGCACCCGGATGCGCGAGTGATCGATCTGTTCGGCGCGCCGACCGACGTCATCGACGTCTTCGGCCTGCCCATGATCCATAACGGCTACAACGGCAACGTCTTCGTGCCGCTGATCATGGCCGCGGTCGCTGCGTTGCTTTATAAGGGATTGCAGAAGATCATCCCGTCTACCGTGCACATGGTGTTCGTGCCGTTCTTGACCCTGTTGGTCATGATCCCGGTCACCGCGTTCATCATTGGCCCGTTCGGCTACCTGCTCGGTGCCTGGATTGGTACTGGCTTGGCATGGATGAACGGCAACGCACCGTTCCTGTTCGCGCTGCTCATTCCGATGCTCTACCCGTTCCTGGTGCCGCTTGGTCTGCACTGGCCGCTCAACG
Source organism: Corynebacterium sp. HMSC067D03 (assembly GCF_001811185.1). Lineage (NCBI taxonomy): Bacteria > Bacillati > Actinomycetota > Actinomycetes > Mycobacteriales > Corynebacteriaceae > Corynebacterium > Corynebacterium sp. HMSC067D03. The sequence continues at coordinate 81,728 of NZ_KV803811.1, forward strand.
CGCTGATGCTGGTGAACATCAACACCCTTGGCTACGACTTCATCCAGGGACCAATGGGTGCGTGGAACTTTGCCTGCTTCGGCGCCACCGCCGCGGTGCTGGCTATTTCTATTCGTGACCGCGACCCGCTGATGCGCCAGACCTCCGGTTCCGCCCTCGCCGCGGGCCTGCTCGGCGGCATCTCCGAGCCGTCGCTCTACGGTATCCACCTGCGCTTTAAGAAGATCTACCCGCGCATGCTCGTCGGCTGCTTCGCCGGCGGCCTGACTATCGCGATCCTGGGCACCCCGTTCGGTGGTGTGAAGACGAACGCGTTCGTGTTCACCTCCATCCCGACCATGTTCGTGTTCGACCCAATGTGGGTCTACATGATCGCCATCGCAGTGGCGTTCTTCACCTCGTTCTTCATCATCCTGATCACCGACTACCGCACCCCTGAGGAGAAGGCGGACGCGCTTGCTCGCGCGGCTGCTGCTCGTGAGGAGGAGCCGGTTGCGGTTGTGGGGTCGTCGCAAAGCACTGAAAGCACAGTGCTCGCTCCTGTCGCTGGTGAGGTTGTGGCGATGGCAGCGCTTAACGACGCCGCCTTCGCCTCCGGCGCCCTCGGCCAGGCTGTTGGCGTGATTCCGGCGAATGACAAACTCACCGTGGTTGCGCCCGCTGCGGGCAAGGTGATTTCGGTGGCGAAGACTGGCCACGCCTACGGCATCAAGACTGATGACGGCGCGGAACTGCTCGTCCACATCGGCATCGACACCGTGAAACTCGAGGGCGAGGGCTTCACCCCGCTGGTGGAGAAGAAACAGGAGGTTGCGGCAGGTGACGCGCTGGCGGAGGTGGACTTCCCGGCGATTGCTGCCAAGGGGGTCGACACCACTGTGATCACCACCGTGGTCAACTCCAAGAAACTCGGCGGAGTAAACGACGTGGCCGATGGCACCGTCGAAATTGGAGATGTCATCCTCGAGATCACGCCCGCCGAGTAGGCTCGGTGGCATGACTGAACGCACAGTTCTTCACGGCATTGGTGTATCCGCTGGTACTGCCTGCGGACCCGTCGCGGTAGTGACCCCGGCGGTGGGTATCGATAACCACGAGCCCGCCTCCGTGGACCCCGAGGCGGATGGTCAGCGGATACGGGAAGTGTTGGGGGAGGTGGCGTCGTCGTTACGCGAACGCGCGGCGCACGCCAACTCGAAGGCGTCGCAGGACGTGCTCGAGGCCACCGCAGCGCTGGCCACGGACCGTGGCCTGATCCGCGGGGTGGACAAGGAACTGAAGAAGGGCAGCGGCCCCACCAAAGCGGTACACGACGCGGTGGAGACGTACGCGAACAAGCTGCGCAAACTCGGCGGCTACATGGCCGAGCGTGTCACCGACCTTTACGACATCCGCGACCGCGCCACCGCACGCCTTCGCGGCTTGCCGGAGCCGGGCGTGCCGGATCTGACGGCACCGTCTGTGCTGGTCGCGCACGATCTTGCGCCCGCCGAGACCGCCACACTGGATCCGGCGATGGTGCTCGGCATTGTCACCGAGGCGGGTGGCGCGACCTCGCATACCGCGATCCTCGCCGCACAGCTCGGCATCCCCGCCGCAGTGCAGGTCAAGGGCATTTCCGATGCGATTGTCGACGACCCCCGCATCGCCCTCGACGGCAGCACCGGCCAAATCATCGTCGCCCCGTCCGATGAGGACGTCGCCGAACTCGACGAGCGCTCCCGCCGCCGCGCCGCCGCACTGGAAGGCTCCGCCGGCGCCGGCGCCACCCGCGACGGCCACGCCGTGAAACTGCTGGCCAACATCGGCACCGCCGAAGACGCGGTGAAGGCTGCGGGCTATGACCTGGAAGGCTCCGGCCTGTTCCGCTCTGAGTTTCTCTTCCTGGACCGCGACTCCGCGCCCAGCGTGGACGAGCAGACCGAGACCTACACCAAGGTCCTCGAGGCCTTCGGCGAGCGCCGCGTGGTGGTGCGCACCCTCGACGCCGGCGCCGACAAGCCGCTGTCGTTTGCGGACCTTGGCGAGGAGGAAAACCCAGCCCTTGGCCGCCGCGGCCTGCGACTGTCCCAAGCCCGCGAGGATTTGCTCGCCGACCAGTTGGAGGCACTCGCCAACGCGCAGCGCAACGTGCTGGACGCCGAACTGTGGGTCATGGCGCCCATGGTCGCCACGGTCGAGGAGGCCGAGTGGTTCGCCGAACGTGCCCGCGCTGCTGGCCTGAAGCAGGTGGGCATCATGGTCGAAACCCCTGCGGCCGCGATTCGCGCCGGGCAGGTGCTCGACGTTGTGGACTTCGGCTCCATCGGCACCAACGACCTTTCCCAGTACACGATGGCCGCTGACCGCATGCAGGGCGAACTCGCCGAACTGCTCTCGCCCTGGCAGCCCGCGGTGCTGTCCATGATCCGCGAGACCTGCCGCGGCGGTGAAGCTACTGGCAAACCCATCGGTGTGTGCGGCGAGGCCGGCGGCGACCCGCTCATGGCCCTCGTCCTTGTCGGCCTTGGCGTGAAGTCACTGTCTATGGCGCCCGGCAAGGTCAACGCCGTGCGCGCGGCGCTGCGCCTGCACGACATGGATACCTGCCGGAAGATGGCCGATGCTGCCCTTGCCGCCCGGACCGCTGAAGATGCACGTGAGGCGGTGCTTGGGATCGCGGATTCGGTAATTCTTGACCTACTGTGAACCGCATAGTCTAGTATTGGCAGACAAAGTTGTTCACGATAGGGAAAGGGCTTCCCCATGAAGCGTTTCGCGTCCATTGCTTTGTCTGCCGCAGTTGGCCTTGGCCTCGTTGCTTGCTCCAGTGATTCGGATGACCTCGAGCCACTTACGGTGTTAGCAGTGCCGACACCGCATGCGGAAATTCTGCGCTATGTCGATGAGAAGAATCCGGAGTACGAGCTCGACGTGAAGGTCGTTCCGGGTGGTATCGACCCGAACATGTCGGTAGCCAATGGCTCTGCTGCTGCGAACTTCTACCAACATCCGCCATACCTGCTGGACTGGGAGACTCAGACCGGTAAAAAGTTGGTCAACATCGTCGGAGTCCACATTGAGCCGATGGGGATGTACTCCAACTCCATTGATTCCATCGATCAGCTGAAACAAGGGGCGAAGATTGCGACGCCGAACTCCCCGTCCGACCTAGCGCGTGCGCTGATCCTGCTGGAGGCCAACGGCGTCATCGGTCTGGACCAGGAGATTGATCCGGCAAACGTGTCCAAGATCAACCTGCAGTCGATCACCGACAACCCGAAGGACATTGAGATCGTCCCTGTCGACGATGTGATCGTTATCCAGTCGTTGTCGGATGACTCGATCGACGGCGTCATCTCGTCGTCCAACTTCGCACTCCAGGTCGGCCTGAACCCGTCGGAGGATTCTGTCATTGCCGAGAGCCCGGAGAACAACCCGTACGTGAATATCCTCGCAGCCAATGAGGACGCGGCGAAGGATCCCCGCATCGAGAAGCTGGCGGCGGACCTGAGCTCGCCGGAGACCGCAGAGTGGATCCGCGAGAAGTACAGCGGCTCCGTAATCCCGGTGAATTAATGAAAATCCACGGTATCGACGTCGACCCGCAAGGCCGGTGCGCCCACTGGCACTCGGAGTGCGACGTCATTGCCAATACCTGCGGGTCCTGCCACAAACTCTGGGCCTGTTCGCTGTGCCATGACGAGTTGGCGGATCACCGGTTTGTGGGCGTCGATAAGCAACTGCGCTCTGTGATGTGCGGCGCGTGCGGTCACATGATGACGCACGCCGAGTATGGGGCCGCGTGCCCCTCGTGCGGGCACCCGTTTAATCCGGGCTGCAAACTGCATGAAAATGTGTATTTCAGGGATGTTCGCTAAGGGTGAACATCCCCTCTGAGCACTGCTTTTCGACGATTCCACGCCCCCGGCAGCCAAAACGTGGGAAGTGATGTCGCACCCCGGCGTTATGGTGGTGGACAACGATTTAGCTATAGAAGGGGTCAGCCACATGTTCGAGCGGTTTACCGACCGGGCCCGTCGCGTCATCGTCCTGGCGCAGGAGGAAGCGCGCGCGCTCAATCACAACTACATGGGCACCGAGCACATCCTGCTCGGCCTGATTAAGGAAGGCGAGGGCGTCGCCGCGAAGGCCCTCGAATCCATGGGTATCAACCTTGAGGATGTGCGCCGCGAGGTCATCGACATCATTGGCCACGGCACCCAGCCGGTCACCGGCCACATCCCGTTTACCCCGCGCGCCAAGAAGGTCCTGGAGCTCTCCCTGCGTGAGGGTTTGCAGATGGGCCACAAGTACATCGGCACCGAGTTCTTGCTGCTCGGCCTGATCCGTGAGGGCGAGGGCGTTGCGGCGCAGGTGCTGATCAAGCTCGGCGCTGACCTGCCGCGTGTGCGCCAGCAGGTTATCCAGTTGCTGTCTGGTTACGAGGGCGGCGAGGCACAGAATCCGGAGTCCCCGCAGCAGGGCGGCGGCCCAGGCTTCGCAGGTGCGGGTGCTGGCGGCAACCGTGCAGGTGGTGGCGGCCCGCAGGGCGGCGAGCGTTCCAATTCGCTCGTGCTCGACCAGTTCGGCCGTAACCTCACCGCTGCTGCCAAGGAAGGCAAGCTCGACCCGGTTGTGGGTCGCGATAAGGAAATCGAGCGCGTCATGCAGGTTCTGTCACGCCGTACCAAGAACAACCCGGTGCTCATTGGTGAGCCGGGCGTCGGTAAGACTGCTGTCGTGGAGGGCTTGGCGCTCGACATTGCTAACGGCAACGTCCCGGAGACCCTGAAGGACAAGCAGGTTTACTCGCTGGACCTGGGCTCCCTGGTTGCAGGTTCGCGTTACCGCGGTGACTTCGAGGAGCGCCTGAAGAAGGTGCTCAAGGAGATCAACCAGCGCGGCGACATCATCCTGTTTATCGACGAGATCCACACCCTCGTCGGCGCCGGTGCCGCCGAAGGCGCGATCGACGCTGCTTCGCTGCTGAAGCCGAAGCTGGCTCGTGGCGAGCTCCAGACCATCGGTGCCACCACGCTTGATGAGTACCGCAAGCACATCGAGAAGGACGCCGCTCTTGAGCGTCGTTTCCAGCCGGTGCAGGTGGACGAGCCGAGCATCGAGGACACCATCCAGATCCTCAAGGGCCTGCGCGACCGCTACGAGGCGCACCACCGCGTGTCCTACACCGACGATGCGCTCAAGGCAGCCGCAAACCTGTCGGATCGCTACATCAACGATCGTTTCCTGCCGGATAAGGCAGTCGATCTTCTCGACGAGGCCGGCGCCCGCATGCGCATCAAGCGCATGACCGCCCCGGATTCCCTGCGTGAGGTCGACGACCGTATCGCTGAGGTCCGCAAGGAAAAGGAAGCGGCGATCGACGCCCAGGACTTTGAGAAGGCAGCTAGCCTGCGCGAAACGGAGCGCAAGCTCACCGAGGAGCGCGCCGCGAAGGAGAAGAAGTGGCGCTCGGACGACCTCGAGGACATCGCCGAGGTTGGCGAGGAGCAGATCGCTGACGTGCTGGCCAACTGGACCGGCATCCCGGTGTTCAAGCTCACCGAGAGCGAGTCGAAGCGCCTGCTCAACATGGAAGGCGAGCTGCACAAGCGCATCATCGGTCAGGACGAGGCTGTTAAGGCTGTGTCCCGTTCCATCCGCCGCACCCGTGCGGGTCTGAAGGATCCGAACCGTCCGTCCGGTTCGTTCATCTTCGCTGGCCCGTCCGGTGTGGGTAAGACGGAGCTGTCGAAGGCGCTTGCAGAGTTCCTCTTCGGCGACGACGACTCCCTGATCCAGGTGGACATGGGCGAGTTCCACGATCGCTTCACGGCGTCGCGTCTCTTCGGTGCCCCTCCGGGATACGTCGGCTACGAAGAGGGCGGCCAGCTCACCGAGAAGGTGCGCCGCAAGCCGTTCTCGGTCGTGCTTTTCGACGAGATCGAGAAGGCCCACAAGGAGATCTACAACACCCTCCTGCAGGTGCTGGAAGAAGGCCACGTCACCGACGGCCAGGGCCGCAACGTGGACTTCAAGAACACGGTGCTGATCTTCACCTCGAACCTGGGTACCTCCGACATCTCCAAGCCGGTCGGCCTGGGCTTCACCGGGGATACCGCTGCGGATTCCGAGGCGCAGTACGAGCGCATGAAGGGTAAGGTCCACGACGAGTTGAAGAAGCACTTCCGCCCGGAGTTCCTGAACCGTATCGACGAGATCGTCGTGTTCAAGCAGCTCTCCCAGGAAGAGATTGTCCAGATGGTGGACCTGCTCATCGCTCGAGTGGACAAGAACCTGGCCGCGCAGGACATGGGCATCGAGCTCACCGAGAACGCCAAGAACCTGCTTGCAGTCCGTGGTTTCGACCCCGTGCTGGGTGCACGTCCGCTGCGTCGCACCATCCAGCGGGAGATCGAGGACATCCTGTCCGAGAAGATCCTCTTCGGCGAGATCGGTGCCGGGGAGATCATCACCGTGGACGTCGAGGGTTGGGATGGCGACGTGGAGACGGCCCGCAAGGATCGCGGCAAGGCCGCCCCGGATGCGACCTTCACCTTCACCCCACGTCCACGCCCGCTGCCAGCGGAGGCCTTCGACGTCGAGCTGGAAGAAGAGGTCCGCGACATCGAGCCGGAGCGCACCCAGCCGGAGTCCGAAGCCTCCGAGTTCCCGGATGAGCGCGACACGACCGCCGAAGATCAGAACGGCAACGAGGGCAAGGAAGACAACGGCCCCGAGCCGGTGTAAACCCACCAGGCTGCGCCACCGAGTATCCCCAGCATCCCAAGGATGCCGAGGACTAACGCGGTGATCTCCACCGCGTCAAGCCCCTTCACCACCTCATATGCAGGATGGTCGGAGGGGCACACCCGTTTCATAGGCTGTTCGGCGAAACGATCATCCATCCACGCAATCGCATTATCGGCCTGCAAAAGCAGGGGAGCGGCATGGCCCGAACCAGGAACGCGTGGCGTCAACTGCAGACGCCCCGAAGACAATGGTTGCGTCGGGGAACCCGGCACCACCACGCGTCGGTACTCCACCTGCGCACCGACGGCGCAATAGTCCTCTGCCAGTTGGGTGGCTTGCGGCTCCGGAACGAGGTCGTCGTCGGCATTCGTCATCACCATGATCGGCGCAGACGGTGCGACGGTGCCCATTTTGTTTAGTTCCAGATATTTCGCCAGCCGCTCATCCGAGTGCACCACTTCAGCGAACGAGTTGCCTGCGGTGAACAGTGTGGAAGGGTCGGCTGGCGCAGACAACGAGGCGTCGACCACACACGAGGTTTTCAGTCCTTCGAGCCAGACTTTGCCCTCGTCGGTGAGGTGTTCCTGCAGGGCCTCGCCGAATTCCGGGTAGCTTTCGGAGTAGCTCGCAGCGGCAAAACCGGCCACGGCGGTGAGCATCGGTGCGGTACCTTGCTCCAGCACACCCAGCGGGTCGGCTGGCGGGGCGCCGGAGAACGTTCCCATCACGTTGAGTTCGGGGGCGTAGTCGGCGACGAGTTCCGCAGCGGCCGCGGCAGCGCCACCGCCTTGGGAGTAGCCCCAGAAGCCCACTTTTTGGTTTGGTTTTGCAACGGCGCGGGCGGCGTCGATAAGCGCATGCCCCTGATCCACCCTGTTCAAGTAGGTGTGCAACCCATCGGTGCCCAACCCGATGTAGTCGGTGACCACCACGGAATAGCCGGCATCCAGCAGCTTCTGTACCAGGGGCGCCTCATAGTTAATGTTCACGGTGCCGTCTTCGATGCGCACCAGCATGGACGAGCCTGCCGACGGCGCGCACTGATCACCCAGACCACGCGTGCCCGGTGCGAGCGCGATGAGTCCCTTCGCACGGCGGTGCTTGTAAAACGCCCCAGTCACCGCGACCTTCTCGCCCTCGTCATTCGTGGTGGTGTAGCGGATGCGCTGGCCGGTCGACCCTGGCACCCGCTTCACCGCGTCGAGGGAACCCGCCTCGCTACCTGGTGCGCCGGCCAGTGGTTTCCACGATGACTCCGGAAGCGACGACAACGACGACGCGTCGCGTACCACCTCGAGTGTCGACGACCCCACCGACGACAGCGACGACAACGACTCCGCGCTCAGGTCCGCAGCCTGCGCGGATGGGGCCAATAACACCGGAATGAGCAGGGAGCACCAACGTTTTTGCATGTACAGCAGTGTAAACTGCCGGCTATGGGATTCCAGTTTCGTAAGCGCCAGAAGCTCAGCAAGGACAGCTGGCTGAATTACTCCGGTTCGGGCGTTTCCGCCTCCAAGCGCTTTGGCCCAGTGACGGTCAACTCGCGTGGCGGCGTGTGGGTGAAACTGCCCGGCGGGCTGACCTACCGCGGCAAGTGGAAGTAACCGCGCTCGTCCTGTTCGGCCAAGCCGTCCTCCAGTAGTGAGAACAGGGCGCGTGAGCGTTGGGCGTCGTCGTGCCAGACGGCGTCGATAACCGCCTGCTCAACAGGCGAATCCGCCTCACGCAGCACCTTCATAATCTTGCCGCGCACCTGCCTATCCGTGCCCGCAAAGCGTTGCGACGGCCGCCTTTGCCCCTCCTCAGGTGCCGGCCTCCCCGCCGCCAACCAGGCACAATCCTGCGCAAGTGGACACACTTCGCATTTCGGCGCCTTCGCGGTGCACACCAGCGCCCCAAGCTCCATGAGCCCGACCGAAAACTCCGGCCCTTTTTCCTCCGGTAGCAGCCGCGCTACCTCCTCGATTTCCTTCTTCCCCGGAACCCCAAGCGCCTGGCCGCGCTCCACACGCGCCACCACACGCCGCACATTCGTATCCACAACCGGCACGTTCTTGCCGTACGCGAAGCACGCCACCGCTCGCGCCGTGTAATCCCCAATGCCCGGCAATGCCAGCAGCGCGTCCACATCGTCTGGCACAACGCCACCATGCTTATCGACGATCACCCGTGCACACTCCCGCAACCTCAACGCCCGCCGTGGGTAGCCGAGGTTGGCCCAGGCGCGCAGGATGTCGTCGATACGCGCCTGCGCAAAATCGTGCGGGGTCGGCCAACGCTCAATCCACTCCAACCAAATGGGGGCAACGCGCTCCACCTGGGTTTGGTGGCTCATGACCTCGCTGATCAGCACACCCCACGGTGACGTGTCTGGTTTGCGCCACGGCAAATCACGCGCGTTGGCGCGGTACCAATCAACTACCTGATTTGGGCGAATATTCTGCACAATGCGTGCCACAATAGCCGGTATGACTAATACAACAGAGCTCCAGGCCGCAACCTCCCCGCGCGAAGTATGGGACCTGCTTCGCGCAGGCAACGAACGCTTCGCCACCGGAAGCCCCGTCGCCCCGAATCGCGATTCCGAAACCCTCCAGCAGCTGACGTCCGGCCAGAACCCAGCCGTATGTGTCATCGGTTGTTCTGACTCGCGCGTGCCCGTCGAGCTGCTTTTCGACGCCGGCTTCGGCGACATCTTCGTCATCCGCACCGCCGGCGGCTGCGTCGACTCCGCTGTCTCCGCATCCGTGGAGTTCGCCGTCGACGGCCTCGGCGTGGACCTCGTGCTGTTCCTCTCCCACGAAAAGTGCGGCGCTGTCGGCTCCGCAGTCCAGGCGTTCGAGTCCGGCGAGATCCCGCATGGCCTGACCCGCCTGTTCGTGGAGAAGATCGCCCCATCCATCGTCGAGGCCGAAAAGCGCGGCGAACAGGTCGAGCAAGCCCACGCCCGCCACGGCGCCGAGCACTTGGTCGCCCGCATCCCCGCCGTCGTTGCTGGCTTGAGCAAGCGCAGCATCGGTGTGGTTGGCGCGCGTTACCGTCTTTCGGACGGCCGTGTCGAGACCACCTACGAAAACTTCGGCGATTAAGTTATAAGCATGTCGAACCAGCGCCCATTGCCCCCGGAGATCTACATGCGTCGCCGCGTCGCGGCCCTCGTCATCCTCCTCGTGGTTGTGGCGTTGCTGGTCTGGGCGCTTTCCTCCATGGCCCGCAGCGGCGGATCCGGATCGGATGGGGCAACCGAAACCTCCACCGAGCAAACCGTGAACCCGACCGTGGCTACCGAGCCGACCGTCGCCGCGCCTGAGGAATCTGCTTCGGAGTCTGCATCCCCGTCGGAGGAACCTTCCTCCAGTGTTGAGGCCGCACCGGCCCGCACTGGCGCATGCGAACTCAAGGACCTACGGATCAAGGCGTTGCCGAACCAGCCGTCCTACGCCGCAGGCACCGAGCCGGTGTTCTACATGGAAGTGGAAAACCCGACCGACACCGACTGCGTCATCGACCTTGACGAGAACATCCTGCGCTTCGAGGTGTACGACATGCGTACTAACGAGCGCATGTGGGCAGACACCGACTGCTACCAGCCCGTCGTGTCCGGCACCCAGACCTACAAGGCGGGGGAGAAGCAGGGCTACCAGGCTCGCTGGTCCGGCACCGTATCTCAGCCGGGTAAGTGTGATGACCGTCCCGCGATCGAGCCGGGGTCCTACTTCCTGCACACGGTCATCGGCGACAATGCTTCGGAAGCAGCCCCCTTCAACATCACCTAGTTTCTTGTAGTTATTTAGCTAACAGCGCGATCGCCTCCCCGAGCGTAGAGACCTGAATGACCCGCATTCCCTCGACCGGTTCGAGTTCTCCGCTGGGCACGATCGCGTTTTCGTATCCCAACCTCGCCGCCTCCTGCAGGCGGCGTCCGAGGTTAGGCACCCTTCGTAGTTCACCCGCGAGGCCCACTTCGCCGATGACCACAGTCTTCGGCGGCAGCGGTGTTTCGTGCAGGCTCGACCATGTAGCCAGCGCGACCGCAAGATCCGTTGCTGTTTCGGTGATCTTCACACCGCCAACGGTTGCTACGTACGCGTCCTTGTCATTCGTGCGCTGCCCGCAGCGTGCCTGCAGGACAGCGAGCACCATCGGCACCCTGTTGAAATCCAAGCCCGTGACCACGCGTCGCGGGCTCTTATTCACCGGATCGACGGTAAGTGCCTGGACTTCCGCCAGCATCGGCCGGACGCCATCCATCGCCACCGTGACCGCAGAACCGTCCGGAGTCTTCCCGCGGTGAGAGAGGAACAGCCCCGATGGGTCCGGTACCTCCCGGATGCCACCAGCGGTCTGCTCGAAGCACCCCACCTCATCCGTTGCCCCGAAGCGATTCTTCATGCCACGCAGCATGCGTAACGACGACTGCCTGTCACCCTCAAAGTTCAACACCACATCCACCAGGTGCTCGAGCACGCGCGGGCCGGCCACGTTGCCGTCCTTAGTCACATGCCCCACCAGGATGATCGGCAGGTTCGTCGTCTTCGCCAGCGTGGTCAGCGCAGCCGTTACTGCGCGGGACTGTGCCACCCCACCCGCAACACCCTCCACACCCGCGGCGTGCATAGTCTGCACCGAATCCACAATGAGCAGCGAGGGGTTGACCTGCTGGACGTGGCCAAACACCACGTCGAGGTTCGACTCCGCCGCCAAGTACAGCGTGTCTTTCAGCGCATCGGTGCGCTCAGCACGGGCACGGACCTGGCCTGCAGATTCCTCAGCAGTCACGTATAGCGCCTTGCGGCCATCCATCGCCGCCCACCGGGATGCCACCTCAAGCAACAGCGTCGATTTACCCACGCCCGGCTCACCGGCCATCAGCACCACCGACCCCGGCACGACACCGGAACCCAACACCCGGTCGAGTTCCCGGATGCCAGAGGGCAACGTGCGCGTCGCAGTCGCGTTCACCTTCGTGATCGGGGTCGCGGGCGACGTCGGTGTCAGCGCAGACGTCTTTACCGGACCTGCGGAAACCGCAGCCGGCGCTTCTTCTTGCAACGTTCCCCACGACCCGCACTCAGGGCAGCGGCCGAGCCACTTCGGGGAAGAGTAGCCGCATTCGGAGCACGTGTGGATCACGCGAGGTTTCTTAGCCATGTGCGACACCGTATAACACGCACACGACACGGAGCCTGCAAGTGTTCGAAAAGTGTTCGAAAACGAAAAGGCCGCTGGTTAACCCAGCGGCATGTGTTCGTCGATAAGCGAAAAGCTCTTAGTGCTTCGCGCCAGTCTCGCGGTCAACCTGGCCCGAAACGAGGTGCGGTGCAGACACGGTAGCCACAACGTCGATGGAGCCGGTGTCAAAGTTGAACGTGACCGGGACGTTGCCGCCGTACGCGAAATCGTCGTTAGCCAGCGAGGTAGCGGTGTAGCTGATGCAGTTCGCGTCATCCTGCGGCAGGCGCTCGAGGCCCTCGGCGGAATCAGCAACCAACACGCAGTTGTACTTAATCGTGTTGTTGTTTGCGATCTTGACGGTGTTGCCACCAGCGGTGACGGACTTCAACGTGTGATCCGTCATGGAGGTGTCCTGGTTCGTCGCGGTGAACTTGAGGGCAGCCTTGCCGTCCTCAGCCAAGACGACGGTGACATCCTGCACAGCAACTTCGCCGTTCTCGGTTGCGGCGCTGGCACCATCCACAGCAGCGACCTGGTTCGAGGTCTGAGTAATCTGGCCAGCGGAGCAGCCAACAAGGGCCAAGGATGCGCAGCCAGCGGCAGCGATAACGGCTACCTGCTTCAGGGACTTCACGTGGGGTCCTCCATAGTCAAACGGTTTCGAAGGTTATTCTCTGGAATACTTTAGCGCCTAGACAGCAACTTTTCCCATTTTATCCCCTATTCGGAGCTTTGAAGGCGGTGGTAGGGTTGTGGGGTCAAAACTTCGCCGGGAGCACCAAGGAGCGTTTATGGAATTCAAGGTCGGAGAAGTGGTCGTTTACCCGCACCACGGCGCGGCGCGTATCGCCGACATCGAAGAGCGTGAGATGCGCGGCGAGAAGCTGGACTTCTTGGTGCTGCAGATTCTCCACTCAGACCTTGAGGTTCGCGTGCCCGTAAAGAACTCCGAGCTTGTCGGTGTGCGTGACGTAGTCAACGAGGAGGGCCTGCAGAAGGTGTTCTCCGTGCTGCGTGAGACGGATGTTGAGGAGGCCGGCAACTGGTCTCGTCGCTATAAGGCGAACCAGGAGCGCCTTGCTTCCGGCGACATTAATAAGGTGGCCGAGGTTGTACGTGACCTGTGGCGCCGTGACCAGGGCAAGGGTCTTTCTGCTGGTGAGAAGCGCATGCTTGGCAAGGCCCGCCAGATTCTCGTCGGTGAGCTCGCGCTTGCAGAGCCTGTTGATGAGAAGAAGGTCGAGGAGATGGAAGCCGAGATCCAGAAGATCATCGACGAGCAGGTCAAGGCCGGTATCTCCGAGGCGCCGGGCGATGTTGACGCCGAAGATGATGTTGACCTCGACGAGCTTTCTTTCGACGACGAGTAAGACGAGCCCTTGGACCGCCGTGTCGTAGCGGTTGTTGCCGCAGCAGGTCAGGGCACCCGGCTGGGCGCTGAGGTGCCAAAGGCGTACGTCCCGTTGCGCGGGCGCACGCTTTTGGAGCGTTCCGTCACCGCGATGGAAACCTCCGAAATTGTGGACCAGGTGGTCGTCGTCATCAGCCCTGCCATGGAGGAGCACGCCCGACAGTGCCTGCGGGAGCATGACGTGCAGTTTGTGCATGGCGGTGCGGAGCGCGCGGACTCCATCTACGCAGCGCTCGAAGCAATTTCGCTTGACGACGCCTGCGTGCTCGTCCACGACGCCGCCCGCGCCCTCACCCCTCCCGGCATGATTGCCCGCGTGGCCCGTGCCGTGCTCGATGGCGCGCCCGCAGTGGTGCCGATTGTACCTGTCGCGGACACCATTAAACAGGTCAGTGGGGGTGCGGTGCATGCGGTGGAGGCGACGCTGGACCGCAGCCGTTTGCGGGCCGCACAGACACCGCAAGGCTTTGACCTGCGCCAATTGCGTGCCGCCAACCGTGCTTACCTTGAGCAGTCGCCCGAGTTCGTGGCAACTGATGACGCGTCTCTAATGGAGTGGTACGGCGCCCCCGTCACCACTGTTCAGGGCGATCCGATGGCGTTCAAGATTACCACCCCGATCGATCTTCGCCTGGCGAAAAGCATTACCGATGAGGCCGAGCCGACCGTGTTCGAGATCCCCGGCAACTAGCTAGGGCGTTCGAACGAATTATCTAAAAAGTTTCGAAAAACCCTTACATTGTCGCGGTGGTGGCATGTATGTTCGATTGAAAGATCGAAAGGGGGGACAATGTCTACCGGATACTTCGCAACAGAACGTCAGGGTGACCAGATTAGCGTCGCAGGTCAAGCGATGCGAGACGCGGAATACAGTATCTTTCACGCTTACGCTGAGCCCGGTGCGATTATCGACGACTTCGAACTGGTAAGCCAGCGCATCGCAAGCGCCGCCGGCCGTACCGTGAGCTGGGCTGAAAGCGGAATTCTGGGGTATAGCGTCTTGGCAGACCTGCCGAAACTACGCCAAATGCAGGCTGATATGCGACGGCTAGATATCACGCGCCTTAGCGCAATCGAGACCGTGCTAAACCGGTTGAACGATCTCGCCACGCCCGAAGTGTTGGCTGAGTTCGACGACTACCTAGTCAAGGTGTTCACGCCGCGTTCCGCCGGGATGGAGTTGCCGTCGGCGACGTCGCTAAAGCGCCGCCTGCGTGATCGGATTAAGCAAGTCGATGCGAAGTTGGCACCAAGCCCGAAGAAAACGAAAGTTCGCAAGAAAGCAAAAGATGCGCCATTCGGCACCTGCCAAGGCGTGTTCTATGGCCAAGACGACGGGGACGCCGGTCTGAATATCTCTGGCGACTCGGCAACGATTGGCCTGATGGATATGTATGTCGGTGCCGTCGCGAAGGAACACAAGCTCAGTCGTGACGATGCACTGCAGATGATCCTCACCGGCCAGCAGCACTCGTCGATTCAGTTGGTGCTGCACGTGTTTTCGCCGAAGACCCCAGGCGCCGGCTACTTCGTTCCCGGCTTCGGCTGGTCGGGGGCAGACGGCACGGAAATCATCGACGCTCTCAAAGAAACCGCCAAGGTGAAGGTCATCGACCTCGACGAGGCTGAACATGCCGAGACCGACGCCTATGTGCCCACCGAAGCAATGAAGGCGTTCGTGCAAACCCGCGACGGTACCTGCCGTTGGCCGGGTTGCAACGTTGCCGCGAGGCGCTGCCAGCTCGACCACCGCATTCCCTACGGCAACGGCGGCAAAACGACGCCGTCGAACCTGTTCTGTCTGTGCCAGCGTCACCACAACATCAAGACGGACCGCCGCGCTACCTATGTGGTCGATCACGTCACGGGCGAAATCGTCTGGCTTTTCGATGACGGCACCTTCCAGGTCAGCGAACCCGACGGCTTGATCGTCGAGTATCTCGCCGAAGGTGAAAACCCGCGGTGGAAGTCCACTCTGGAACAGCGTCGGAAGCGGCGCCGCGACAGTGCGGAGTTCAACGCCCGGTGTCACTCGGCGGTGGAGCAGTACGAAAAGGACTACGACTGGGAAGCCTGCGTGGAAACGATCACCACGCTGGAGGATAAGTTTGGCCGCAAGTTCGAGTATGCGCCGGAGAAGATGCCGGAGATTACGCCGGAACTCCTCGCCTCGCTGAAGAGACACCTGCGCGACCTCGAACTGGAGCGCGAGGGCTTCGAAGAATGCGACTCGGCGTCCCCGGAGTGGGTAGTGTTCAGTCCATGACGAATCTGCGAGTTGGTACTGCCTTCGATGCCCATCAGATCCAGGCCGGGAAGGAGTGCTGGATCGCCGGAATTCTGCACGAGGGCCAGGATGGTTGCGAAGGTCATTCAGATGGCGATGTTGTCAGCCACGCGATCGTGGACGCGGTGCTGTCGGCGGCGGGCCTTGGGGATCTCGGCTCGTTCGTCGGGGTCGGCCGCCCGGAGTATGACGGGGTCCGAGGGGTGCAGTTGCTCGAGGAGCTCCGTGCGCTTGTAGACGACCACGGCCACACCGTCGTCAATGTTTCTGCACAAATGATTGGGCAGACCCCGAAGATGGGCCCGGTGCGTGAGGAGGCAGAGCGGGTGTTGTCGCAGGCTTTGGGTGCTCCGGTATCGGTGTCGGCGACGACGACGGACCACATGGGGTTCACTGGTTCGGGTGAGGGCCGGGCGGCGATTGCCACTGCGTTGGTGGAATTGAACGGCAACGTAGGATAAACGGCGTGAATCAACGTATTTTCGACACCAAGACCCGCACGCTGCGAGACTTCGAGCCGGTGAATCCTGGCCACGTTTCGATTTATCTGTGTGGCGCCACTCCGCAGGCGAAGCCGCATATTGGCCACCTGCGTTCGGGTGTTGCGTTTGATATTGTTCGTCGCTGGTTTGCGGCGAAGGGCAACGACGTGGCGTTCGTGCGTAATGTCACGGATATTGACGACAAGATTCTCACCAAGGCAGACGAGCACAATCGCCCCTGGTGGGAGTGGGTGTCCACGTACGAGCGTGAGTTCACCCGTGCGTACGACACGCTTGGTGTGTTGCCACCGTCGGTGGAGCCGCGGGCGACTGGGCATGTGACGCAGATGGTCGATTACATGCAGCGCCTGTTTGATAACGGCTACGCCTATGCAGCGGACGGTTCGGTGTACTTCGACGTTGACGCTTGGGTGAAGGCGGGCGGCGATTACGGCTCGATTTCCGGCAACAAGGTTGAGGAGATGGAGCAGGGGGAGACGTCGAACGCGGGCAAGCGTGGCGCACGTGATTTCGCGTTGTGGAAGGCGGCGAAACCGGGTGAGCCGAGTTGGCCGACCCCGTGGGGCGATGGGCGTCCGGGGTGGCACTTAGAGTGCTCGGCGATGTCCACGTGGTACCTGGGTGGCACGTTTGACATCCACGGTGGTGGCCTTGACCTGCAGTTCCCGCACCACGAGAACGAGCAGGCGCAGTCGCATGCGGCGGGCGATGATTTCGCGCAGTACTGGATGCACAACCACTGGGTGACCATGGCTGGCGAGAAGATGTCGAAGAGCCTGGGCAATGTGCTGTCCATCGACAACATGTTGGAGGAAGTGCGTCCGGTGGAGTTGCGTTACTACCTTGGTTCGGCGCATTACCGCAGCGTGTTGGAGTATTCGCCGGAGGCGCTTAAGGAGGCGGCGGCGGGTTACAGGCGCATCGAGGAGTTTGTGAAGCGCGCTGGTATGCCGGAGCCGTCGACGTGGACTGAGGCATTTGAGCAGGCGCTTAACGACGACTTCGCCGTCCCGAAAGCCCTCGCAGAAATCCACAACCTTGTGCGCGAGGGCAATAAGGCAGCCGATCCGGCCCCGATCGCGGCGCAGGTGCGTGCGATGGCGGCGGTGTTGGGTGTTGATCCGGGGGCGTGGGGGTCGTCGTCAAGCAATGGCAATAGCAAGGCATTAGACGTGCTGGTGGAAGCTGAACTGGAACGCCGTGCGACCGCGCGTGCGGAGAAGGATTGGGCCACGGCGGACGAGGTGCGCGACCGGTTGGCGCGTGCGGGAATTGAAGTGACCGACACGGCCGAGGGGCCGCAGTGGCAGGTAAAGGAGTAGACGATGGCGAAACCGTATCAGCGTCGTGACGTACAGAAGAAGAACAAAAAGGGTCCGACGAAGGGCTCTGGCGGGCAGCGTCGCCGTGGCCTGAAGGGCAAGGGTGCGACGCCGAAGGCTGAGGATCGCGTCTACCACGCGGCGCATAAGCGCAAGTTGGAGCAGAAGCGCCGCGCGCAGGGTCGGCACGACCGTGAGGTGGCGGATCTGGTGGTGGGCCGCAACCCGGTCATTGAGTGTCTGAAGGCGAAGGTGCCGTCGGAGGCGTTGTTCGTCGCGCAGGGCACTGGCCACGATGATCGTCTGAGCGAGGCCGTTGCGCTGGCGAACAGCAAGAACATTCCGGTGCAGGAGGTGCCGCGTCAGCAGTTGGATGCGATGACCGGTAACGGCCTGCACCAGGGCATCGGACTGAAGATCCAGCCGTACAAGTACGCTGACCTGGATGACCTGCTGGAGTCGGTGGATGGCCCCGGCATGTTTGTGGTGCTGGACAACATTACGGATCCGCGCAATCTTGGTGCGGTGATTCGTTCGACTGCGGCGTTCGGTGGTAACGGCGTGATCATCCCGGAACGGCGTTCGGCGCAGGTCACGGGTGTGGCGTGGCGGACGTCGGCGGGTACGGCGGCGCAGTTGCCGGTGGCGCGCGTGACCAACGTGACCCGCACGGTGAAGAAATTCCAGGACAACGGCTACACGGTCGTCGGCCTGGATGCGGGCGGCGAGCACACCCTGGACACGTTTGACCAGGCCACGGGCCCGGTAGTGATCGTGGTTGGCTCCGAAGGCAAGGGCATTTCACGCCTGGTGCGCGAGAACTGCGACGTGATCATGTCGGTGCCGATGACGGATTGGGTGGAGTCCCTCAACGCGTCGGTGGCGGCGGGCGTGGTGCTTAGCGAGTTCGCTCGTCAAAGAAGAATCGCTGAATAACCTCACCGCCGGTGATCTCGTCGGTGCCGGGCCCAAGCCGCGCGTCGAGCGTTTTGGCTACCGGCACCATGTGGCCGAAACCGTCGATGGTGATGAGGCGGACGGGGGCGGGGCCGTGCCAGTCGTCGATACGCAGGGCACCGCTTGTCGACGACCCCCGCCACTCACACGAGTTGAGTTCCGCAAAGAACTGCGCAGAGTTGATTGCGGAACGGGTCTGGCCACGGTTGTTGCCGCCGATCCCGGCTTCGCCGCCGTTGTAGGGGACGAGCGGGTCGGCGGTGCCTTGGACGGAAACGAGCGGGGTGGGCTGATAATCGGAAGTGCCAACACACGTGTTGGATTCGACGGGCATGGAGGCGCCGAAGGTGGCGGCGCCGTCGAGGAGGCCGGGGGCGTCGAAAAGGAGGCGCATGACCATTTGGCCGCCGTTGGAAAAGCCGATGCCGATCACGCGACGCGGGGCGTGGTGTGCGATGACCTTCCGTAGGAATCCGACGTCGTCGATGTTCAGGCGGCGTGCGGACTCGTTGAAACCGGTGCGCAGGTCGTTGAAGTGGTGCTCCACACCGTCCGGGTAGGCCACGGTCGCGCCGAGGGCTTCAAAGGTGCGATCCGTGAAGTTGCGCATCACGTTGCCGGATTGGCGCGAGCCGTGCAGCACCAGCAGGAGCGTGTCGGGGTCGCCTTCGACGGCGGTCCAGGTGCGAGTGCGTCCCTGGTGCTCTAGCGAGAGGCGTTCCATGCTTCCCTTTCGTCGGCGAGTTCCGCCAAGAGCTCAGCCATGGCGTCAACACCTGCGACGCGACGCGACGCCAGCGAGGGTTTGTCGCCGACCTTTACCGCCAGGTCGGTGGGGCCGAGGGCGGCGATGGCGGTTTCGTCGGTGTCGTCGTCACCCGCGAACACGGTGGCCGCGAAGTCACGTTTGTATTCAGCGAGCCAGGTGCCCTTCGTGATATCCACGGCCGAAAACTCCACCACGTTATGTCCCAGTGTGATCTTGCGGGCGGGCAGGGCAGCGGCGGCATCGAGCATGTCC
Organism: Corynebacterium sp. HMSC067D03; assembly: GCF_001811185.1. Lineage (NCBI taxonomy): Bacteria > Bacillati > Actinomycetota > Actinomycetes > Mycobacteriales > Corynebacteriaceae > Corynebacterium > Corynebacterium sp. HMSC067D03. The sequence goes on from NZ_KV803811.1 coordinate 101,142, forward strand.
TGGGCCGCCTGCTTATCCGCGACCGGCGCCACGTGCAACACCCTCTGATACGGCTTCACCTCCACATAGGCGGGCGGGATGGCGATGTCGCGCAGTTGGCGTTCGATGTCGTCGAGGTGGGCGCGGGAGTCGTCGTCAAGCGTGGGCCCGGGCTCGGCGCCATGGGAGCCGACGAGCGTGACATTGAGGCCGGAAGGGAGGACCTGGCGCAGGCCGTCGAGGTGTCGTCCGGACAGGATTGCAACCTCGGTGCCGGGGAGAGCAGCAAGGCGACGGATCGCGTCCTCGGCCGCCGGATGCATTGTGACCGCGTAGGGGTAGGGGTTGAGTTCAGCAAGCGTGCCGTCGAAGTCGAGGCACACCAACAACGTTTCTGCCTGAGCAATCACCATGTGCGCAGTTTAACGGCCGGGGCATCCACGGCGTCACTGAGCAGGGTGAGCACAAGGTCGGTGTCGGTTGGGCGGGTGACGGTGAACTCGGAGTCGTCGTGAAGCAGTGGCGCCAACTGGTCGTGCATGTGGCGGGCCCAGCCGGAGCAGTCGCCCGGGTCGCCGACCGTCACGTCGTGGAGGCGCACAGTGTCGTCGCCTTCAAACTCGCCGGACACTTCAGCGCAGCCGGTGGTACCGGAAAACGACGAACCCGAAAAGGTGACGGATGCGCCGCCGGTATTGCGCGCGACGGGCGCCTCTGGGTCGGTGTATACGCCAACGACGTGCCACTGCTGTGGGCTCGAACACGCCGCGAGCAGCATCACCGGGGCGAGCAGCAGCGCGCGCTTCACAACGCCTCCAAGAAGTCCTGCGCCCAGCGGGTCACGTCGTGTTCCATGACCCAGTCGTGCATCGCCCGCATGCGTGCCGGATCAGGATTGGTTGCGGCCACAATCGCGGCCTTGACGGACCCCAGGTCGAACGGATTGCACAGGTAGGCCTGGTTGAGTTCGACTGCAGCGCCTGCGAACTCGGAAAGCACAAGCGCGCCGTCGCCCTTCGGGTGTGCGGCGACGTACTCCTTGGCCACGAGGTTCATGCCGTCCTTAAACGGCGTGACCAGCATGATGTCGGCCGCCGCATAAAAGGTACCCAGCTTGTCCTTGGACACTCCGCGGTGGATGTAATGCACGACCGGGCGGCCGACCTGGCCGAAGCGGCCGTTGATACGCCCGATCGCCTGCTCAACTTCCGTACGGGTCTTGCGGTAGTGCTCGATGCGTTCACGCGACGGCGTAGCCAACTGCACCACGGCAATATCGTCGAGTTCGCCTTCCTCCAGCAGTTCCTCGACCGCCAGCAGTCGCTGCAGGATGCCCTTGGTGTAATCCATCCGATCCACGCCCAGCAGCACGTGCTTCGGGTTGCCGAGCGAATTGCGCAGTGTGCGTATCGACGACTCCGTCGCCGCCTGCACCTCATCCGCATCAATAGAAATGGGGAAGGTGCCAGTACGAATATCGGTGGTGAGCAGGCGGAAGTTCTCTTCGTCGGTGGTGCGCTGAAAACCGATCAGGTCGCAGCCGGACAGGCCGGAGAGGATCTCGTCGCGCCACGGCAACTGCTGGAACAGCGCTGGTGCCGGGAACGGGATGTGCAGGAAAAAGCCGATGGTTAAGTCGGGGCGTAGTTCGCGCAGCATCCCCGGTACGAGCTGAAGCTGGTAGTCCTGCACCCACACCGTGGCGTTTTTGCCAGCGGCTTTGGCGGTCGCCCGCGCAAACTTTTCGTTGACGGCGACATAGCGCTCCCACCACTCCTGCCTGTACTCGGGGGTGACGATGAGGTCGTGGTACAGCGGCCACAATGTGGAGTTGGAAAAGCCCTCGTAGAAGCCCTCGAAGTCGTCCTGGTCCAAGCACACGGGGACCAGCGAGATGCCGTTGAACTCAAACGGTTCGAGTTCTGCGCTGGTATTGCCAGGCCATCCCACCCAGCAGCCCCCACGGGAGCGCAGTACCGGTGCGAGGGCTGCGACTAAACCGCCAGGGGAGACCTCGTAATGGTCGCCCACCTTGTCTACAGGCAGGCGGTTGGCCACGACGAGGAACTCGTTGCTACCCATTAGGCCTTCTTGGCGGTCTTCTTCGTCGACTTTTTAGCAGTCTTCTTGGCAGCCTTCTTCACTGCCTTCTTGGTGGACTTTTTCTTCGTCGCCTTCTTCTTCGTGGCCTTCTTCTTGGACGCCTTCTTCTTCGTTGCCTTCTTCTTGGTGGCCTTCTTCGGCGCTTCCTCTTCCGCTGCTTGCTCCAGGTCCTCGACGTAGCGCTTGTACACGAAGCCCTGCGGGGTGACACCCAGCATGGACATGAGCGTTACGCCGTCCAGGAAGTCCTCAGCGTAAGTGGCCACGATCCGACGGGCGCCCGACGCAGTTTGCTCCTCAACGGCATGCGTTTGTTCGGCGGTGGGGCGCGAATCGGTGATCTTAGGTGGCACTTGGGGGTTCCTCCTTGCAAGAACGACAGCTAAAGCCCCATCATTCTACGCCACCTGCTTAACGACGGCGCCGTACCCGACGAATCTGCTGGAAAGTCAGCCGGCCAGCGCGCCTAAACGCCTCGTACGGCACGTAGAGCTGTGGGGCACGGATGCGGCGGGCCAGCCACTCGCCGAACACCACACCGCCGGCTAGGGCGAGGCAGGTGCCGATCGCGGTCAGTAGGTTCATCATGCCGAGCAGGAGCTGCTCGTTCATCAGTGCGTACATGCCGCGGTAGATCCACGAACCGGGCAGGAACGGGGTCACGCCGGCGACAGCAGTGATCACCGGGTTGATCAGGAAGCGACGGGAAATGAGACCGCCGGCCAAGCCGACGGCGACCGCACACGCCGCGATAGCCAACAGTCGGCCAGCGCCGAGCGGAGTGAGCACGATGTAGAAGATGAATGAACCTGTCGCTGCGGTGACGAAGGACAGCAGCACAGCGGCTCGTTCCGCAAAGCAACACACCGCAAAGGCAGCGGCCGCCATCGCACCACCGAAGGTGGTCAGCCACACGTTGTTGTACGCCGCATCAGCTGGGAGCACCTCGACTGGTGGCAGTGGCATCCCGACCAGCTCGGAAACCTGCACGCCAGCGGCGACGCCTGCGACGATGCCGCCGGTGCCCAACATGGCTTGGAAGAAGCGGGCGGAGGCGTTGACCATGGAGCCGGTGACGCCGTCGAGAAGCGATTGCACCAGCGTCAAACCTGCAAGCAGGACGATGATGCCTGTTGCGATCAGCTGACTGGGGTTGATCGTGTGCCCGATCGAGGCGGAAAAGTCATAGGCGATTGCAGCGGGCAGCGTGGCGACGAACCCACCAATCACATTGTGAAAAAACCCGGGCAACCCGCCACGGGAGAGCAACTTGGAAAAGCCCATGATGAGAAACGCGGTCAGGCCGCCGAAGAACATGAGCAGCAAATCGCCGCCGAGCAGCATGGCGACGAAGAAACCCATCACAGTCCAGCCGGCCAAGTTGCGGGTGTTGCGGTAAGGGATGGGGGCGTTGTCGATCTCGTCGAGAATCTTCTCCGCCATCTCAGGCGGTGTTGCACCTGAGCGGATCGAGCGGATCAGGCGGTCCACTTCCTGCAGTTTGTGGTAGTTCTCGCTGATCATGGTGACCACGCGGAACACGGTGACCGGGGTGCGATGGTCCACGCCGATGATGGTGTTCAACGTAATCGTGTTCACCGTGATGGATACGTGCACGTAGTGCAGGCCGTACGACGAACACACGGTGTGGATCTGCTTGATCGCATCCGCGGATGTAGTGGCGTTTGCGATGAGGATCTCGCCGATGCGGGCGGCGATGTTCATCACCGCGGCGACCTCTGTCGGATCGGTCAGGTTGATCGGGGCGAGGACGGATGGGGGAGGAGAGGTGCGGGCAGCGTCGATCGTCGCTAAGCGTTGGCGCGAACCTCTGAGCTTTCCCCACAATCTCTTTTCCACACAGGCCACACTATCGGCTTGGCGGTTTTCGCGCGACCACGGGCTATGTGTAAGATCTAGCGCGTTGCTGGAGTGGCGCAATCGGTAGCGCAACGCACTTGTAATGCGTAGGTTGCGAGTTCAAGTCTCGTCTCCAGCTCGTGGGTCCCCTCGTCGATACGTATCGGCGAGGGGGCATTTTCTTTGGCGAACAAAGATCGACTTGCTCAACCTTGGGCAGCAAGTACACAGGCGACGTACAGCGTTGTGTTGTTTAATCGTGGCAAGTGCATGATTGCCGCAAAAATTAAGGAGAACACAAACCATGGCTGACTCGCAGAACCTCAAAGTGCTGGTTGTTGATGACGAGCCGAACATCGTCGAACTGTTGACGGTGTCTCTGAAGTTCCAGGGTTTTGATGTGGAGACCGCCAACTCTGGTGCGGAAGCCCTCGAGCTGGCGCGCACCTCCCGCCCGGATGCGTACATCCTGGACGTGATGATGCCGGAGATGGACGGCTTTGAGCTGCTCAGCAAGCTACGAGCAGAAGGACTTGACAGTCCGGTGCTGTTCCTGACAGCAAAGGATGCCGTGGAGGACCGTATCCACGGCCTGACCATTGGCGCGGATGATTACGTGACCAAGCCGTTCTCGCTCGAAGAGGTGATCACGCGCCTGCGTGTGATCCTGCGGCGCGGCAACGTGGTGGACGATTCGAACCAGGATTCCACCTTGCGTTATGCGGACTTGACGCTTAACGACGACACCCACGAGGTCACCAAAGCCGGCGAGATCGTCGAGCTCTCCCCGACGGAGTTCAACCTGCTGCGCTACCTGATGCTCAACGCTGAGGTGGTCGTGTCCAAGGCGAAGATCCTGGACAACGTGTGGCACTACGACTTCGGCGGCGACGGCAACGTGGTCGAGTCCTACATTTCCTACCTGCGCCGCAAGGTAGACACGGGCGATGTGCCGCTGATCCACACGGTCCGTGGTGTCGGTTACGTGCTGCGCACCCCACGCCAGTAGGCCTTTCGCAACGTTATGGCGTATTCCTTATTTACGGGGCCGACAAAGAAGCCACTGAAGCGGCAACTTGTCACCACCGTGATGGTCATCTCCGTGATCGGTACGACACTGAGTTCCGTGCTGATCTACTTCCTCATGCGCAACCTGCTGCTGGACCGTGCAGACGACCAGCTGCGGGAAGGCTTGGATACGTGGGCGCACCAGGGGCCGGTGTGGCAGTTCAACCCTTGGAACCTGCCGAGTGAGTTCACCCAATCCAGGCTGTACCCGGACCGGGGCGTGATGGTGTCGCGCCCGGGGGAGGTCAACTCGCCAGATTGGAGCCAGATCAAAACGACTGACTTCGGACAGTTGGTCACGATCACTTCTGATCTCAGCGACCCAAATACGACGACTGTGAAGCGCTGGCGTGCCATTGCCACGGAGCAGTCCGACGGTTCCGTGCAGTATGTGGCGAAGTCGCTGGAGTCGGAGTACCGGATGTTGCGCTCCCTGGCACAGATTGAGGCGCTGGTTGGGGCTCTGGTGCTCGTCGGCATTGGCATTGCAAGTAACTACTTCGTGGCACGTGCGTTGGCTCCGTTAAAGATTGTGGAAAACACCGCTCTGGCGATCGCCGGAGGCGATACCGACAGGCGAGTGCCCGCTTGGCCACGTGAGACAGAAGTGGGCAGTCTGTCGTTTGCCATGAACACCATGGTGAGCCGCTTGCAAGAATCGCTGGAAAATGCGAAAACGCAGGAAGAGCAGATGCGCCGCTTCGTTGGCGATGCTTCACACGAACTGCGTACACCGCTCACCAGCGTGCGCGGATACACCGAGCTGTACCGCAAGGGCATGGTGGATGACCCGCAAATGGTGCTGAGCAAGATCGATGAAGAGTCCGCGCGTATGCAGCTGCTCGTCGAGGACCTGCTGGCGCTAACCCGTGCGGAGGGTTCCCGCCTGGAGAAGCAGGAGGTGGATGTGCTCGAGCTTGCGCTTTCGGTGAAGGACTCGATGCACGCCGCCTACCCAGAGCGGGTGGTGGACGTGGTCAAGGACACCCCAGACGTCCCTGTCGTGGTGGGGGATCCCGGCCGGCTGCGCCAGGTAGTGGTCAACTTGGTCACTAACGCCTTTAAGCACGCGGGTCCGGATGCAGAGGTGACCATCACGATCCGGCACAACCTGGACCGTGTGGTCCTCGACATTGCGGATAATGGCTGCGGCATGGAACAGAAGGACGCCGAGCATATTTTCGAGCGCTTCTACCGCGCGGATGCGTCGCGCAACCGCAGCTCGGGCGGTGGCTCGGGTCTGGGGCTGGCGATTACCAAATCGCTGATCGAGGCCCACGGCGGCACCGTGGTTGTCGATACGGCGCCGGGCGAGGGCTCGACGTTTACTATTTCGCTTCCAGCTGCTTAATGCCTTCGCGGATGGTGTCGGCGGCGGCGTCCATCTTGGCGGCGTCGGTTTCGTCGGCACGCATTGCGCTGGCCAGCGAGTAGCCGGACATGTCGTTGGCGGGGAAGACGTGGATGTGGGCGTGGGGGACCTCGAATCCTGCGATGAGGTAGCCCGCGCGCTGCGCATCAAACTTATCGACGACAACCCGTCCGACCTTCTGCGCCACCTCATTCATGTGCGCCCACAGGTCCGCCGGGATGTCGGTCCACTTGTCAATCTCTTCGATGGGAACGACCAGCGTGTGGCCGTACGCGACCGGTTCGATGGTGAGGAATGCTGCGACCTTGTCGTCCTGGTACACAATTCGGCCCGGGATGTCGCCTGCAATAATTTTGCTGAATACAGTGCTCATAGTCTCCGACGCTACCGGTAAGTTGGATCGCATGCGCATCCTTGTCATCGGTTCGGGCGGCCGGGAACACGCCCTTCTCCATGCAATGCACGGCAATGAGCTCACTGTCGCGCCGGGTAACGCGGGTATGTCCCGCCTGGCCACGGTGCGTCCGCTCGACGTGTCGTCCCCAGTAGATATTGTGTCGCTCGCCCGTGAGATCGACGCGGAACTCGTGGTCATCGGACCTGAGGTGCCGTTGGTTGCGGGTGCAGCCGACGCGCTGATCGACGCCGGCTTCCCCGTCTTCGGACCAACGAAGGCGGCCGCGCAGCTTGAGGGCTCGAAGGCGTTTGCCAAGGAGGTCATGGCGGCGGCTGGTGTGAAGACGGCGACGGCGACCCGCGTGGAATCGGCAGATGGTATCGAGTCCGTGTTAGACGAGTACGGGCCGCGCTACGTGGTCAAGGACGACGGCCTTGCCGGCGGTAAGGGTGTTGTGGTCACCGAGGACCGCGCCGAAGCCAAGGCGCACGCAGAGGCTGTCATTGAGGCTGGAAACCCAGTGCTGTTCGAGTCCTTCCTTGAAGGCCCGGAGGTGTCGCTGTTCTGCCTCGTCGACGGTGAGACGGTTGTGCCGCTGTTGCCCGCTCAGGATCACAAGCGGGCCTACGACAACGACGAAGGCCCGAACACCGGTGGCATGGGTGCGTACGCGCCGCTGCCGTGGTTGCCGGAGAACGGGGTGCAGGTGCTTGTCGACGACATCGCCCGCCCGGTGGCCACCGAAATGGTCAACCGTGGCATTCCGTACCAGGGCCTGCTCTACATCGGTGCCGCGTGGGGCCCGGAAGGCCCGGCGGTTGTGGAGTTCAACGCCCGCTTCGGCGACCCGGAAACCCAGGCTGTGCTGTCGTTGTTGGAGACCCCGCTGGCGGACGTGCTGCTGGCTGTCGCACAAGGTCGCTTGAGTGAGATCGAGCCGCTGCAGTGGCGTGAGGGGTTCGCTGCCATGGTCGTGCTGGCTGCCGAGGGCTACCCGCAGGCCGCAAAGACCGGTGGTGTGATCACCGGCGACGCACTCGATGACCCGACGAAGGTCCTCCACGCAGGCACCAAGGAAGGGGACGGCAATTATGTGGCGTCTGGTGGCCGTGTGCTTGGCGTCGTCGGCAATGGCGCAACGCTCAAGGAGGCCGTGGACAACGCGTACCGCATCATTGAGGGCATCGAACTGCCCGGATCCTTCTACCGCAAAGACATCGCCCGCCCCGCCATCGAAGGCGCTATTTCCCTAGGATAAATGCCGTGAAACCGAATAATTCCAATGTTCTGAGCAACCGTTACGCCTCCCCGGAGATGGCCACCCTGTGGGCTCCGGAGCACAAGATCATCCTTGAGCGCCAACTGTGGATCGCAGTGCTCAAGGCCCAAAAGGAACTCGGTGTCGAGGTCGCCGAGGGCGCTATCGAGGACTACGAGAAGGTCATCGACAAGGTCGACCTGGACTCGATCGCGCAGCGCGAGAAGGTCACTCGCCACGACGTGAAGGCACGCATTGAGGAGTTCAATGCGCTGGCGGGCCACGAGGAGATCCACAAGGGGATGACCTCGCGCGACCTGACCGAAAATGTGGAGCAGCTCCAGGTGCGCAAGGCGCTGGAACTGACCCGCGACAAGGCAGTCGCGCTGCTCAAGGCGGTGGGCAACCGCGCTGGCGAGTACAAGTCCCTGGTCATGGCTGGACGCTCCCACAATGTTGCGGCGCAGGCCACCACGCTGGGCAAGCGTTTCGCCTCTGCTGCCGATGAGATCCTGGTGGCCATCGAACGCATTGAGGAACTGCTGGATCGGCTCCCACTTCGCGGCATCAAGGGCCCGATGGGTACCGCGCAGGACATGCTGGATCTCATGGGTGGCGACGAGGCCAAGCTGGCACAGCTCGAGCAGGGCATCGCCGAAGGCCTCGGCTTCGACCGCGTCTTTGACTCGGTGGGCCAGGTGTACCCGCGCTCGCTCGACTTCGACGTGGTGTCCTCGCTGGTGCAGTTGGGTGCAGGCCCGTCGTCGCTGGCCACCACGATCCGCCTCATGGCCGGCAACGAGACGGTCACGGAGGGCTTCAAGGAAGGCCAGGTTGGTTCCTCGGCGATGCCGCACAAGATGAACGCACGCTCCTGCGAGCGCGTCGGCGGCTTCCAGGTCATCCTGCGTGGCTACCTCACCATGGTTGGCGACCTTGCTGGCCAGCAGTGGAACGAGGGCGACGTGTTCTGCTCCGTGGTGCGTCGCGTGGCGCTGCCGGACGCGTTCTTCGCCATTGACGGCCAGCTGGAAACCATGCTGACCGTGCTCGACGAGTTCGGCGCGTTCCCGGCCATGATCAACCGCGAGCTGGACCGCTACCTGCCATTCCTTGCCACCACCCGCATCCTCATGGCGTCGGTGCGCGCCGGCGTCGGCCGTGAGACCGCACACGAGGTGATCAAGGAAAACGCCGTCGCTATGGCGCTGGACATGCGCGAGCGCGGCGCAGAGCAGAACCTGGTGGAGCGCTTGGCTAACGACGAGCGCCTTCCGTTGGACAAGGCAGCACTGGACGAAGCGTTGGAGGACCGCCACGCGTTCATCGGCGCTGCCGAGGCGCAGGTGGATCGTGTGCTTGCACGCGTGCAAGAGGTTGTGGATGCGCACCCGGAGGCTGCGAACTACACCCCGGGCGAGATCCTCTAGGGGGAAGTAAAGGTCACAGTGGCGTCGCGGGTGCTGACCTCGACGCCGGTGCCTACTACACCCCGGTCTGCGGTGCCGGACCAGGAGGCGACGAAGCCGTGCTGGGGCCCGGTGAGGTCCGGGGTGTAGCCGGTGAGGGTGCTTTCGCCGCAGTATTCGGGGTTGGCGGTGTTGGCGGTGAGGGTGTCGTCGATAGGCGTGAGCTTCGGCAGCGTGACGGTGACGTCCACGGGGAACTCACCCACCGCAACCGGGGTGAACGTGACTGGGAAGCACACGAGCATGTTTGCCTGCTCGGCGCTGCGTGGAGCGCGCCGCGTTTTGGGGGCATCGACGGTGATGTCCCACTGCACGGGGACGTGGAAGCTCACATCCTCGGTGACCACGCGGGCGGTGTCGCCGAACGACAATGTGGTGCCGTCGCGGGTTGGTTCAAACGCTGGCATGTTGCCAGCGAACTCCGAAGGGGTGCCGCACGCAGCCAAAACGAGGGGGAGTAGGACTGCAGTCGCGCGTTTGATCACGGGGAATATACTAACGCGCATGCGTCCAGAGCTTTCTGATTATGCCCATCTCGCCGGCGGCAAGGTCCGCGAAATTTACGAAGTCGATGACAACACGCTGCTGATGGTGGCATCCGACCGTATTTCGGCGTTCGATTTCTCGCTCGAGCCGGCCATTCCGGACAAGGGGCGTATCCTCACCGCAACGTCGATGTTCTTCTTCGACCTGCTCGGCGATGTCCCCAACCATCTTGCGGGGCCGATTGACGACGAGCGCATTCCCGAAGAGGTCCTCGGTCGCGCCATGGTGGTCAAGAAGCTCGACATGGTGCCCTTCGAGTGCGTTGCGCGTGGTTACCTCACCGGCTCTGGCAAGAAGGAATACGACGCCACTGGCCGCGTCTGTGGCGTGAAACTGCCGGAGGGCCTAACTGAGGCATCGAAGTTGCCTGAGCCGATTTTCACCCCGGCGACTAAGGCGGAGCAGGGGGATCACGACGAGAACGTCACCTTCGAGTTCGTGGCCAACAAGGTTGGTTCTGGTCTGGCTGAGCGCCTGCGTGCGGCAACGCTGGATGTCTACACCCGTGCCGCCGAGTACGCGGAGACCAAGGGCATCATCCTCGCGGACACCAAGTTTGAGTTCGGTTTGGACGAAAACGGTGAGCTTGTGCTTGCCGACGAAGTCCTCACCCCGGATTCTTCCCGCTACTGGCCAGCCGACAGCTACGAAGAGGGCGTGGTCCAGCCGAGCTTTGACAAGCAGTACGTGCGCAACTGGCTGACAAGCTCGAAGTCCGGTTGGGACCCAGCCGATGGTGTGCAGCCGCCTGAACTGCCCGGATCCGTGGTGGAGGCCACCCGCGACCGTTACATCGAGGCCTACGAGCGCCTCAGTGGCCGACGCTTCTCTGAGTGGCCGGGGGAGCACGCGTAGGCTCTCCGGGTATGACTGCTCCGAAAGCTGCGAAGCACCCGATTACACGATCGTTCCACGGCCGCGACTTTGTCGACGACTACGAGTGGCTGCGGGACAAGGACAGCCCCGAGGTAATCAGTTACCTCGAGGCGGAAAACGCCTATACGGAGTCGAAGACTGCCGCTTGGACGGGTCTTGTCGACGACATCTACGCCGAGATCAAGTCCCGCATCAAGGAAACGGACATGTCCGTGCCGCAGCGCCAGGGCGACTGGTGGTACTACGGCCGCACCATTGAGGGCAAAAACTACGGCATTTCCTGCCGTGTGCCGACGCGTGACGAGCCGTGGACACCGCCCGAGGTCAACGACCACATGGCGGACGAGCAGGTCCTGCTGGACATCAACGAACTGGCAGAAGGCCACGATTTCTTCTCGCTGGGTGCCTCGTCGGTGGCCACGACCGGTCGTCTGTTGGCCTACTCCTACGACACTGAAGGCGACGAGCGCTTCACGCTGCGCATCAAGAACCTTGAGACGGGCGAGCTTCTCGACGACCGCCTCGACAACATCTTCTACGGCGCCACCTGGGCCGGCGAAGAGTACCTGTTCTACGTGCGTGTGGACGACGCTTGGCGCCCCCACCAGGTCTGGCGCCACAAGGTGGGCACCCCGGCCGAGGACGACGTGCTGATCTACGAAGAGACGGACGAGAAATTCGGCGTCGGTGTGGGGGCGGACCGCGCCGAGCGGTTCCTCATGATTGTGACGTCCTCTTCGCTGACCTCCGAGTACCGGGTGCTGGATTTGGACAATCCGACCGGTGAGTTCGAGGTGCTGTGGCCGCGCGAGTCCGGCATTGAGTACCACCCGGACTACTGCGTGGTGGACGGTAAAGAGCAGTGGGTGATCACCCACAACGCCCACGGGCCGAACTTCTGTGTGGCCACCACGCCGGTCGGTGAGTTGCCGGCCCTGCGCGATTTGGACGTGCTGGTGGAGCACTCAGATTCGATGCGTATCGAGGGCATCGATACGTACCGCGACTTCATGTTCATGGGGTATCGCCGGGGAGGGATTCCGCGGTTGGCGGTGTCGTCGCTAAGCAATGGCTTCGGCGAGTTCACCGAGCTTGAGTTCTCTGAGGAGCTGTACAACGTTGGGCTATCCGGCAACCCGGAGTGGGATGCGCCGGTGGTGCGCATCGTGTACTCCTCGTACACGCAGCCGTCGCAGGTCGTTGATTATGAGGTGGCGACCGGTGAGATGACGCTGCTGAAGGAACAGGAAGTCGAAGGCGGCTACAACGCCGACGACTACGAGGCCTTCCGCGTGTGGGCCACCGCGAAGGATGGCGCGAAGGTGCCGGTATCCGTGGTGCGTCGCAAGGGTGTCACAGGCCCTGCACCGCTTTTGCTGTACGGCTACGGCTCGTATGAGGCGTCGATGGACCCGGGCTTCTCTGTAGCGAGGCTGTCGCTGCTGGATCGCGGCATGATCTGGGCGTGCGCCCACGTGCGCGGCGGCGGTGAGATGGGCCGCGGCTGGTACGACAACGGCAAGATGCTGCACAAGGTGAACACGTTCACCGACTTCATCGCGTGTGCCGACGCCGTAGTGGCCGAGGGGCTGACCACGCACGAGCAGATGGTCGCCGAAGGCGGTTCCGCAGGTGGCCTGCTCATGGGTGCGGTGGCGAACATGGCCCCGGAGAAGTTCGCCGCCATCCAGGCGATCGTGCCGTTCGTGGACCCGCTGACCTCCATCCTGAAACCCGAACTGCCGCTGACCGTCGGCGAGTGGGAGGAATGGGGCGACCCGTACCACGACGTCACCGTCTACGACTACATGGCTACATACGCCCCGTACGAGAACGTCAAGGCGCAGAAGTACCCGGACATTCTGGCGATTACCAGCCTGAACGACACCCGTGTGCTCTACGTGGAGCCCGCGAAGTGGGTGGCAAAACTGCGCGAGGTAGCCACCGGTGGCGAGATCCTGCTCAAGACCGAAATGTCCGCAGGCCACGGCGGCGTATCGGGCCGGTACGCCAAGTGGAAGCAGACCGCGTTTGAGTACGCGTGGACGTTGGTGAAGTCGGGCGCAGTCGACGAACCTGTGCGATAATCCCGGCTATGCCCGGCAGCCTGCTTGTCTCTATCTCGTCCATCTTCGACGCCACCTTGGACGACGTGACAAGCATGGTGCGCGACCTGGATAAGGAACGCGTGCCGGTGTCGCTGCTTGTGGCGCCGCATATCGACGCCACCTGGCACCTGGCCAAAGACACCACCACCAGGGGTTGGCTTGCAGAGCAGCGCGATGATCGCGCGCTGCTGCTCAACGGGTTCGACCAGCCGGTGCAGGGTAGGCGCAGCGAGTTTGCCACCCTCGGTGCCCACGAAGCACGGCTGCGCTTAAAGGGGGCGACCCGTCAGATGGCCGCGCTGGGCTTCGACCTGGACATGTTTGCCCCGCCGCGTTGGCGCATGTCCGAGGGCACGCTTGAGGTGATGGGGGAGTTCGGGTTTGTGGTCGCGGCGTCGACGAAGGGGATCTACCGGCTGACTCGCGGAGAGTTTGCTCAGGCCCGCAACCTGTCGGTGGGTGAGGGCTACGGTGCGGCGAAATGGTGGCGCCGAAACGTGATCAAGGCCGCCGGGCGCGGCGCGGAGAAAGGCAACACGATCCGCCTATCCGTGTCCGGGCGTGAGTTGGGGCAGAAGAAGGTGCGTCGCGACTTCCTCGCCGCGGCGGCTGCGGCCATCGAGGCTGGCGCAAAACCTGCCGACTACCGCGCCTTCAGGTAGGCGACCACCCGGCACAGAAGGTAGATGCCGAAGGAGATAAACGCCACGAACACGCTCACCGGCACACCAGGGGCGAGCGAGAGCACCATGCCGCCGATCGCGGAAACCTCGGCGAACAGGATTGACAGCCACACGGCACGCACCGGGTTCGCGGTGACTTGGGCGGCGGCCGCGCCGGGCGTGATCAGCATCGACATGACCAGCAGTGCGCCGACGATCTGCACCGACTGTGCGGAAGCGATGCCGACCAGCACCGCGAACACCAGCGCCATCGTGCGTACCGGGACACCGCACGCGGCTGCCATCACCGGATCCGCGGAGGCGAACAGCAACGGGCGCCACAACACGACAACCGCGACGGCGACCAGCACCGTGGTTCCCGCCAGCAGCATCACGTTCTGGGCGGACACACCCACGATCTGGCCCGTCAGAAGTGCCAGCGCACGGTTGGAGTTGCCGGGGTAGAGGTGGATAAACAGCACGGATAGGGCCATGCCGAAACTCATCGCCACGCCCACGGCGGAATCTTGCTGGCCTTTCAGCCCCAGCGCAGCGAGTACCAGCGCCGCCACGATCGCACCCGCGACCGCGCCGAATCCGACGTTGAGGCCGAACAACAGCGCGGCGGACGCGCCCATGAGCGCTAGCTCAGAGGTGGCGTGGACCGAAAACGACATCTGGCGCAGCACGATCAGTGGCGCCATCACGCCTGACAGGATGCCCAGAAACGCACACGCGATGAGCGTGGTCTGGACGAAGTCCTGGCCAAGCAGGTACGAGGTATCGGCGATAAACGTGCTCACAGGACCATCATCCGTCCGTCGACTTCCACAACGTCTACTCGTGTGCCGTAGAGCTCGCTAAGCACCTCCGAGCGCATCACCTCGGCCACGGGGCCGATGACGTGGCCCTCAGGTCCGATGTAGAGCACTCGGTCCACCACGTCGAGCACCGGGTTGATGGAGTGCGTCACGCACACCACAGCAGCGGGGTGCTCTGCCAGTCGCGTGACGGTGTCGCGTGCGCGGGCGGGGTCGAGGGAGAGCAGGGGTTCGTCGGCAAGCACAAGCTCCGGATCCTGCGCGAAGGCTTGTGCTTGGCGGATGAGCTGTTGCTGCCCACCGGAGAGGATGCCGACGCGGCGGTCGGCAAACGATTGCGCGCCGACGGAGGCAAGCTGCGCCTCGACGTCTTCTGGTTTTGTACGTTTCCCCATTGCAAGTTTGACCAGGTCACGCCCGCGAACGGGGAGGTCTTTGGGGAACATGTGTTGCTGCGGGATAAACCCGATGCGGCCGTGCACTTCCGCCGAGCCGTGCGTGAGGCGGCGGGTTCCCATGAACGTGCCCAACAGGGTGGATTTGCCCACCCCATTGGGGCCGAGCACCGCGATGAATTCGCTGCGTTCAATGGTCAGGTCGAGGCCCGACCACAACGGGTCGACGGCGGCGCCGCGTAGCTCAGCAATCAAATGTGTATGTCCTGACTAATGGTGGTGGAAGCTCGGCTCGGCGTTGTTGGCGATCTCCACGATTTGGTCCACGATCTTCTCAAAGTAGTCGAGGAAGTTCTCGCCTGCCGGGGAAGTTTCCCGAATCTCAACAATGGGGACATTTTTCATCTGCGCGACAGCGGCCAACCGTTCGGTGGCGCTGTTGGTGCTCTGTGGGTTGACGAAAAGCATGTCAATGTCGCCCTGTTTGATCTGGTTCAAAAACGCCGACACTGCAGCCGCAGACGGCTCCTGGTGGTTCAGGCTGGCCTTGACGTACTCCTCCGGGGTGATGTCGTGCAGTTCAGTGCCCCATACAAGCCCGGCGGCGATCGGCTCGGTCATGCCGATGTGCACGTGCGGCACGGAAGCGAGCTTCTCCTCGATTGCAGCAATTCGCGTATCGACGACCCCAGCATCCCCACCGGTACGCTGCGCCACCGCATCGGCTACCTCGCGGACCTTTGACGGTGCGAACCAGGCGTGCTCCAACTCGTCGAGGGACTCCGGCAGGTGATCGCTGTGGGCGTGCTCGTGCTCTGCGTGGTCGAGCAGCGGGATGGCGTGCACGATGCGGTCCTGCTCCGCGACGGTGTACAAGGCCGCGTCGTAGGCGCCACCATTAGCGACGACCGTCGCCGCCTCCTTGATACGAGACAGGTCCTTGGCGGACGGCTCGAAGTGGTGCGGGTCTACAGCGTCGCCGGTGATGATCGCATCCACGTCCTCCCCGGTCACGGCGGCGGCAACATCTGCCCACACCTCGGTGGTGGCGATGATGCCGGAACCTTCGGCCGCGTCTTCGGACTCCGTAGAGCATGCGGTCAGCGCGGTGCCTGCAAGAGTGAGTGCAGCCAGCGTGGCAAGGGTCTTGGCCTGAAAACGATTGTGCATACGCGGTATTCAATCACTATTGGAAACTGTTTTCAATCTGTTTCGGACGAAGAACCAGTGCTGCGAGCAGTGCCATCAACAACACCGCGCCCACAATCCACCCGGCGCGGAGGTACGACAACGACTGTGAGCTGGTGGCGTCGAAACCCACCTTCACCGGATTGTGATCGGAGGACCGGAATGGGGTCCCGGGCTCGTCGATGAGCGGTTCGTCGCTGTTGATCGCCCACACCAGGGAATCTTTCACGAGGTCCATCGCGGCATCGTTGGCCAGCACGTGGTCGAGTGAGCCTACCTTGTTGTCGTACTGATACGACGGGCGTTCCTGCGGGATCGTGGCGTAGCCGGCGTCGTTGAGCACGGCGATCGCGTCTTCTTGGGAGTAGGCGTTGAAGTCGCCAATGAGGAACGTGGGCAGGTCGCGCCAGTCGTCCTGTTGCGCCAGATGTTCAAGCAACGCATGCGACATGTCGACGCGGAGGCGGGCGTTGTTGCCTTGGCCGTCGGCGGTGGCGTCGTCGTTACGCGAGACCGTGCCCTTGGACTTGAAGTGGTTCACCACCGCAACAATGTGGTCACCGCCGGCGGCAGGCGCGAACTCCTGGGCGAGCGGCTGGCGGGCGATGCCGGTGAACGTGGAGTCGTCGAAAATGCGCGACTGCCCAACCGGACGCACCTTCGCCGGCTGGTAAATAAACGCCACGCGGATCGCGTCTTCGCGAGTGCCAAGCTCGCTTGGCGACGACACCACCGCCCACCGATCCTCCCCCGCCGCAGCATTGAGCGCATCGACCAAGTGCTGCAGCGTCTCGTCGCGCCGGGCGGCATCGCCTGTGGTGCGGGCGGTGTTCTCCACCTCCGACAGGCCGAGGATCGCGGTGTCGAGCCGGTTGATCGCCGCGACCAGCTTCGCTTCTTGGAACGCGAATGCCTCGGCGTTGTGCGCGCCGCGGAACAGGTGGCAGTTCGTGCAGCCGGTCTCCGGGTCGATGTCGGGGAAGTGGGTGAAGTAATTCATCACGTTGAAAAACCCGATGGACAAGTCCCCGCGTACCTTCGCTGGCGCATCGATGATGCCTGCGCGGGAATCGTCCCAGGTGATCGGCAGATCTTCGGCGCGGGTTTGACCGGTGATTGGGCGCAACGGCTGGAACGTCCAATCCCCGTTGTTGTAGCCCACCACCACATCTTGTTGGAAGGCCACGGTGTCGAATGTGCGGATGGACCTCGTGGGGGAAATGTACGGCAGTGGCACGTCGGGTTCTTTGGCGTAGTTGCGGGTGCGTCCGTCGTCGAGGTTGACGAACTCCGCCGCCTGCTGCGCGTTCATCTCAGCGACCTGATTGGCGTCGGGGCGGGTCTTCTCCGTGGGCCAGAAATGGGGCTCGGCGCCCGGCGCCAGGCCCACGGTGCCGTACTGGCTGAGGTTGTCATTGCCGGTCACGGTGTAGGCGCCGGGCCTGACCAGCATGCCCTCGTAGGGCTCGCGGGCCGCGTCGCCCGCCGGTAGGGCATCGAGGGGGATGGGCGTTGGGGCGGGCAGGGGGTCGTCGAGAAGCGAGATGCTGCTCGCTGAAATCTGGGTCTGGCCGTAGAACTCCTTCGCCGTGCCTTCCACTCGCACCGAATCGCCGTGGGCGGGATAGCGGCCCTGCTTGCCCACGAACACGAAAATGCCGTCCGAGGCGTCCCCCGGCTGCTTCGGCTGGCCGGATCCGCCCGTCTGCATGAAGAAGCCGCGCTTGCCGCCCTCGTCGTAGACTGCCGTGACTACGCCGGTGGTGATGACGGTCGTGCCCTCAACCGGGGAGACCGCACCGGTGCCTTGGATCTCCGCGATGGTCAACACCCGCGGATCTGCTTGCGCGATCCCAGAATTGCGCGGAGTGGGGGCACCCGCGCGGAAATCGGCGGCGTTGTTGTCGGTATCCGCGCCATCGGTGACGCGCTGGATGGACAGTTGGTTCGTCGTCTTCTCGGCGGGTGTGCCCTCCGCGAGATCGGGTGGCGTATCACCCCAAGCCACACGGTCTACCTCGCCGTCCGCGTTGCGCAGCACCGCAACCGCACTCGTGGCAGAAAAGTTAAACGCGGCCTCACGGTCCGGTGACGGCAGATCGGCTCCCGTCTCGCCGGAAACCCCGCTGATCAGGTAATACCCACCCGCCGGCACCACCCCGAACAACTCAACCACCGTGCCGGAGTTGCCCTTGGCGGAAAACTGCTCCAGCTCCCAGCCGTCGATTGAAACGTCCTGACCGGTGGGGTTGAACAGTTCCACAAAGTCCGCGTTCAGTAGCGCCTGCGCATTGCTGCCGCCACCGTAGACCTCGTTGATCACCACCCCCGGCGTCGCTGCCTCAGCGAGCGGTGCAAGCGCAATGCTTATCGACGACACCAGCACCAACCACAGCAGACGAGCCCGAAACATTCCCTTAACGTAGCCGGTCATCCGATATTGCTGGACGCGTCTGTCCGTCCGATATACTCGCTGCCGTACCGCAAAGGTCGATCAACCTCCCGAAATGTGAAGGATTCTCATGGCACGAGTCGTCGTCAATGTCATGCCCAAGGCCGAAATTCTTGACCCCCAGGGTCAGGCGGTGCTGCGCGCACTGGGTCGCATCGGTGTTGAGGGGGTGAGCGACGTCCGCCAAGGCAAGCGATTCGAGATCGAGGTGGACGACTCCGTCACCGACGCCGAACTGCAGCGCATGGCGGAAACCCTGCTGACTAACACTGTGATTGAAGACTTCGAGGTTGTGCGATGAGCGCAACTATCGGAGTCATTACTTTTCCCGGCACCCTCGACGACGTTGACGCGCTGCGCGCCGTCCGCCTCGCCGGTGCCGAGCCGAAGCAACTCTGGCACGCCGACAACGACCTGACTGGCGTCGACGCCGTTGTCGTCCCGGGCGGCTTCTCCTACGGCGACTACCTGCGCTCCGGCGCGATCGCCGCGCAGGCCCCGATGATGGGCGCTGTTGTGGAGGCCGCGAAGAAGGGCATGCCGGTCCTTGGCATCTGCAACGGCTTCCAGATCCTCACCGAAGCCGGCCTGCTGCCTGGCGCGCTGACCCGCAACCAGGGCCTGAACTTCCACTGCGTGGACACCTACCTTGAAGTAGCCAACAACGACACCGCATGGACCAGCCAGTTGGGCGAGCGCATCTACGTGCCTGCCAAGCACGGCGAAGGCCGCTTCCAGGCGTCCCCGGAAACCATCGAGGCGCTGGAGAAGGAAGGCCGCGTGGTCTTCCGCTACACCGACAACTTCAACGGCTCCATCAACGCAATCGCCGGCGTGACCAACGAAACCGGCCGCGTTGTGGGGCTCATGCCGCACCCGGAGCACGCGATTGAGACGCTCACCGGGCCGTCCACTGACGGGTTGGGCCTGTTCACTTCCGCCATCGACGCGATTTCGAAGATCGGAGCGTAAAAGACCATGACTGTGCACAACGACACCGTTGAAAACGCCGTCGACACCCCCGACCTTGAGCAGCCGTACGCGGAACTCGGGTTGCAGGATGACGAGTACGCGAAGATCAAGGCAATCCTGGGCCGCCGCCCGACGGACGCGGAGCTCACGCTCTACTCCGTGATGTGGTCGGAGCACTGCTCCTACAAGTCCTCCAAGACCCACCTGCGTTACTTCGGTCAGACCATGACCGAGGAGATGGAAAAGAAGATCCTCGCCGGCATCGGTGAGAACGCTGGTGTGGTGGACATCGGAGACGGCGACGCGGTGACCTTCCGTGTGGAAAGCCACAACCACCCGTCCTTCGTCGAGCCCTACCAGGGTGCGGCCACCGGTATCGGCGGCATCGTCCGCGACATCATGGCCATGGGTGCCCGCCCGATCGCTGTGATGGATCAGCTTCGCTTCGGCCCGCTTGATGCTGACGACACCAAGCGTGTCCTGCCGGGTGTGGTCCACGGCATCGGCGGCTACGGCAACTGCCTTGGCCTGCCAAACATTGGCGGCGAGACTGTCTTTGACGCCGCATACGCCGGTAACCCGCTGGTCAACGCCCTGTGCGTGGGCACCCTCAAGGTGGAAGACCTCCACCTCGCGTTCGCATCCGGCACCGGCAACAAGGTCATCCTGTTCGGCTCCCGCACCGGCCTCGACGGCATCGGCGGCGTGTCCGTGCTGGGCTCCGCCACCTTCGAAGAAGGCGAAGAGCGCAAGCTCCCAGCAGTCCAGGTGGGCGACCCGTTCGCGGAGAAGGTGCTCATCGAGTGCTGCCTCGAGCTCTACGCAGCTGGCGTGGTCGAGGGCATTCAGGACCTCGGCGGCGGTGGCCTGTCGTGTGCCACCTCCGAGCTGGCTGCATCCGGCGACGGCGGCATGACCGTCAACCTGGACAACGTGCCGCTGCGCGCCGAAAACATGTCGGCAGCAGAGATCCTCGCCTCCGAATCCCAGGAGCGCATGTGCGCCGTCGTGGCGCCGGAGGACGTGGACAAGTTCATGGAGATCTGCGCCAAGTGGGACGTGCTGGCCTCCGTCATCGGCGAGGTCACCTCCGACAAGGACCGCCTCCAGGTGTTCCACAACGGTGAACTCGTGGTGGACGCACCGCCGTCAACGATCGACGAAGGCCCGGTCTACGAGCGCCCGTACGCTCGTCCGGCGTGGCTGGATGAGGTGCAGGGCGGTGGTGTCGTCGATAAGCAGGCGGACATCAAGGATGCCTGGCTGAAGATGGTTGCCTCCCCGGCACTGTGCTCGCGTGACTTCATCACCGAGCAGTACGACCGCTACGTGCGCGGCAACACAGTGCAGGCCAAGTACGCCAATTCCGGTGTGCTGCGCATCAACGAAGAGACCAACCGCGGCGTTGCCGTCTCCGCCGACGCGTCGGGGCGCTACACCTACCTGGACCCGAATATGGGCGCACGCCTGGCGCTGGCAGAGGCCTACCGCAACGTCGCCGTCACCGGCGCCACCCCGTTTGCGGTAACCAACTGCCTGAACTTCGGCTCCCCGGAAAACCCGGACGTGATGTGGCAGTTCCGCGAAGCAGTCCACGGCCTGGCAGACGGCTCCGCCGAACTGGAAATCCCGGTCTCCGGCGGCAACGTCTCCTTCTACAACCAGACCGGCGAGACCCCGATCCTGCCGACCCCGGTTGTTGGTGTGCTCGGTGTCATCGAGGACGTTGCCCAGGCAATCCCGCACGCCCTGCCCGCAGATGAGGAGGACTACACCCTGGTCCTGCTCGGCGAAACCAAGGACGAGTTCGGCGGTTCCGTGTGGCAGGACATCTCCGGCGCTGGCCTGTCGGGCCTTCCGCCGCAGGTGGACCTTGCTAACGAGGAGCGCCTCGCACAGTTCCTCGGTGGTAACGCAGCCGGTGTAGCAGCAGCACACGACCTGTCCGAGGGCGGCCTGTCCCAGGCTGTGTTCGAGATGCTGCTCGGCTCCAAGAAGGGCGCTGAGTTGAACCTCGAAGGCGTCCACGAGGACGCGTTTACCGCGCTGTTCTCCGAGTCCGCATCCCGCGTGCTCGTAGCAGTCTCCCGCGACCGCGCAGAAGCAGCGGTCGAGCGTGCTACCGCGGCCGGCATCCCGGTCGCAGCGCTTGGCGACACGGCTCAGGACGGTGTCCTGCGCGTCGCCGGCGAAGAAATCTCCGTGCAGGAGCTTGCCGATGCATGGGCTGCGACCATGCCGTCGCACTTCGCAGCCGCAACCGCGCCGAACGCGGCCGTCTAGTCCGTCCGCTGCATAGCCGGTGCCTGTTCCACAATGGGCACCGGCTCATATTGCGCGCGCAGGTCTTTCAGCGTCTGCGTGTGATCCCAGAGGCGCTTGTCCTCATCCGTTACCGGCGTGAACTTGCGTGCCGGCAGCGGGGTGCCGTCGATATCCATGCCGATGTAGGTAAACGTCGCGTGGATCGCATCCTTCAAGTTGTCGCGGCCACCACGCGGGTCGCCCGCGCGCAGGTGCACTGAGGTGTGAATGGAACGCGCGTCCGTACGGGTGATGCGCGCATCCACCTCAATCAGGTCGCCGATGTGCACCGGGTGGTAGAAGCGAATACCACCCGCGTAGACGGCGACGGTGCGCTCCCCGGACCATTCCATGGTGCAGGCCGTGCCGGCCTCATCGATCCATTCCATGGCGGTGCCACCGTGGACGTTGCCGCCCCAGTTCACATCGGTTGGTTTCGCCATGAAGCGGTGCACGATGCGCTGCGCCGTGGAGTCGTCGGTGTATGTCTGCGACTCCATCTCCGCCTCAATGGCCTTGCGCAGGTCGATGCGCGACTTTGCTGCTTCGGCCACGCGGCGCTCCTCGGCGTTGGTCGGAACGAATGTCGGCACAGGCATGGACTTGCCCGTGTCCGGATCCTTTGCCACGAAAATGACCAGGCAGTCGCAGGCGCGGGTGAACACGCCCTCGCGCGGGTCGGCGGAAAGCACCTCGTTGACAATGTGCATCGAGGAACGGCCCGTCATGGCGATGCGCGAGCGCACCTCCACAATGTGGCCCGAAGGGATCGGGCGGGTGAAGTGAATGTGGCCCACATACGCGGTCACACAGTAGGTGGCGGACCACTGGGCGGCGCACGCGTAGGCGGCCTTATCGATCCACTCCAGCACGCGACCACCGGAGACACCCTGTGCGCCGTAGTGGAGCACATCGGTGGGGGAGGCCATAAACCGCAGGGTGACGCGAGGGGAGCGTTCGGTAGCAACTACATGGGAATTGGGCATGCCGACACCTTAATATGGGTCCACATGGTGCAAAAGCAGGACCCGATACTGACACGCCAGGCCGTCGATGCGGTCAAAGCATGGATTGAGGGGGACGAGGAGTCGTCGAGAAGCGAGATTGCAAATGCTTGTCGACGAACCGCGCGCACCCTCGCCGAAGAACTCCCCGGCCACTCCGTGGAACTGCGCGTGCCCCCATTTGTGGCCGTGCAATGCGTCGAAGGCCCACGCCACACCCGCGGCACGCCGCCAAACGTGGTGGAGATGGATCCCCGCACCTGGATGCGACTGGCCACCGGTTTAACCACCTTCGAGGAAGAACTCGCGCAGGGCAACGTGGATGCTTCCGGATCGCGTGCAGGCGAGATCGCGGCGGGTCTTCCAGTAATTGCCCTCCGCTGACATTCCTCGGATACAGTGTTTGTCGTGCATACGAAGAGCCCCACGGGGAAGACCAACTTCGAGAACAACGACGAACCACGCGACGAATGTGGCGTGTTCGGTGTCTGGGCACCGGGCGAGGACGTGTCCAAGCTGACCTATTTCGGCTTGTTCGCGCTGCAGCACCGCGGCCAGGAAGGTGCCGGCATTGCCGTAGGCGACAAGGACAACGTCGTGGTGTTTAAAGACACCGGCCTGGTCAGCCAGGTCTTTGACGAACCTGTCCTGGAGGCGTTGCAGGGCGATGTGGCGATCGGCCACACCCGCTACTCCACAGCTGGCGGGAACTCCTGGGAAAACGTCCAGCCGATGTTCCGCACCTCGCCCAATGGCACCGACATTGCGTTGGCGCACAACGGCAACCTGGTGAACTTCAAGGAACTCGAAGAAGAAGCGATCGAGCGCAAGCTCATCCCGGCGTCGGGCGTGGATGGACAGGGCTCGTCCTCAGACACCGCTGTGGTGTCTGCGTTGCTGGCGGATCTGGTCACTGAGGACAAGACGCTTCTCGACGCCGCACGGGAACTCCTCCCACGCGTCGAAGGCGCATTCTGCTTCATGGTCACCGACGGCCAGACCCTCTACGCCGCGCGCGACCCGCACGGCGTGCGCCCGCTGTCGCTGGGCCGCCTCGACGGCGGTTGGGTGATCGCCTCCGAGACGTGTGCGTTGGACATCGTCGGCGCCTCGTTCGTGCGCGATATCGAGCCGGGCGAGCTTGTGGCGATTGATAACGCGGGCGTCCACTCCGAACGCTTCGCCGAGACCCCGAAGGCGCACTGCGTGTTCGAGTACGTCTACGTCGCCCGCCCCGACTCCATCATCGACGGCCAGACCGTCAACCTGTCGCGCATCGAGATCGGCCGCCGTCTCGCCCGCGTCACCCCGGTGGACGGCGACCTGGTAATGCCGGTGCCCGAATCCGGCACCCCCGCCGCCATCGGCTACGCGGAAGAGTCCGGCATCCCGTTCAAGCAGGGCCTGATGAAGAACGCCTATGTCGGCCGCACCTTCATTCAGCCGTCGGACACCCTGCGTCAGCTGGGCCTGCGCCTGAAGCTGAACCCGGTGCGCGAAGTCATCGAGGGCAAGAAGCTCATCGTTGTCGACGACTCCATCGTGCGCGGCAACACCCAGCGCAAACTCATCCGCATGCTGCGCGAAGCCGGCGCCGCCGAGGTGCACGTGCGTATCGCGTCGCCGCCGGTGAAGTGGCCGTGCTTCTACGGCATCGATTTCGCAAGCCCCGGCGAACTCATCGCCAACCACGGCCGTACTGATTCCGATGAGGCGATCGCGGAGTCGATCCGCACCATGATCGGGGCGGACTCGCTCGCGTTCGTGCCTATCGACGACATGATCGCCTCCACGAACCAACACGAAGACAACCTTTGTGCCGCCTGCTTTACAGGCAACTACCCCCTGGGGCTGCCCGACGGTAACCCCAACGCCGACCTTGTCCGACGCATCCAGAAAGGTGCTGAAGCCTAATGACCACTGAGCAGACCCCAGTTTCCTACGAGGCCGCCGGCGTATCCATCGAGGCCGGCGATAAGGCCGTCGAACTGTTCGCCCCGCACGCCAAGCGCGCCACCCGTCCTGAGGTTCGTGGCAGCCTCGGCGGCTTTGCCGGCCTGTTCGCGCTGGGCAAGTACAAGGAGCCACTGCTGGCAGCAGGCTCTGACGGCGTGGGCACCAAGCTGGCCATTGCGCAGGCGATGGACAAGCACGACACCATCGGTATCGACCTCGTCGCAATGTGCGTAGACGATCTTGTCGTCTGTGGTGCCGAGCCGCTGTTCCTGCAGGACTACATCGCTATTGGCAAGGTCGTGCCGGAGAAGGTCGCCGAAATCGTCGGCGGCATCGCCGAGGGATGCGTCCAGGCAGGTTGTGCGCTGCTCGGTGGCGAGACCGCTGAACACCCCGGCGTGATGGAGCCGGACGACTACGACGTCTCCGCAACCGCAGTCGGTGTCGTTGAGGCCTCGGAACTGCTTGGTCCTGAAAAGGTCCGCGAGGGCGACATCATCATCGGTATGGCATCGTCTGGCCTGCACTCCAACGGCTACTCCCTGGCCCGCCACGTGCTTCTCGAGCGCGCCGGCCTGCCCCTGGACGCCGAGATGGAAGAGCTGGGCCGCACGCTCGGCGAGGAACTTCTCGAGCCAACCCGCATCTACGCACTCGACTGCCTAGAACTGGCCGCCGAGTGCGAGGTCCGCACGTTCTGCCACGTCACCGGCGGTGGCCTGGCAGGCAACATGGAACGCATCATTCCTGAGGGCCTTGTCGCAGAGATGCACCGCAACACCTGGACCCCAGGTCCGATCTTCCGCACCATCAAGTCCGTCGGCCAGGTCCCGGACGAGGAGATGGAGAAGACCTTCAACATGGGCGTCGGCATGACTGCCGTCGTTGCCGAGGAAGACCGCGATCGCGCCCTGGCCATCCTGGCCGCCCGTCACGTGGATGCGTGGGTGCTCGGCGAGGTCCGCGCCGCCAGCGAAGGCGCCGAGAAACGCGCCGTGCTGACAGGCTCCCACCCGCAGTACTAAAGCGCGATCGCTAGGCCTGTTTTCGGGCTGATACGAGGATTCGTTCTCGTATCAGCCCGTTTCTGCTTTTAGGGCGCGGTGTCTTTTGCTGGTCGTCTAGCTGGTCTCGTGATGTTGCTAGACGGTCTCGTTTCGACGGCTCCAAACCCCCAGGTGGTGTTGAGGGTCATTGTCACTATGGAGCTGATCGTCTGGTTGGCGTTTCGGGGAGCTAGACGATGGTCGTTGTGGCGGCGCAGACGGGCGTGAAACACCCTGTTTTCGTGTCTTGAGCGCTGTTGTTGCGTGCCTGCTCCTAAAACGGGGGTAATTTGCGGGGGTAGGGCGGTGGTGTGGATTGCTGAACAATCCGCACGTTACGACCATTTCAGGCCGTTTCCACGGTCGTTGAACAATCTTTCCGACCATTTCTAGGACGTTTTCGGGTGGTGTTCCGGCATTTCCGCAGGTCGCGATTCAAACAGGCGGGTTTCGCCTGAAAACACCCTTAAACCGCATACTATGCAT
>NZ_KV803812.1:0-32307 GCF_001811185.1 Corynebacterium sp. HMSC067D03
CGACACTGCTACCAAATAACCGGTCGCAACAGCACAGCGCCTAAGGCGCATACGGAAGCTGGGTTAACATTTACTCATGTCTGTTTCTGAGCTGTCCACCAGTACCCAGAACTATTTGAAAGCTATCTGGGGGCTAAAGGAATGGTCATCCGAGCCCGTTACCGCCACACTTATAGCGAAACAGCTGGGACTCAAGCTCTCCTCGGTCTCCGATGCAGTGCGCAAAATGTCGAAGCAAGGGCTCGTGTCACACACGCCCTATGGCTCTGTGGAGTTAACCGAACTTGGCAGGCAGTACGCATTGGTCATGGTGCGCCGCCACCGATTGCTTGAGTCTTTTTTGGTTCAAGCATTGGATTATACGTGGGACGAGGTCCATGATGAAGCCGAAAATCTTGAACACGCGGTGTCTGACATGCTCATAGAGCGCGTGGATAAGTTCCTCAATTACCCCACTAGGGATCCACACGGCGACCCTATCCCTACGGTTGATGGACAGGTCACTATCCCCAGTGCGCACCGTCTCACCGACAGCGGCGCACAACCGCAGGTGACCGTGGAACGCATTTCTGATTCCGACCCACAACTGCTGGCCTTCCTCAAAGAGCAAGGCATCGTCATTGGGGCTGTTCTTACCACGCGCGAAGGAACGCCCTTTTCAGAATCGCTCGAAGTACAGGTAGCCGACAGTACTCAGTGGGTAGTACTTGGGCGTCCAGCTACGGACGCAGTGTTTGTAGCACACCACAGCCTGTAGTCTTTCCCTTTCTCATTAATCCTGTCCCTACCTGCCCTTTTAAAAACTACGGTGCGGCGTAGTTTGCAACTACGGTAGTACGTAGTTAATCTTTTCGATCATCACCTATCCCACTTATGGCTAAGGCCAGGATGAGCAGGATTGTCATGTCAGACTCACCAGATTTGGTGTACTTTTCTAGCGTTTCTGAAAACACAAAAAGATTCGTCGAACGCTTAGATAGACCCGCAGTGCGCATTCCACTGCGGCCCAAGAAAACCGGAATGATCCAGGTTTCACACCCGTACGTACTCATCGTTCCAACCTACGGCGGTGGCTCGCTCAAACGCGCAGTCCCCAAACAGGTCATCGACTTCCTCAATGACCCAATCAACCGTTCCTTTATCCGGGGCGTGATTACCTCAGGCAATACCAACTTCGGAAGCGCTTACTGCGTCGCCGGCCGCATCATTTCCGCTAAGTGCCACGTTCCAGAGCTGTATCACTTCGAGCTACTCGGCACGCAGAAGGACGTTGCCGCTGTAAAGCAGGGCCTTCACAAGTTTTGGGAGCAGCAAAGCAACTAACAATTACACCCCATTGATTTCCCACAAAATGAAGACCACATCCGCACCACACAGATTGGAAACCACAATGCCGCCACTTAAGGCCACCCCCACACAGCCCATTGGCCCTACGCCCCGCACCGCTTCAGCAGACGATGCCGGCGGTGTCGGTAAGCGCAAGAGCTACCATGCACTCAACGCGCAGCTGAACCTATTCGACGATTCGGGAAGAATCCAGTTCGACAAGGACATTGAGGCAACACAAGACTTTTTAGCGCACCATGTCACTCCCCGCATGCATCAGTTTGAATCCACCAAGCAGCGCTTGGAGTGGTTGGTTGATAACGAATACTACGAGCGGGAATTCCTTGAGCTTTATGATGACGATTTTCTGTGCACTATGTACGACAGAGCCCACCGAGCCAAGCATCAGTTCCGCACTTTCCTCGGCGCATTTAAGTTCTTTACTTCATACGCACTGAAAACCTTTGATGGCTCGCGATTTCTGGAAGGCTACGAAGAACGCGTCGCCACCACAGCTTTGTACCTTGCACAGGGCGATGAAGAGCTTGCGGAGAAGCTGGTGGATGACATCATGACCGGACGCTTCCAGCCCGCCACCCCTACTTTTCTCAACGCAGGAAAAGCCCAGCGTGGCGAAATGGTCTCCTGCTTCCTCCTTCGCATCGAAGACAATTTGGAAAGCATTGGCCGCAGCGTGAACTCTGCACTGCAGCTTTCAAAACGCGGCGGTGGTGTGGCCTTGTTACTGAGCAATCTGCGCGAATCCGGAGCCCCAATCAAAAAGATTGAGAACCAAGCTTCCGGCGTAGTCCCAGTCATGAAAATTCTGGAAGATAGCTTCAGCTATGCCAACCAATTGGGCGCTCGACAGGGCGCTGGAGCCGTCTACCTACATGCGCACCATCCAGATATTCTTCGTTTCCTGGATACCAAGCGGGAAAATGCCGATGAGAAAGTCCGCATTAAGACTCTTTCGCTGGGAGTTGTTATTCCAGATATAACCTTCCAGCTGGCCAAAGAGAACAAGGATATGCATCTTTTTAGCCCGTATGACATCGCTCGCGAGTACGGCGTAGCCATGTCTGACATGTCTATCACCGAGTATTACGACGAGCTGGTTTCCAATCCGCGAATTTCTCATACGACTATCAAGGCCCGCGAGTTTTTCACCACGCTGGCTGAGCTTCAGTTTGAATCTGGATACCCCTACATACTCTTTGAGGATACGGTCAACCGCGCTAATCCCCTCAAAGGACATATCAATATGTCCAATCTGTGTAGTGAGATCCTCCAGGTCAACACGCCATCCACCTACGGCGCCTCAGGTAACTACACCACCGTTGGCCAGGACATTTCCTGCAATCTAGGGTCGCTCAACATCGCTAAAGCTTTTGAATCACCGGACTTTGGGGAAACTGTTGAAACCGCGGTGCGCGCTCTCACGAAGGTCTCAGACCTAACAAATATCGAAGCTGTTCCTTCCATCGCTCACGGTAATGCATCCATGCATGCCATCGGGTTGGGCCAAATGAATCTCCACGGTTTCCTGGCTTCCAAGCGTATTCCTTATGGCTGCGCCGAAGCACTGGACTTTACAAATATCTATTTCCTGACCGTGACCTATCATGCGCTCCGTGCATCCCATGCGCTAGCGGTTGAGAAAGGTCAACGATTCACTGGCTTTGAAGAATCCACCTATGCCACTGGCGTCTACTTCGACAAGTACATCGACCAAGACTGGGCGCCGGCCACTGACCACGTAAAACAGCTATTCCATGAGGCTGGCGTGCAGATTCCTCAACGCGAGGATTGGCTACGGCTCAAGAACCAAGTGATGCAAGACGGCATCTACAACGCCTACTTGCAGGCAGTTCCACCCACTGGATCAATTTCCTACATCAATGACTCCACCGCGTCCATACACCCGATTGCCTCCAAGATTGAAATACGCAAGGAAGGCCGCTTGGGGCGCGTGTACTACCCCGCACCGGAAATGACCAACGACAACTTGGAGTATTTCGATGACTCCTACACCGTGGGGTACAAAAAAATCATCGACACCTACGCTATGGCCACCCAACACGTGGACCAAGGGCTTTCCCTGACTTTGTTCTTCACCGCTGACACCACTACGCGGGACATCAACAAGGCACAAATCTATGCCTGGAAAGCCGGAATCAAGACCTTGTACTACATCCGTTTACGCCAACCTGCACTCCAGGGAACCGAGGTCGAAGGCTGCGTTTCCTGTGCTCTGTAGGAACACGGTCCTTCCTTCATTCACAACCATCCATCAAGAAAGAAAGAAGCTATGTCTTCAACATCAAACACTGCTGAGCTAACCAGCATCTCAGTTACGCCGCCAAGTTACCGGCATGACCCTTCAGCCCGCATCCGCGCCATCAATTGGAATCGGGTGAGCGATGAGAAGGATCTTGAAGTGTGGAACCGCCTCACCGCCAACTTTTGGTTGCCAGAAAAGGTTCCACTTTCAAACGATCTCCCGGCGTGGCAGAGGATGACACCGGAGGAACGCAACCTCACCATGCGGGTGTTCACGGGACTCACCACCCTGGACACCGTCCAGGCCACTGTGGGCGAAATCTGTCAGATCCAAGATGCCCGCACCGAGCACGAGGAGGCCGTGTATACCAACATCGCCTTCATGCAATCAGTCCATGCCCGTTCTTACTCTTCAGTGTTTTCTACTTTGAGCAGTACGAAAGAAATTGATGAGGCATACCGCTGGGCGGTGAATAATGACCTTCTCCAGGCACGCGCCAAAAAAGTGCTCACTCATTATTTTGGACCCGATCCACTCAAGCGCAAAGTGTCATCGACGCTGCTTTCCTCGCTGCTTCTCTACGCGGGTTTCTATCTTCCCCTGCATTTTTCCGTCCACGCCACCCTGACAAATACGGCAGACATGATTCGCCTCATTCTGCGTGACAAGGCAGTGCACGGTTACTACTCAGGCTACAAGTACCAGCGCGGACTGGAAACGTCTGCTCCACAACGGCAACAGGAGATGCATGATTTCACTATTTCCTTGCTCGAAGAGCTTTATGCCCTAGAGCTGGATTATTCCGGCGAGCTATATGAGCCGTTGGGGCTCATGGATGATGTAGCTGTATTCGTTCGCTATAACGCCAATAAGGCGCTCATGAATTTGGGCTACCCGGACTACTTCCCACCTGAAGAAACGGAAGTGAACCCGGAAATCCTCGCTGCCCTAGCACCTGGAGCAGATGAAAACCATGACTTCTTCTCCGGCTCCGGTTCCTCCTATGTCATTGGCACCGCTGAAGAAACGAGTGATGATGACTGGGATTTCTAAACCGTTTCCACGACCAGACCAAGGAAGCTGGCTTGAGACCATCGCGCTGTTTGAAGCCATCCGCGAAGGAAACCAACCAGCAGCCATGCGGCTTTTGGATACGTCCGCCGCACGGGAGGCCGTCCTCGGGGGACTGTTAGGACTCATCGAACTGTACTTCCGCCATGAAGAAGACAAAGTGGATAACTTTCTTACTGCCGCCCACGCCGCCGGGCCACCGCCTGCCTTTGGCTGCAAGCCTTTTCTCCCTTGATCGCACGTACCTACGCCCAACTAAGAAGAAAGGACTTCCTATGACCACCCCACGCATTAGTGTTATCGTCGGCAGCCTGCGCCGCGGCTCATTTGCGCGCAAGATTGCACACGAAGTGCTCACAATGATCCCTGAAAACTACCAGGCAGACATCGTTGAAATCCGTGACTTGCCGCTCTATGACTTCGACTACGATGACCCCTCGGTCACGGACAAGCCCATTCCAGCTGAGTACACCACTTTCCGCGACACCATCAAGAACTCGAGCGGCGTCCTCTTTGTTACCCCGGAAAATAACCGTACTATCCCTGCCTGTCTCAAGAATGCAGTGGACATCGGTTCCAAGCCCAACTCGGATGTGGCTTGGAAGAACCTTCCCGCAGGTATCATCAGTCACTCTGTAGGCCGCATGGGCGGCTACAGTTCACAGAAGAACCTCCGGCTCGCCCTGTCCTACTTCGATATGCCGCTTCCTGGTCAGCCCGAGGTATTCCTTGGCCAATCCCCCACCCTCTTCGAAGACTCCGGCCATCTCAATGAAGGCACCGCAGGCTTTGTCAAAGACTACGTTATACGCTTCCTGCAGTTGGTCGACATGACATTAACAGCCAAGCACAGCTAGCGACGGCGACTAACCCTAGCCACCGCCCTCTACGAAGTACTTGAAGGCTTCTAAAGGGCCTTCTCAAAGACACAAACCCCGGATTCACACTCATCCTTGAGTTACCTGAATCTGAACCCAGGACGCTTCAAAAAACACCGCTCTAATTCTTCGATTTTCGCTGAATTAGAGCGGTTTTAGCGCTGTCGCTGGACACTGACCCTGGCGACATCCTGTTAGGCCGCTACAGGGCCATACAGGGCAGGGGAGACCCCCATCTACGGCTTGCCGCCGTCGGGGGGTGCTGGGCATCTACTCTTCGGGCCTGACGCTGCTCACCCTTGGGATTAAGATCTCGCGTCCGGCGGCTGCAGCTATCGACGGCGTCATTTTGACCATCGGCACCATCTGGGTCGTCTTCGTCTCCCAAAGCTTCCTTGGGCCGTTCCAGTCGTTCCTGATCACCCTCGGCGTGCCGCTGGCTAGCTGGGCAGGCATTCTCGTTGCGGACATCTTCGCCCGCACTAAGGATTACGACGAGCCGGCGTTGTACGATTCGGCAGGTCGCTACGGCGCCGTGGACTGGACCTCGATCGGGATCCTTGCCGTGTCCTCGGTGATCGGTTGGGGTCTTGTGGCCAACATGTTTGCGGAGGAAGCTTCCTGGAACAACTGGCAGGGATACTTCCTGCCACTGGTTGGGGAGCACTGGGCGGACGCGAACCTCGGTGTGCTCGTCGCACTCGTACTCTCCTTCGTGGCGGCGTGGTTTGGGCGCCGGGGCCGCATCCGCCGTCAGGAGGGGACTGCGGCCTAGGAGTCGCGCCCTGCCGTGCCCGACCCGGCGTCCTACCGCGCCGGGTTGCTGACCAAGATCCGATCCACCTGCTCGGCCAAATCTTCCGGCGCGGTGTCGAAGTCGCCGGGCAGTTCCCGATCCGCCTGCTCGAGCGCTTCCTGGTCGTGCTCGCCGGTGGCAAGGTGCGCCTCCGCCTCGTCGAGAAGCCGCTTCAACCGTGTCAGGTTGAGTTGGTAAGCACCGTCGTTTTCGGGGCCGGGGACCTCCTGGAGCCAACCCGTGCCGGTGAAGGTGGGCAGTGTCGCATCGATGATGTCGCGCTTCAGCCAGTTGGTCATGCGGGGCCCACCGAAGTTTTCCACCCGGCCCGCTGTTGCTTGGCGGACGGTGCCGGTGGGGGTGAGGGTGGGGCCAGTGGTGTCGTCTGCAAGCAACGCCACCTGCATCAAAATTTTCAGTTCTCGGGGAAATAGGGACGGGGCTTCAATGCACCCCACTGCGGCTTTGAGCAGTTCGCCCAACAACGCCTCCTTATTCGGTTGTGTTCGGACAAGGAGACATTATAAATCCGCCTCCGACACCGGGAGGCGGATTCTCGAACGGATGTGTGGTTTGTGGTTAGCGCTGCAACTTCCAGATCACGGAGTTCGTGGAACCTGCGCGCACGAGCGCGATGTTGGCGGTGTCGAAGACGTAGAGCTCACCGGTAAAGCCCGGGACAATGAACGCGGAGCCGAAGCGCTGCACCTGCAGCGGGTTGAGCTTCTTCGGCTGGCCCACAAAGCCTTGGTTCCAGCAGTGGGTGCCGGTAAAGCCTCGGCTGATGGACACTGCGGGGATGAGCTGCTCTGGAGGGTTGCACTCCGGCTGGGTTTTGCGGGCGGTGTCGGAGACGCAAATGGTTTTGGTTTCGCCGCCGACTTGGTAGGACTCGCAACGCACGTTGCCGTTCTGGTTGGAGTAGGTACCGACGTTGTTTTGTGCGGCGGCGGAGGGGGCGAGGGCTGCGGTGGCGGTAAGGATCGCGACGGCAGCGACGGTTACTGGGGCTGTACGTGTGATCTGCATAACAGAAGTATTCCAGGCTATCCCCAGCGTTGCACGCCTCCTGGCAGCGATTTCAGCACAATTCCGAGTTGTTTCGCCTGCTCTGCGTAGGTTTCTACAAATTTTTCAGAACGCACCCCGCCCGCGCAGTAGACCACCACCTCGTCGCCTTCGACGTACTCGGCCAAGGCAAGGTCAACGGCATCGGGGTTGTGCTCGATCTGGCTCAGTGGCAGGTGGGCGGAGTTAACCGGCAGGTCCGCGATCGCCCGCTCGTGGGGTTCGCGGATGTCCAGGGCGTGGGCGGTGCCGGTGGTGATGTCGTCGAAAAGCAACTGCCCCTCAGTGCTCACGGCGCAGGCGTCGGTGTAGGTGGCCAAGTGCGTGACCAGAGGGCGCGCCGGGTCGCGGGGGACGGTGAAGCGGCGGATGGTGGTGGTCAGCGCGTCGTACATGTGCAGCCGGCCGATCTCCGCCTCGCCGATGCTCGCGAGGAACTTCACGGCCTCGGTGGACATCAGCCCACCCACCACGGAGGTGGTCACGCCGAGCACACCCGCGGTGGCACAATCCGGCACGGAATCCGCATCCGGCTGGGTGGGGTAGAGGTCCCGCATGCCCACGCCACCCTCTGGCGCGCCGGGGCCGGAGTGCCACAGAGCGATGTCGCCGCGGTAGCGCAGCACCGAACCCCACAGCAGCGGCGTGCCGGTGATTTCGGCGGCGTCGGCGGCGAGGAATTTGGTGGCAAAGGTATCTGAGCCGTCGATAAGTAAGTCGATGCCGTCAAGGGCCTCGATGAAGTTGTCGGCGGTCAGGCGATCCTTCACCGGCGTGACAGTGATGCCGGGCTGGAGCGCGCGCAGGCGCTCTGCGGCCACCTCCACCTTGCTGCGGCCGACGTCCTCGGCGCCGAAGAGGATCTGGCGGTGGATGTTGGTGATGTCCACGTGGTCGTCATCCCACACCGTAATGTTGCCAACGCCCGTGGCGGCCAGCGTCTGCATGACGGGGCAGCCCAGGCCACCGGCGCCGATGACCAACACGTGCGCGTCGTATAGGCGTTCTTGCTGCTCCGGGCCGAATCCGGGCAGGTTCATCTGGCGCGCGGTGCGCTTGAGTTCGTTTTCCGGCAGCACGGCCCTACAGCACCGCGTCTTCCCAGTCGGCCCAGCTGGCCAAACCGTCGAAGGTGGACGACGCCACGGCGTGCTCGCGCTTCGGGATGCGCCCAGCAGCGCGGGCCAGGCGGCCGGCCTCCACCGCGTGGCGCATCGCGTGCGCCATGGCCACCGGGTCCTGGCAACGGTTCACCGCGCTGGCGAGCAGCACGCCAGAACACCCGAGTTCCATGGCAAGGGAGGCGTCGGATGCGGTGCCCAGGCCGGCGTCGATAAGCACCGGCACCTGCGCGCGCGAGCAGATCAACTCAATGTTGTGCGGGTTGAGGATTCCAAGTCCAGTGCCAATCGGGGAGCCCAACGGCATCACCGCCGCAGCACCGAGATCCTCCAGGCGCTTCGCCGCCACCGGGTCGTCGGAGGTGTACGCCAGCACCGTAAAGCCCTCGTCCACGAGCATCTCGCAGGCGTCGACGGTCTCCACCACATCGGGCAGCAGTGTGCGGTCGTCCGCGATGACTTCCAGTTTCACCCAGTCCGTGCCCAGCGCCTCACGCGCAAGTTTCGCCGTGATTACCGCGTCGCGCGCCGTGCGACACCCCGCAGTGTTCGGCAGCGGACGGATATTTAGGCGCCCCAGCAGGTCAAACACGCTCTCGCCCGCGCCGGTGGTCGCGGAGTGGCGGCGCATCGCCACCGTGGTCATCTCCGTTCCACTTGCCACCAGGGCGCGCTCCAGCATGTCAAAAGAACTCGCCCCACCCGTGCCCATAATCAGGTGGGATTCAAACCGCTGACCAGCAATTTCAAGCACGTCTAGCCTCCTTGGACGGCGGTGAGGATGTCCACCTCTGCGTCGTCGATAAGCGCCTGCCCCCACTGCGAGCGCGGCACGACCTCACCGTTCACCGCTACGGCAGTGCCGGCCTCAGGCGCGCCGACCTCCGCCACCAACTCCTGCACAGTCGTGGCTTGGGTGGTGGTCCTTTCACCGTTGAGCGTTAGTTGCATTCGTGCCTCCTCGGGTCGCATGCGGATAAGTTTATGAATGGTGCTTGCTTTTCGACGACCCCAGCACCACACCGAGCCCCCAACGCCGCCAGCAAAATCCCGTGCCGGAAGTAACCGGTGGACACCACGGTGCGCTCGTCGATACGACCGATGTACGGCAAATCATCCGGCGTGCCCGGGCGCGCACCGGCGCCGGCCTCGAGGAAATCGCACTCCTCAACCGCCGGCACCACCTCAATCGCATCCCGCAGCAGCTGGTGAACGCCCTGCACCTGCGGCTGGTCGCGGCCGTCCTCGCGTGTAGTCGCGCCGATAGTCAGCGTGTGGTCCTCGCGCGGAATGAGGTAGATCGGACGATCCTCCACAAACCCGCGCACCACATGGTTCAGCAGCGGGTACTGATGGTCCGGCACACGCACGTGCAGCACGTCGCCGTACACCGGGCGCAGATCCAGAAACGGCACAAGGTCACGAGCACCCAGACCATTAGCGACGACAACCTGATCCCCGTCCAGCTCGTCCGTACTATCCACGCGCTCGTACTTGAATGTCACCCCGGCATTCGCGCAGGCATCCAGGAGCGCCTTGGTAAACAAGCGCGGCTGCACCTGGTGGTCACCTGCAATCCGCACCGCACCGTTAATGGCAGGGGAGAGCGCCGGCTCAAGACCGCGCGCCTGCCGAGTGGTGACCTTCTCCACCGCCATGCCGTGCTTTTCCTGATACTCGCTCAGTTCCGCCAGGTGCGTCTTGTCCGCAACATCGCGCGCGACCACCAGCGTGCCCTCCGTGCGATAGCCCGTGGGCAAATCCGAGTACTTCGCGGTGAGCTTGATCAGATCCGGGTAGAGCGCCGCAGACGCCGCCATCAGCGGAAAGAGCGGGTCTTGCTTATAGACGACTTCAGCGGTAGGAGCGAGCATCCCACCCGCATAATGCGACGCCCCCGACACCGGTGCCGGGTCGTACACCGTGACCGCATGGCCGCGATCCGCCAACGTAAGCGCAGTGGACAGACCGATGATGCCAGCACCGACAACCGAGATATTCACAGCGATCAGGGTAGCGCTTTTGCCCGGTCCGTTTGGCCCCTTTCAAACTCCGCGACCACGCGCTCGCAATAGTCCTGGGAATTATCGGCGTGCATGATGCCGCGAACAATGGCCAACCCGTCCACGCCGGCAAGCGCCAGGTGGTACGCGTCGTCCACCGTCACGTCCCCGATGGCCACCAGCGGCACCTGGGCAGCCTCCACCAGGGGCGGGTAGCCGCCGAAGCCTAGGGGAGGCCGGCCCGAGTCCTTCGTCGGGGTGTTGCGGAAGGGGCCGCAGCCGATGTAATCGATCACGTCTTTGTATGCGTTCGCAGCCTGAACCAGTTCCATCGTGCCGGTGGTCAGGCCGATGATCGCGTCCGGGCCGAGCAGGTCGCGCGCTACCTTCACGTCCAGATCGTCTTGGCCCACGTGCACGCCGGCGATGCCGTGGTCGCGTAGTGCTAGGGCGACGTCGACGCGGTCGTCGATAAGCACCTGCGTCTTCGGGTTCACCTCGTGGACGGCCTCGGCCACCTCGCGGGCAAGGTCGTACAGGTCGCGCGCACTAATCGGCTTCGAGCGCACCTGCACCACCCCGGCACCGCCAGCCGCGGCGGCGCGGGCGCGCTCCACAATGTCGTCACCCTGGCCGGTGACAAAATAACAGCGTAAATCGAGTTCGGGTTTGCCCATAAGCTGCGAATCCATGCACATCACCCTATGCGGATTAGATCTGCAGCGGGCCGGTACGCGTCGGATGGCCCAGCGGCTCGATGTGCACGATCGTCTCCGCGCCACCAAGCGCTGCGGCGATACCTTCCTCCACCGCATCCGCGTGATCGTGGGAGTGATCCACCGTCCAGGAGCCTGGCACCTGCATAACCAGGTTGACCAAGCGGTCGCGGCCAGCCTCCGCCGTACGCACCGACGTGAACGTCACGCCGTTGTCCTTGGCATAGGCATCCAGAAAGTTATGGACAACCTTCTGCTCATCCTCGGGCAGCGTGTGCGACAGCAGCCCCAGGATCGCACCCTTGAGCAACTTGTAGCCGGTGAACAGGATGTTCAGGCCAACTAGTAGCGCCACAATCGGGTCGAGCGGCTGCCAGCCGGTCAGCCACACCAGCGCCATGCCCACGATGACGCCCACCGTGGTCCACACGTCCGTGATCAAGTGGTGCCCGTCCGCGTTCAGAGTGGTGGAGCGGTACTTCTTACCCGCGCGGATGAGCGCGACACCCACGCCGAGGTTCAACAGCGTGGCCACGATAGAGAACGCCAGGCCGATGCCGAGCTGCTGCACCGGTACCGGGTTGATCAGGCGATCCACCGCCGTATAAATGATCACTATAGAGGCGATCAGGATGAGTGTGCCCTCCACCTGGGCGGAGAAGTACTCGGCGCGGGAGTGGCCGAAGTTGTGGTTGTCGTCCGCCGGCTTGGCTGAAAGCTTCAGCGCCCACAGGCCCACGGCGGCTGCGACGAGGTTGATCCCGGACTCCAACGCGTCCGATAAGAAACCCACAGAACCCGTCACCCACGCCGCGATTGCCTTCAGCACAATCGTGACAATGGTAGCGCCGATGGAGAGCCACATGAAGCGCTCTAAAAGTTTTTGTTCATCAACAGCTGCCCTGGTAGAGGCGGGTTCTTGGGTATTCATAGCGGGACGAATCGTAGCACTTGCGTACGCTGGTTGTCCACGTCAATGCTGTCTCATTGAAAGGAACACACCATGGGCCGTTGGGTCGTCGCAATCGCAGGTGCCGTCGTGGGCGCGCTGTTCTTTGGCTGGCTGCTGCAAATGCTCGGCGTCACCGGCATCCTTTACACCGTCGGAGTACTTATCGGGTCCGCTGTGA
The DNA here is from genome assembly GCF_001811185.1 of Corynebacterium sp. HMSC067D03. Classification (NCBI taxonomy): domain Bacteria; kingdom Bacillati; phylum Actinomycetota; class Actinomycetes; order Mycobacteriales; family Corynebacteriaceae; genus Corynebacterium; species Corynebacterium sp. HMSC067D03. Next base: position 12,394 of record NZ_KV803812.1, read on the forward strand.
CCTCCTCTGCCGCCGGTGCACTGATCAAGCCCGGGCGGTAACCCGGGCGCGTTGTTGTTTCCCACCAGTTAGGAACACCCCTTATGGCGCGCACACGCCGTCTCCACTCAGACCCCTTGATTTTCTTCTCCGCCTTGGGGTTCATTCTCATCTTCGTTGCGGGCACCATCGCGTTCGGCGACACCGCCCGCGAGTCCTACGCCGCCGTCTCTGGCTGGCTGATGGACCACTTCACGTGGCTCTACGTCGGCGGTATCTCCGCCACGCTGGTCTTTTTGATCTGCGTGTTCGTCTCCCGCTACGGCAACCTGCGGCTTGGCGACGACGACGATGAACCCGAATACTCATACCCCGTCTGGTTCGGCATGCTCTTTGCCGCCGGTATGGGCGCAACGCTGCTGTTCTGGGGTGCCGCCGAACCGCTGAACCACGCCTTCAACCCGCCACGCGGCGGCTACGAATCCATGAGCCGCGACGCCATCATCCAAGCGTTCGAGTTCACCTACTACCACTTCGGCATCCACATGTGGGTCATTTTCACGTTGCCTGGTCTGGCGGTGGGGTACTTCGTCTATAAGCGCAAAATGCCCGCGCGAATGTCCTCCATGTTCGCGCCACTGCTCGGCCGCCGCGTGTACGAAGCGCCCGGCAAACTTCTCGACGCCCTGGGCATCATCGGCACCGTCTTCGGCCTCGCCGTCTCCGTCGGCCTGGGTGTACTGCAGATTTCCGCCGGCATGAACATCCTCTGGGACGTGCCCCTGGTCACCCCGGTGCAGATCGCGATCATCTGCGGCATCACCATCGCCGCCTCCATCTCCGTGGCAACCGGCCTGGACAAGGGCGTGAAGATCCTGTCCAACCTGAATATCGCCGGCACCATCGCCCTGATGCTCTTCGTGCTGCTCACCGGCCCCACCCTGAAACTGCTCGGCCAGATCACCGAATCCTTCGGCATCTACGCCCAATCCCTGCCCGAGCTGATGTTCTGGGTCGACTCCTACAACGACAACCCCGGCTGGCACGCCACCTGGACCGCCTTCTACTGGGCATGGACCATCTGCTGGTCGCCATTCGTGGGCATGTTCTTCGCCCGCATCTCCCGCGGCCGCACCGTCCGCGAATTCATCGGCGGCACCCTGCTGCTGCCCACCGCGTTCGACCTGGTGTGGTTCTCCATCTTCGGCCGCGCAGCCATCGACATGGAAGAGCGAAACCCGGGCGTGCTGACCAAACCCGTGGTGGAAGACGGCGACACCCCACAGGCACTGTTCACCCTCCTTGCGGACTACCCCCTGTACACCATCACCGGCACCGTCGCCCTGATCGTGATCGTGTTCTACTTCGTCACATCCATGGACTCCGCCGCCCTGGTGATGGACATGTTCGCCTCCGGCGAGGAAAACAAATCACCCACCTACTACCGCGTCGGCTGGGTGGTCGCCGTCGGCCTGGTCACCGGCGCGCTGCTGTTTATCAACGACTCCGGCATCAACGCCCTCCAACAAGTCGTGATCATCATCGCCCTGCCGTTCTTCTTCATGTACTTCGTCATGATGTACTCCCTGGTCAAGGCCATGAGCGACGACTCCGCCGCCGCCCGCAAGACCCGCTCCCGCACCTGGGAGAAGACCGACACCGCCGAGAAACTCGAAGAAGGCGAAAACAAACCCGCGCCGGGTTACGACGCGCAAGGCAACGAGGTGGAGCGCCCCGAACTCGAATACGATGCCGAGGACGACTCCTGGAAGTTCCCCGAAGGCTTCAAACTCGAGCGCGGCGAGCGCGACACTATTGTCGACGAACGCCGCCAGGACTAGCGCTTGGCCTAGCGCCAGAACTAGCGCTTGATCCGCATCTTGCGGTGGGGAACTCCTGTATCCAGGAATTCCTCACCCTCGGCCACCAGCCCGAACTGCTCGTAGTAGCCGACAAGGCCGGCCTGCGCCTCGATGACCAAATCCCCGGGGAAGCGCTCCGTGTACTCGATACCCGTGCGCACGATCTCCGGGCCAAGGCCCGAGCCGCGGTGGTCGGGATGGACCACGAAACGCCCAAAGCGCGATCCCGTCTCGGTGGGGAAGACGCGGGCGCAGCCGGCGAGGGTGTCGTCGTCAAGCAATGCAAGGATGTGCTTCGTCTCGGGGTTGGCATCCTGATCATCAATCTCCGCGTACGGGCACTGCTGCTCCGCCACGAACGTATCCACCCGCAACTTGTACAACTGGTGGACCTGACGCGGCGTCATCTCATCCAGCGATAGAAACCTGATCATTCTTCGGCTCAATCCTTCCTGTCTTGCCATACGAGAGGTGGCGGTGCGCCCACTCAAACGGACCCTGCTTCCCGGCGCGCTCCAGCAGCACCGCGAGCGCCAGCGTGATCGCCCACACCAGCAGGCCAATGCCCAGCTTGCCGGTCACCGTGGTGTCCAGGCCGATGCCCAGAAACGCCGGGGTGCACAGCAAGATGAACAGCACCGACTGTGCCAGGTACCCCGACATGGAACGCTTGCCCAACGCCACGAACGCCCGCGCCCATCCCGGCACGTTGTTGTTCAGCCTGTGCGTGGCCAGCGCGAGTGCCGCCAGGATGCCCGGGCCTGTGAAGTAACCCACCGCCTGGTTCAGGATGAACAGCGGCAGCTCCCACTGTGCCGGCAGCACGCCCGCGGCCGCCAAGCCCCACGGCAGCCCGATGCCCACGATGATCACCGCGGCGATAACGGTCCAGGTGATGAGGGTTTTGCGGTGCGTGGTGACGTCGATAAGCACCCGCTCCCGCGCCCACACAAACCCGATAATCGCCAACGCCCACAACTGCAACGCCGCAACAGGCTGCATGGCCAACATGCCCAACGCCATCTGCAGGTTTGAGGAGAAATATGCCGCTGGCGTATCAAACGTGATCGTCGGATCCGGCTGTATGATCGCCTCCGAAGAATTGAAGAAAAACGCCGAGACGCCACCTAACACCCCGAACGTGGTGAACAAGCCCAGGATCGAATACGCCACAATGCGCAACGTCTTCGTCGACCACGACAACCCCCACGCCAACAAGATGCCCACCAGGCCATACGTGAGCATGATGTCGCCATAAAACAGGCCAAGCATGTGTGCCAAACCAAACAACGCGAGCACTGCGTATCGACGAACCAACACCCGCCGCGCATCCTTCAACGGATAGTGCTTGCGGTAGAGACTGGCCGCCACCAGCCCGAAGCCGAACCCCAACAGGGTGGAGAACATCGGCAGCCCGCGCACGTGAATAAACATCGCGGCGAACACGGCGCTGACCTGGTCGATGACGCTGTCCGGGCGGACACCACCCACCGACCAGCCCGCACGCGACTGGTCCTCAGACCAATCATTCGTGATCCACGTCTGCGCCACATTGGCCATCGCGATGCCAAGCAGTGCGGTGCCGCGCGCCAGATCAGGCACGATCAGGCGCTGCTTTAGGGGCTGCGCGGGTTGCTGAGGTTGCGCGGGTTGCTGGTTCGGGTGCGGTGCCGCATGCGAAGTCATGCGGCTCAACCTACACGGCTACTGCGACATGTTCGCTACGGCATCAGCCACGGCGACACCGCCGCCAAAATCGTGCGCGTCGAATGGTCCAACACCGGATCCAAATCCGGCGCGAACAGGGGAGAGTGGTTCGCCGGAGCGCCCTCCATTTCCTTCTTGCTGCCTACCGCCCAGTAGAAGTACGGCACGCCCCAAGCTTCCGCGATGGTGGGGAAGTCCTCCGAACCCGACAACCGGCCGAAGTTGCCCGCGCGCTTACCAAACTGCTCGCGGAACACCGCCATGACCTTCTCCGTCGGCTCCTCGTGGTTACTAAACACCGGGGCGCCGCCAATGACCTCGAAGGTGGGCTCCCGGTCGCAACCCGCAATGGCGCATTCTCCTTGGACGATGCGCTTGATGTCGCCGTTAAGCTTGTCCGAAATTTCCTGCGTAAACGCGCGCGTGGACACCTTGAGCTCCACCGAATCCGGGATGGTGTTCGGCGAATCGCCGCCGTGGACCGCGCCGACCGTGACTACGCCCATCTCCTGCGGATCGATGTTGCGCGAAATGATCGTCTGCAGGCTCATGATCACCTTCGCCGCAAGCACCACCGGGTCGATGCCATGCTGCGGCATCGAGCCGTGCGAGCCGCGGCCGAAAATCGTGATCTTGGTCTGCACGCACGTGGAAAACACCGGGCCGGACAGTGCGCCGACGCCGTAATCGTCGATCCACGGGCCCACGTGCTGGCCCAACACCACATCCGGCTTGACGATCTTCTCCGCCAAACCCGCTTGCGCCATATCCACCGCGCCCGCGCCGGTTTCCTCACCCGGCTGGAACAGTGCGATAAACGTGCCCGACCACAGGTCCTTGTGCTGCGCCAACGCCTCCGCCGCACCCAGCAGGGCAGTCGTGTGCATGTCGTGGCCGCACGCATGCATCCGGTTCAGCGCCGGGTCCGCCGAGTATTCCAGGCCGGTCGCCTCGCTGATCGGCAGGGCATCGAAATCCGCGCGGAAGCACACCACCGGACCCTCGCCGTTTTCCAGCACGCCGACCTTGCCCGTCTTGCCCACCGCCGTGACGGTGTAACCGATCGCGGTGAGTAGCTCCTCAATGCGTTGCGAGGTAGCAAACTCCTGCATCGACAGCTCCGGGTTCCGGTGGAACCACTTGTAAAGGTCTTCGCGCTTGTCGCGCGTCTTGTCGATCGTGTCCTCGAAACCTGCGAGGCGTCCAGTGAGTTTCGGTAAGTCAGCCATGGGCCTACCTTACGTGCCCGAAAGCACCCCCGGGTGGGTCTTCGTATGGTTGAATGGTGCCAATGTTGCCCAAGTGATTACTGTGGCAAAAGTTGTCTTCACGCGCCTTCGAAACACTGATAGGGGATAAGTATGCGCCGCCTCCCATCGGCCCGCACCATTGTCGCTGCCGCCGTCTCCGCCCTCGCTCTCGTCGTCACGCCTGCTCTTAGCGCAGACGCCGCACCCGCGATGGCACAAAACGCAGCGCCCGTCGACACCGCCGACCCCAACTACATCTGGCGCACCGACATCATCTCCAAAGCCCTCGCCGGCAAACCCGGAGCCGACCGCGTCCTCCACCGCGTCCCCGGATCCTTCCACGACGCCCCCCGCGTCCCCGCAGAAGCCGACCAAGCCCGCGCACGCGGCAACGCCCTCTACGGACCCGGCACCCCGCTCTACGTCGGCAACACCCCCGGCTCCGAATTCATGTGCACCACCACCGTCGCCGGCTACAACGACCGCGGCCAAAAAGTCGCCCTCACCGCCGGCCACTGCGGCAACGTTGGCGACAAGGTCAAATCCGCCGACGCACCCCAACTCGGCACCACCGGCACAATCACCCAAGTAGACAAACAAAAAGACTTCGCCGTGATCACCCTGGACAAAAACACCGAAGTCACCCGCACCTACGACGGCATCACCGCCAACCACGTCGGCGGCGCCCCCGTCCGCCCCGGCGGCACCGTGTGCAAGAAAGGCGTCGCCTCCGGCTACACCTGCGCACCCACCTTCACCGACTGGGACACCCACAACGTCAACCACGTCTGCGCCATGCAAGGCGACTCCGGCGCCCCACTCATGGTCGGCGACCGCGTCATCGCCATGGTCAACGGCGGCACCTGGCACGCACCATTCGACATCGCATGCCACAGCCCGCTACAAGGCCCGATCCACGCGCCAACCGCATCAGCGCGTCTCGACTCCGTCCTGCCATCCGTCAAAGGCGGGTTCCGGCTCCCGTAGTTCTTAGCGCCCGGGGCTTGGGGGAGTCGCGGGGAGGCAAAGACCGCTAGGCGCGGAGGCGGTCGGCGATCTCGTCGACCACGCGGGGGTTACCCGCAACGCACCAGGTCACGCCACCGGCATCGACCTTGACGCAGCGGCCGCCGACGGCCTCCACGAGCGCCTTGCCGGGCAGCCAATCCCAGTCGGGCACAGAGTGCTGCATCCACGCACCCATCTGACCTGCGGCGATGTTCGCCAGGTCGACGGAGCCGGCGCCGAGCATGCGGATCGTGGCGGCCCCCGAAACGACGCGCAGCCAAGGTTCGCGGACCTCGTCGGAGGACATAAAGGTGGGGTGGAGGTAGGTCACCACGGCGCTCTCGGCGAGCGGGGCGTCCGCGAGGGTAGGCAACGCGACCCCGTTGCGGGTGGCCACGCCGTCGGCGGCGACCCAGGTCGTGTCCAAGGCAGGGCGGTGGATGGCGGAGATGAGTGGGGTGGGGGACGGGGAGTCGTCGATAAGAGCGAGCGCCGAGCAGAAGTAATCGGAGCCTTGCGAGAAGTTGTAGGTGCCATCGACGGGGTCGATCACCCAGGTACGGCCGGTGTGGGAGGGGCGGTTGGCGCCCTCCTCGCCGATGACGCCGTCGTCCGGGCGCAGCGCCTCGAGCGCATTGGCGACGAAACGCTCCGCGGCACGGTCCGCCTCCGTAACCACGTCGGATACGGAGGTTTTGAACTCCGTGCCCAGGCCCTCGGCACGCATGCGGAGGGCAAGGCCGCCGGCGTGCTGGACGAGTGCGGTGGCCAGTTCGGCGTCGGAGGAGGAACGGTGTGCGTTGATAAATGCTTCAGTCACGCCGCCATTATGGCGCAGTCGGCGCACCCTCGCGGGTCTCGGGGAGGTAGACGTTGGAGCCTAAGTCGCGGAACTCCTGAGCCATCTCGCGCTCGCCGGCCTTGGCGTCGGGGCCTGCACCGCCAGCACCGCCAGCGCCGCCAGCACCGCCCGAGAAGTCGAATGACGGCATGCCGAGGTCTGCGATTTGGTCGGCGAACTCGTCGCGAATGTCCTGGCTGATGCGCATCGAGCAGAACTTTGGTCCGCACATGGAGCAGAAGTGGGCGGTCTTCGCGGGCTCGGCGGGCAGGGTTTCGTCGTGGTAGGCCTCCGCGGTGTCGGGGTCGAGGGAGAGGGCGAACTGGTCGTGCCAGCGGAACTCGAAGCGTGCCTTGCTCATGGCGTCGTCCCAGTCGCGCGCGCCGGGGTGACCCTTGGCTACGTCGGCGGCGTGGGCGGCGAGTTTGTAGGTGATCACGCCAGTTTTCACGTCGTCGCGGTTGGGAAGTCCCAGGTGTTCCTTCGGGGTGACGTAGCAGAGCATGGCGGTGCCGCCGGCGGCGATGTTGGCGGCGCCGATGGCAGAGGTGATGTGGTCGTAGCCAGGGGCGATGTCGGTGACCAGGGGGCCGAGGGTGTAAAACGGCGCGCCGCCACACCACTCCTGCTCCTTCTCGTTGTTTACCTGGATCATGTTCAGGGGAACGTGGCCGGGGCCCTCGATCATGACCTGGACGTCAAAGTCCCAGGCGCGGCGGCAGAGTTCGCCGATGGTTTTGAGTTCGGCGAATTGGGCGGCGTCGTTGGCGTCGGCGAGGGAGCCGGGGCGCAGGCCGTCGCCAAGCGAGAATGCGACGTCGTACTGGGAGAAGATCTCGCAGAGCTCGTCGAAGTTTTCGTACAGGAAGGATTCCTTGTGGTGGGCGAGGCACCAGCCAGCCATGATCGAGCCGCCGCGGGAGACGATGCCGGTGACGCGCTTGGAGGTCAGCGGCACGAAGGGGAGGCGAACGCCGGCGTGGACGGTCATGTAGTCCACGCCTTGCTCGCACTGTTCGATGACGGTGTCGCGGAAGATCTCCCAGGTCAGGTCCTCGGCGATGCCGTCGACCTTCTCCAGTGCCTGGTAGATGGGCACAGTGCCGATGGGCACGGGGGAGTTGCGCAGGATCCACTCGCGGGTGGCGTGGATGTCGTTGCCGGTGGACAGATCCATGACGGTGTCGGCACCCCAGCGGGTGGCCCAACGCAGTTTCTCTACCTCTTCGCGGATAGAGGAGGTTACGGCGGAGTTGCCAATGTTGGCGTTGATCTTGGTCAGGAACGCGTTGCCGATGATCATCGGCTCGCTTTCCGGGTGGTTGACGTTGTTCGGGATGATCGCGCGGCCGGCGGCAACCTCCGCGCGGACCTTCTCTACGTCGCAGTGTTCACGCAGCGCCACGAATTCCATCTCGCGGGTGATTTCGCCGCGCCGGGCGTAGGCCATCTGGGTGACACGCTTGCCCGGCTTGGCGCGCAACGGTTTGCGGGAGGCGCCACGCCACTCTTCGCTGGCGGAGCCGCGGCGGACGGCAGCGCGGCCGTCGTCAAGCAAATTGCGCTCGCGGCCGACGTATTCCTCCACGTCGCCGCGGGCGGTGATCCACTCGCCGCGCAGGTTGGGCAGGCCAACTTCCGGCTCGGCCCAGGGGCCGCGGGTGCGGTAGATCTTGAACGGCTCGTTGGGGCCGGTAGGGGAGTCGTCCAGGTGGATCGCGGTTTCCGGAACCTCCAGCCCGTCCTTCAGAATCGGCGCGTATGCGTGCTTGGGGTGGATTTCCTGGGCATAAATATCGGCATGCGTTTCAGGCACGACCTTCTCCTTACTTCCTTCGCTGGTGCTAACCAGACAGGTTCGAACGGTGCTCGCGCAGGCGTAGCGCGATCTCAGCCCGATGCCTCGGGCGCCCGTGTGGGGTCGCAGCACACTCTATCCCGTCGTGGTGGCTGCGTCAGGCAGTTCGCTAGACTTCCCGGTTATGCAGCCCGAGACTCAAGCGCGGATTAAGGATCTTTCGTCCACACTTTCCACCATCGAGAAGGTGATGGACCTCGACGTGCTCCGCGAGCGCGCCCGCGAACTCGAGGCCCAAGCCGGCGACCCGTCTCTGTGGGACGATCCGGCGCACGCACAGCAGGTGACCACTGAGCTTTCCAATGTGCAGTCGCGGTTGAAGAAGGTCACGTCGTTGCGCTCGCGTATCGACGACCTGCCGGTCATGTACGAACTCGCCGAAGAAGAAGGCGACCCCTCGATGGCCGACGACGAGTTGGCGGACGTGGCAGCGCAAATCGATTCGCTTGAGGTGCAGACCATGCTCTCCGGCGAATACGACGAGCGCGAGGCCGTGGTCAACATCCGCTCTGGCGCCGGTGGCGTGGACGCGGCGGACTGGGCGGAGATGCTCATGCGTATGTACGTGCGTTGGGCGGAAAAGGCTGGCCACAAGGTGGATGTGTACGACATCTCCTACGCCGAAGAGGCCGGCATTAAGTCCGCCACCTTTGTTGTGCACGGCGATTACCTCTACGGCCAGTTGTCGGTGGAGCAGGGCGCGCACCGGCTTGTGCGTATCTCGCCGTTTGATAACCAGGGCCGCCGCCAGACCTCGTTCGCCGAGGTGGAGGTGCTTCCGGTCGTGGAGCACACCGACCACATCGACATCCCGGATTCGGACATCCGCGTGGACGTCTACCGTTCCTCTGGCCCGGGCGGACAGAGCGTGAACACCACCGACTCCGCGGTGCGCATCACCCACATTCCGACCGGCATCGTGGTGACCTGCCAGAACGAGAAGTCCCAGATTCAGAACAAGGCGTCGGCGCTCAACGTGCTGCAGTCCAAGCTTCTGGAGAAGAAGCGCCAGGAGGAAAAGGCGGAGATGGACGCCCTCGGCGCGGGTGGTAACGCCAGCTGGGGCAACCAGATGCGCTCCTATGTTCTGCACCCGTATCAGATGGTGAAGGACCTGCGCACCGACTACGAGGTGGGCGACCCGCAGAAGGTGCTCGACGGTGACATCGACGGCTTCCTGGAGGCCGGCATCCGCTGGCGTATGGCACAGCAGCAACAAGAGTCACACCAGTAACGGGTAAGGTGTGTCGCGTGATCCGATTCGACCATGTGACCAAGACGTATCCGACGTCCACGCGCCCCGCGCTCAACGACGTCACCCTGGAGATCCCAGACGGCGAGTTCGTCTTCCTGATCGGCGCGTCCGGCTCCGGCAAATCGTCGTTCTTGCAGTTGATGATCCGCGAGGAAAACGTCACCTCCGGCGACATCTACTTCGGCGACTTCCACGTCAACGCACTGTCTGGCAAGCAGATCAACACACTGCGCCAGTCCATCGGCTACGTGTTCCAGGACTTCCGCCTGCTGCCCAACCTCAACGTGTACGACAACGTGGCGTTCGCGCTCGAGGTGATCGGCAAGCCGAAGGACCGCATTGCCAAACTCGTGCCGGAGGCGCTCGAACTTGTCGGCCTCGGCGCGAAGGCGAATCGTATGCCGCGCGAGTTGTCAGGTGGTGAGCAGCAGCGTGTTGCGATTGCGCGTGCGTTCGTCGATAAGCCAAAGCTCATGCTTTGCGACGAGCCCACGGGCAACCTCGACCCCGGCACCGCCGACGAAATCATGGCCTTGCTTGCGCGTATTAACCGCATGGGAACCACCGTGGTCATGTCCACGCACAACGCGCGTGCGGTGGATGACATGCGCAAACGCGTCATCGAACTGCAGTTAGGCAAGGTCGTGCGCGACGAACAAAACGGCGTCTACGGGGATGTGAGGAAGTAACCATGAATTGGAATTTCATCTTCCGCGAAGGCTTCAAAGGCCTCGGCCGCAACCTGACCATGACCATCGCGCTGGTGATCACCACGGCGCTCTCACTCGCGCTCGTCGGCACGGGCATTTTGATCTCGCAGGCCACCGCCGATACGAAGAAGCTCTACCTCGACCGCGTCGAAGTGATGGTCGAGTTGGACGAGGACATCTCCGCGGGCGACAAGGACTGCTCCACCGACGCCTGCAAACAGGTACGCGACACCCTGCAGGGCGACGACCGCGTCGAGCAAGTCACCTTCCGCTCCCGCGAGCAGTCCTACGAGCGGTTCGTGGAACTGTTCCAGGACGCCGAGCCGGAACTCGTGCGTGAGACCACCCCGGATGCGCTGCCGGCCGCACTGCACGTGCGCCTGGAGGACCCGACCGACACCGCGCCGCTTGACGCGATCCGTGAGCTGCCGCAGGTCACCGTCATTTCAGACCAAGCCGACACCGTGCGCTCCGCCGCCGGCACGCTGAACACGTTCCGCAACGCCGCCTTCGTCATCGCCGCCGCACAGGCGCTGGCCGCTGTGTTCCTGATCGCGAACATGGTGCAGTTGGCTGCGTTCAACCGCCGCGAACAGATCGGCATCATGCGCATGGTCGGCGCCTCGCGCTGGTACACCCAGGCCCCGTTCGTGCTCGAGGCCGTGATCTCCGTACTGCTCGGCGCGGTGCTGGCCACCTTCGGCGTGTGGGCCGGCAAGCAGTTCCTAGTGGACCCGCTGCTCGGCGACCTCTATGCCTCCCAACTCATCGCCCGCGTCCCCGACTCTGCCGTGTGGGCCGTCATGCCACTGACCGGGCTCGTCGCCATGGTGCTCGGCGGCCTCGCAGCCCAGGTGGCACTTCGCTCCTACGTGCGGAAGTAGTACACTCGAGCGCCTATGTCCAAGAAGAACAAAAAGCAGAAGCTTTCCAACACCGGCGTCCTAGCGACCAACCGGAAAGCTCGCCATGACTACACCATCTTGGACACCTGGGAGTGCGGCATCGTCCTGCAAGGCACCGAAATCAAGGCGCTGCGCGAAGGCAAGGTGTCGCTTGTCGAGGCGTTTGCCACCATCGACAACGGTGAAGTCTGGCTGCGCAACATGCACATCCCCGAATACTCCAAGGGGCACTGGACCAACCACCCGCCGCGCCGCACCCGCAAACTGCTGCTGCACCGCCGCGAGATCGACTCGCTGGAAGGCAAAGTCCGCGACGGCAACCGCACCCTCATCCCGCTGTCGCTTTACCTCAAAGACGGCCGCGCCAAGGTCGAGTTGGGCCTCGGCCAAGGTAAGCAGGACTACGACAAGCGCCGCGCCATCAAGCGACGCACCGAGGACCGCGAAATCACCCGTGAGCTGGGCCGCAAGTTGAAGGGCATCAAGGCGTAGCGTTTTCAGTACGGTGGGGGCCTATGAAAAAGGCACTGATTACTGGAGCGTCCCGCGGCATCGGTCGCGCGATCGCTGAAGAACTTGGCAAGGACCACCACATTTACGCGGGCGCGTCACGGGACGCGTCCGAGATTGTTTCGGCGCTGCCGAGCGCGGAGCCGTTCGAGGTGGACCTGACGGACACCGAAGCCATCTTGGAGGCGGCCTCCAAGATCGAGGACCTCGACGTCCTCGTGCTGGCCGCCGGCGTGATGGAAAACGGCTCTCTTTCGGAGCTCACGGACGCATCCTGGCGCAACACGATGGAAGTCAACCTCCACGCGCCTGTCACCCTGACCCGCGCGCTGCTTCCTGCTTTACGACGATCCAACGGCCTGATCATCACCATCAACTCCGGCGCCGGCTACCACGGCATCGCCAACAACTCCGCCTACTGCGCCTCCAAGTTCGCGCTGCGCGGCTTTACCGATTCGCTCGCACAGGAGGAAGCCGGCAAGGTGCGCGTGACCTCGCTGCACCCGGGCCGCACCGACACCGACATGCTCTCCGGCGACGACGGCCTGCCCAAGATGGCCGCCACCGAAGTAGCCAAGGCAGCCCGCCTAGCTGTCGACGCCGGCCCCGACGCCGTCATCGAATTCCTCCGCGTCCGCCCAGCCTTCACGGGGTAGGTTGCCGGCTGGGGCAGGGCTTGCCGGCTGAGGCGGGTCTTGCCGGCTGAGGCGGGCTTGCGGGCGTTGCTCGGGTTCTGGCGTGCCCAGCCCCTTGTGCTCCGGCGCGCTCGGCCCCTTGTGCTCCGGCGCCGCGTGGGGTAACGTTTCTTCTCCTACGTTTCTTCGTAGTTGAAGGGGTCGATTTGGTTTCGACTTCATCACTTAGCCAGGGGAAGCGTGCCGGTGCAGGCAGGAGACCACCGAAAGCGTCGCTGTAACTAATAAACGCAGAGAAGAACTCTCAGCGTGACTACGCCCTCGCTGCCTAATTAGAAAGGTTCAGCGACCTGCGTGTCCGTCAGGCCGGGGATGTCCCCGACCCGGTACCTGGCGTCGACTTAGGGGACTTGCCTTCCGGCCCTGTCAGTGGGGCCTTGGAAGGGACATTTTTCACTGACTGGGCCCGTCATCCGGACATGTTCGCCTGATCCGGAGGGCCGAGCAGAGATTCTGTGCGAACTGCGCACGGAGAAGCCCTGGTGCGGTGGTGAAGGACCCGGGTTCAATTCCCGGCGGCTCCACCGAGTGCGAAACCCGCTGGCCAAACGGCCAGCGGGTTTTATTATTTGCCGGCGAACCTGCACCGAGTACAGCCCCCACTCTGCGGTGCTCATCGTCTAGTTCCTCGACATCGTCTAGCTCCCCGCGCGGGCAACCAGACGATCAGCTCCATAATGAAAACGGTCCCCAATATGACCTGGGGAAACGTCGAGGCCACTGCGAGACCGTCTAGCGGCACCCGAAGGGGAGCTAGACGATCTCGTAGCCGGTGACGGGGCCCTCCGTGTTCGGCTGCCAACCGAGTGCTGGGGCGACGTGGGTGGCAAAGTTTTCCAGGATCTTTACGTTTACGTCCACGCCCATGCCGGTCGGGATGGTGAGCAGAAGGGTGTCGGCGGCCATGACGGCAGGGTCGGCCTTGAGCTGCTCGATGAGCTTGTCCGGCTCGGCGGCGTAGGTGCGGCCGAAGGTGGAGGCGCCGACCTCGGGAAGCATGCCTACCTGGTCGGAGCCGGAGGCCTGCATGCCGAAGCGTGCCATGTCGGCGCCGTCGACGATGGGGAAGATGGACCGGGACACGGACACGCGCGGGGTCCAGTCGTGGCCGGCTTCCTTCCAAGCTGCGCGGTAGCGGTTGATTTGGTCGACTTGGATCTCGCCAAGTGTCTGCGCGGTGGTCTCGGAGACCAGGGTGGAGGACATGAGGTTCAGGCCGTCTCGCGCGGTCTGCTCGGCAGACGCGTGGGTACCGGAGCCGTAGAAGATGTGCTTGCGCAGCTCGGGTACCATGGGGAAGACCGGCAGGGCGGAGCCGGGCTGGAACATGTTGGGGTACTGGCGCTCGAGGGGCGCGGCGGTGGCGAAGCTGTGGCCGTCGACGGCGGCCATGAAGGTTTCGAGGTGGTTGCGGGCGACGTCGGCACCGTTCGGCGCTTCGCCCTTGTAGCCGAATGCTTCCCAGCCGCGCTCGGCGACCTCGGGGGCGCCGCGGGATACACCAAGGGCGACGCGGCCGCCGGAGAGTTGGTAGAGGGAGGCGGCTTCTTCGGCGAGGTAGAGCGGGTTTTCGTAGCGCATGTCGATCACGCCGGTGCCAACTTCGATGCGCTCGGTGGAGCCCGCAACCGCACCGAGCAGCGGCATCGGGGCGGAGGCTTGCGGGACGAAGTGGTGGACGCGGAAGGATGCGTTGTTGACGCCGATCTCGTCGGCAGCTTTGGCGATCTCGAGGTGGATTCTCGCTACCTTTTCTGCCGAGGGGCCGCGTTGGCCGCCGATGGCGTAGTGCCCGAAGCTCAAGAAACCGAATGCTTTCATGGGGTCCTCCAGATCAGTTATGTGACATATCAACAAATATCATAGCCTGTGCCGAGCAGCGCAACCGAAAAACGGCCTCAACGTTGTATTGGAGGAGCTTAAAAGGTTTATTAAATCCCTTGGCGCGACCACAGCCCGGCGCTACGGTCGTGCGCATGATTTCAAAGACTGCGAAGACGTTGTCCGCTGCAACCGCCCTAGCTGCCATCGCTGGCGGCTTCATTGGTGCTGGCACCGCGCACGCACAGGTAGCGCAGCTCTCGTCGGCCAACCCGAACCTGGACCAGTTGGTGCAGAAGGGTTGGGACACCTACACCGGCGCCGTGCTGGGCAATAAGGGAGGCATGTTGCTGAAGGATCTGCCGAAGGACGCCAAGCCACTGGCAGCAAAGGATGTAAAGGAAGCTCTCGCACAGCCGCTGCAGGCGAAGGAAGATGCCGCGATCACCCTGACGTTCACGCCGCAGGGCCGGCTCAATTACGACGACGGCTGCAACGTCGGCAACGCAACCTACAAGGTCAACGCTCGCGGTGGGGTAAAGGTGGGCGCGTTCGCTGAGACCCAGCGGCTTTGTGATCCAACCCGCATGAACAAGTCCGATGAACTGAAGTCGATCCTGCGAGCGGGTCCCGCTGTGTACAAACTTAACGACGACACCATCGCCCTTGGCGCCCAAGGCAAGATGATTGAGTTTCTTGGAGTTGCATAGGCATCCCATGAAACCCCTTGAACCCGCGAATCCGGCCGCTACCGTGTGGGGCATGGGTATCAAGACTCAGAAAACATTGTCCATTGCAACCGCGCTCGCGGCCCTGGCCGGCGGCACCCTTGGTGTCGGCACGGCTGGCGCGCAGGAGCGCTCGAGCAGCATTGACCAGTTTGTCCAGATGAGTTCCTCCCTGTTTTCTAACCCGGCGGGGCAGCAGCCCGCTGGCACTGGGCTGATGGTTCCGCTTGCGGAAGGCGCGACGCAGTTGCCTAACGACCAAGTCCAGCCCGCACTGGACACCACCTTGCGTGCCAAGAACAATGACAAGGTCACCGTTGATTTCCGCCCGGACGGCACGCTGACCTACAACGATGGCTGCAACGCGGGTAACTCCACCTACCAGGTGGATACGACCGGCAGGTTGCGCGTCGGTGACCTCAACGAGACTCGCATGGCGTGCCCTCCGGGTGCGGAGGTTGCCGCGAATGATCTAAAGACGATCCTGCGCGCCGGCCCGGCGGTGTTCCAGGTCGATCCGTCCACGCTTGCGCTGGCCGCACAGGGGCAATCGGTTGAGTTTGTGAAGTTGCCGGTGCGCGTCGTCGATTAGCAATCGCGAAAGACAGCAAAGCTCCAGGTCGCCCTGGGGCTTTTTGCTTTGCGACGACCCCACCTCGGTCATTTGCAACACAGTTTTGTAGTCTAAATGGGCGGAAACCGGGGGTGCCGGTTGACTTTAAGTATGGGTACCCTAAACTGGCGCAGGTAACCCTTACCTAAGTCTGGAAGGACGACAATGATCCGTTTCCCGCGCACCGCGCTGATCGCCCTCGCAGCCGCAGGCTCGCTGACCCTCGGCGCTTGCTCCAATTCCGAGCAGGCCGCTGAGACCACCACCTCTGCAGTAGCCACCTCCGAGGCTGCCTCCTCCTCCGCCACCACCGACGGTGACACCGTCAAGGTGACCGACAACTACGGCGAGAAGGAAGTGCCGGCAAACCCGCAGCGCGTCGTCGCTCTGGACAACCGCACCTTCGAGCTCCTGGACTCCTGGGGCGTTAAGCCGGTCGCAGCAGCGCGCGACCTCGTCCCGAACACCATTCCGGGTATCGCGGACGATGAGAGCATTGTCAACATCGGCAACCACAAGGAGCCGAACCTCGAGGCCATCGTGGCCGCTGACCCGGATGTGATCGTCTCTGGCCAGCGCTTCCGCAAGTACGACGAGGAAATTGAGAAGC
Source organism: Corynebacterium sp. HMSC067D03 (assembly GCF_001811185.1). Classification (NCBI taxonomy): domain Bacteria; kingdom Bacillati; phylum Actinomycetota; class Actinomycetes; order Mycobacteriales; family Corynebacteriaceae; genus Corynebacterium; species Corynebacterium sp. HMSC067D03. The sequence goes on from NZ_KV803812.1 coordinate 28,746, forward strand.
TGGTTCCGAACGCTACGCTCGTCGAGTTCGAGCCGCGCGACGGCGAGCCGTTTGACCGCGAGCTCATCCGCCAGACCCTGGCACTTGGCGACATCTTTGGCAAGCAGGCCGAGGCTGAGCAGACCGTCAAGGAGTTCACCGAGGCTGTCGAGCGCGCCCGCACCGCCTACAACCCGGACCAGACCGTCATGGCCGTGAACGTTTCCGGTGGCGAGATCGGCTACGTCGCACCGGGCGTCGGCCGCATGTGGGGCCCGCTGTTCGACCTGATCGGCTTCACTCCGGCGCTTCAGGTGGAGAACGCCTCTAACGACCACAAGGGTGATGACATCTCCGTCGAGGCAATCGCTGACGCGAACCCGTTCTGGATCTTCGCTCTCGACCGCGATGCAGCGATCAAGTCCGCCAAGGATTCCCCGGAGGCTCTGTCCGTGATCAACGACTCTGCCGCGCTGCAGAACGTTACCGCGGTGAAGGAAAACCACGTCTACGTGGCACCGAAGGACACCTACACCAACGAGTCCATCCTCACCTACACCGAGATCCTCAACGATCTGGCAGACAAGTTCGAGGCTGCAAAGTAACCCCTGAATGACACATCCAACTGCGACTACCACCCGCCCCAAGCTTCTCGATTGGAAGCTTGGGGTGGGTGTTGTCGTTGTCGTTTTACTGCTGCTGACCTCGCTTGCGGTGGGGCAGTACGACATTTTGAATAGCGACGACGGCTGGGCCATGTTCCGTACTACCCGCGTCCCGCGCACCATCGCGTTGGTGCTCGCCGGCGCGGCGATGGCGATGAGTGGGTTGATCATGCAGATGCTCACCCAGAACCGCTTCGTCGAGCCGACCACCACCGGCACCACCGAATGGGCTGGCCTTGGCCTGCTCGCGTCGTTCGTGTTCTTTCCCAACGGCACGATCATGACGCGCATGCTGCTCGCCGTCGGCTTCGCATTCGTGGGCACGATGGTGTTTTTCGCCTTTTTGCGCAAGGTCACGCTGCGCTCCAGCCTGATCGTGCCGATCGTCGGCATCATGCTCGGCGCCGTGGTCAGCGCAGTCTCTACCTATTGGGCGCTGCAGGCCGATCTGTTGCAATCGCTCGGCGTGTGGTTTGCCGGCTCGTTCACCAGTGTGATCGCCGGCCAGTACGAGGTGCTGTGGATCGTGCTGTTCGTGGTCATCGCCGTGTTCTTCTACGCCGACCGGCTCACCGTGGCCGGCCTCGGCGAAGACGTGGCCACCAACGTTGGCCTGAATTACAACCGGATCGTGCTCGTCGGCACCAGCCTGGTCGCAGTGGCCGCCGGTGTGGTCACGGTTGTCGTCGGCAATCTGCCATTTCTGGGGCTGATTGTGCCGAACATTGTGAGCATGATGCGTGGCGACGACCTCCGCTCCAACCTGCCATGGGTCTGCCTTACCGGCATTGGAGTGGTAACGGTGTGCGACCTCATCGGCCGCACGATCATCGCGCCATTCGAAATGCCCGTGTCCGTCATCCTCGGCGTTGTCGGCGCCGCGGTGTTTATCGCCATGATTGTGAGGCGGAGCCGGAATGCGTGAGATCGGGGCGTTCCAGTCGTCGACAAGCAAAAAGCGCTACTGGATTATTATCGGCGCGCTTGCGGTGGCCGCACTATTATTTACCGCGGGGCTGCTCGCGTACGGCAACCCGATGGAGTTCGGATCCACCGGCTATTGGCTGATCGCGCAGCGTCGCATGAACGCGGTGATCGCGATGGCAATCGTGGCTGTGTGCCAAGCGACAGCGACCGTGGCGTTTCAAACGGTGACAAACAACCGAATTCTCACCCCGTCCATCATGGGGTTCGAATCGCTCTACGTTGCTATCCACACCTCAACCGTGTACTTTCTCGGCGCAGCAGGGCTGATTAACGCCCACACCTTGCAGATGTTTGTCATCCAGCTTGTGCTCATGATCGGGCTCAGCCTGGTGCTATACACCTGGCTGCTCGCCGGCAACAATCCCGACATGCACGCCATGCTGCTGGTCGGCATCGTGCTCGGCGGGGGACTGGGCGCAGTATCCACGTTCATGCAACGCATGCTCACACCCAGCGAGTTCGACGTGCTCACCGCGCGCCTGTTTGGCTCCGTGAACAACGCCGACCCGGAGTACTACCCGTTGGCAATTCCGCTGGTTGTCATGGCAGCGGGCATGCTGATCTTCAACTCGCGCGCGCTCAACGTGCTGTCGCTGGGGCGCGACGTATCCATGAACCTAGGCGTGGACCACAAAAAGCACGCGATTTACACCCTCGTGCTGGTGGCCATCCTCATTGCGGTATCGACCGCGCTGGTCGGCCCGATGACCTTCCTCGGCTTCCTCGTGGCCACACTCGCGTACCAAGCCGCGGATACCTACGACCACCGCTACGTCTTCCCGATGGCGATGCTGCTCGGATACTGCATCCTGTCGGGTGCGTACTTTGTGATGAACCACATCTTCTACGCACAAGGCGTGGTCTCCATCATCATCGAACTGGTCGGTGGCCTGACCTTCCTAATCGTGATTTTGAGAAAGGGACGCCTGTGATTCAACTCAAAGAAGTCCGCAAGGCCTACAGCAGCAGTGTTGACATCGGACCGGTCACCCTGGACATCCCCGAAGGCGGCATCACCGCCCTCGTCGGCCCGAACGGTGCAGGTAAGTCGACCCTACTGACGATGATCGGCAGGCTCCTCGACCTCGATTCCGGTCACATCGAAGTTGCAGGCATGGACGTCACCTCGGCGCGCTCGAAGGACCTGGCCAAAGTCGTGTCCATCCTGCGTCAGGAAAACCACTTTGTGACCCGCCTGACCGTGCGCCAACTCGTCGGCTTCGGCCGCTTCCCGTACTCGGGTGGGCGCCTGACCCCCGAAGATGAAGAGATCGTCTCGCGCTACATCGACTTCCTCGGCCTGCGCGAGCTGGAGAATCGCTTCCTCGACCAGCTCTCCGGTGGTCAGCGTCAGCGCGCCTACGTTGCGATGGTGCTTAGCCAGGAAACGAACTATGTGCTTCTCGACGAGCCCTTGAACAACCTCGACATCTCCCACTCCGTAGAGATGATGAAGCACCTGCACTCCGCATCCCGCGAGTTTGGCCGAACCATCGTGATCGTTCTGCACGACATCAATTTCGCCGCACGCTACGCGGACTACATCTGCGCAGTAAAGGACGGGGAAGTTGCCGCCTTTGGTGCGGTTGACGAGATCATGCGCGACAGTCTGCTGAGCTCCATCTTCAATACTCCGGTGGAGGTTATTGAAGGTCCGCATGGACCTATTGCGTGTTATCACTAAAACCTACGCTGTACTGCGGATTTGTGTTGTTTGTGAGTTCGTGGTTATATCTTCATCCGTTGCTTCGAGCGGCCTTGAGGGGCTGGCGAGAGGGAACAAGTTAATTTCATGAGGTTACGTGTTCAAGGTAAACGCTGGTTGAACTTGGGTTTGACTTTGGTTTACGTTGTGTTGTAGTCTCTGGTTCCGCCGCTTAGACGGCCGTGACTTTGAAAGTTGTGGTTGTTGGGTGTGCTGGTGTTGTTTG
>NZ_KV803813.1:0-216 GCF_001811185.1 Corynebacterium sp. HMSC067D03
TTGGGTGTGCTGGTGTTGTTTGAGAACTCGATAGTGTGCCAATGCATTTTTTGTTGTTGTGTGCTTGGTGTTGTGTGCCATGGTGTGCATGCCTTGTTTGGTGTGTGCCGGTGGTGGTCGGGTGAACCATTGATTGCCTGATCATCTGTGTGGTGTGCTTCATTTGTGAGTGCATGATGCATGTTGCCAACCCCTTGTTTTTGCCCCGTCAGGGTG
>NZ_KV803814.1:0-383 GCF_001811185.1 Corynebacterium sp. HMSC067D03
TGACTGGTTGGCAGCCGCTGTATGAGACGACTAAGGCGCCGAAGGCTGGTGAGAAGGTCACCTCGCAGGCACCGAAGTTTGACAACTTGGATACCGACGATGTCAAGGAAGAGCTCACTGCTGGAGAGCTGACCGCTCAAGATGAGTTCAAGGAGCCGACGAAGTTCGATCTGGCGGATGGGTTTAAGGCTCCGAAGGGCTACAAGGTCAACGTTGATCGTCGTACCGGTGAGGTTTCGGTGACCTTCCCGAAGGATGCTGCGTTTAAGTCCGAGATTGAGGTTCCTGTCAAGGTTACGTACAAGGACAAGACGACTGCTGTTGGTAACGCACGCTTTGTGCTGACTGAGATGCGTGATGCTGACAAGGTTGAGCCGGAGTAC
>NZ_KV803814.1:483-1216 GCF_001811185.1 Corynebacterium sp. HMSC067D03
GCCACGGTTGATGCGCCGACGTTTAAGAAGGCCGACGAAAACGGTGATCCCACCAACGAGACCACCGAAAAGCCTGAAGGCACCGGGTTCGTTCTGAGTGATGATCCGGAGAAGGCTCCGACGTACACCGATAAGGATGGCAACGAGAAGCCGCTTCCGGAAGGCAGCGTAACGTTCGGTCCGGACGGTGATTTCACTGTGAAAATTCCGGAGGATGCCAAGCCTGGTTCCGAGTTCACCGTTCCGGTGAAGGTGACCTACCAGGATGGCTCCGAAGAAACGGTTGACGTCACCATCAATGTTGATAAGGACGACAACGAGAAGTTTGAGCCGAACTACGGCGACGGTAAGGGTAAGCCTGGCGAGGATGCCAAGGTTGAGAAGCCGACGTTTACCGACGAGAACGGCAACCCGGTTGACATGCCGGAGGGAACTAACTTCGATCTGAATGATGATCCGGAGAACGCTCCGAAGTACACCGATAAGGATGGCAACGAGAAGCCGCTTCCGACAGACAAGGTAACGGTTGATCTGAACACTGGTGAGATCACTGTTCCGGTTCCGGAGGATGCCAAGCCTGGTTCCGAGTTCACCGTTCCGGTGAAGGTGACCTATCCGGACGGCACCACTGACACTGTCGACGTCACCGTGAAGGTCGGCACCATCGCTGAGGACCTCGAGCCTGAGTACAAGGGTGAGTCTGGTGAGCCTGGTGAGGATGTGAAGGTTCCTG
>NZ_KV803815.1:0-32658 GCF_001811185.1 Corynebacterium sp. HMSC067D03
TCGGCTTCGCCAACATGATGCTCTAAAACCAAACACCCAAACCAACACAGAGTGTGCCCCTCAGTGGGGCACACTCTTTTCGTTGCTGCCCCTGATCGTCTAGCACGACCACAAATACAGCTAGACGGTCTCGAAACCGCTTTCACAAACCCCCAGGTGATAACGAACACCATGGTCAATACGGAGCTCATCGTCTGGTTCCACAACCACCGAGCTAGACGACCAGCGGAAAACGACTGTCCAGGATTGCGGGAACCCAAAACTACGAGGCATAACAGTGCGATACCAAGGACGGTGAGTCTCGCTGCCTAATATGAACGTATGAATCGGGATGCTTTAGAGCCCATTTCGGAGTTGCCTCGTGGCGAGTTCGCCTTTCCAGGCCCGCTCCGTGACGCTCTTGTCAACGCCATCCTGGACGGCACGAAAACTGCGACAGCATCCTTGCTGGCTGAATACCCCAACGACTATCAGCCGCATGAGGAAGTGGGTGCCCTCGAGGCCGTCCTTGACTCACATGACAACGTGGTGTGCGTCATCCGCACGACTGAGGTTCAGATTTACCGGTTGGCGGACGTGAGCGACGAGCATGCCATCGCCGAGGGGGAGGGCTACGCCGACGCAAACGAATGGCGCATTGGGCATGAGCAGTATTGGCGCTCGCCAGAATTTGTGGAATACATCGGGGAGCTTGATATCGACGACGACACGCAGGTGGTGTGCCAACGCTTTACCGTTGATGCGCGATACCCGATCAGGGCATTGGAGCCGTGGCGCGGCTGAGGCCACACAGCCCGAACCAACGCCGGCTTTCCCAGCTAGGAAAGCCGGTACACCTCGTAGTCGCCGGGGACGCCCGCTCCGGGAACATACGCAAGTCCGAGCCTCAAAGCTAGGCCAATCGATGCCTCATTCACAGGGTCGATGATGGCGATGACGGGGAGCGACGGGAAGCGCTCGCGGACGCTGGCAATCGCGGCAGCCGCGGCTTCTTTGGCGTAGCCCTGGCCTTGCGATTCTGGTGCGAAACGGTAGTAGAGGTTCAGGACTTCTTCGCCGGCTTCCTCGCTGTGCCGTACCCCGGTAAAGCCGATGGTCGCGCCGTCGAGGGTGCGTACCGTGTAGTAGCCCAACTGCTGCTCAGCCCAATTGTTCTGCCACGAGCGCGCAAGCTCGACAGCCTCATCGCGGGTCTTCATTGTCAGCTCGGGGCGGTGCTCGTAGGTGCGGGGATCTGAGTGGATGGCAAAGATGGCGTCGATATCCGCATCTGTCGGCACCGACAACTCAAGCCGCGGGGTGCGCAGGGCAAACGCATCAGGCATGGTGAGTCCTTTCCTGCCGCTTGTTCCACAGGCGCCACAGCGAGAACGCTCCCGCAGCGCCCAATACTGGCAGGGCGGACAGGCGCACGGCGCGGCGAACGGAGCGGTAGTCGCGGACGGCCCAGCCTTGGGCTTTTGCGTGGCGACGCAGCGCGCGGTCCGGATTGACGGCAACGGGGGAGCCGACCATCTCAAGCATGGGGAGGTCGTTGATGCTGTCGGAGTAGGCGGTGCACTGCTTCAGGTCGAGTTGCTGCAGCGCGGCCAGCGCGGCCACGGCGTGCTTCTTGCCGGGGCCGTGGAGGATGTCGCCGACGAGTCGGCCGGTGAACTTGCCGTCCTCTTCTTCCGCGACGGTGCCCAAAGCGCCGGTGAACCCGAGGGTCTCCGCCAGGGCCTGGCCGATCTGGACCGGGGTGGCGGAGACGAGCCAGACTTGCTGGCCGGCGGCGATGTGCATGGAGGCCAGTTCGATGACGTCCGAGTAGGACTTGTTCAGCATCTGCTTGTCGACGATCTCCTGGCAGGCTTCCTTGAGTTCCTCGACACTTTTGCCTTTGACCACAGCAAGGGCCTGTTCGCGGCCTTCGGCGATGTCGTCGGCGTTTTCGGAGCCGGAGACACGGAAGCGGATCTGCTTCCACAGGGCCGGGGCGAGTTCGCGCAAGGTGATGAAGCGTTTCTTGAACAGGCCTTGGGCGAGCAGGATTAGCGACGAGCCCTGGATGAGGGTGTTGTCGATGTCGAAGAATGCCGCCGCCTCGAGGTCCTGGGGAATTTCGGGGTCCGGCTGGGTGATTTTTTGGCGGCCCGCGGTTTTGAAGGCGCCGCCGACAGAGTCGACGCCGAGGGCGAAGTCTTGGATGTTGATGCCAAAGGTTTCTTCAACGGCGGCAGCGGCGGCGGCTTGGCCGGCGGTGCGCTGGGCGTCGTCGTCAAGCGGGGGCAGTGCAAGGTCCTCAAGGAAGCGGCGCAGGTTGCCCTGAGAGACTGACCATTGTGCGAGGAATTCCCGCTGTTCTGACATGGCGATCGTGACTCTTTCGGTGGCGGTGTTAGCGTGAGCAATCGTACAACGGCGAGCGCCGCAGACACGATGTAGAGGAGTTCGGGTGAAGACGGTGGAGTTGATGGTGCGGTCCACGTGCGGTTCGTGCGAGCGGGTGGCGGCGCAGATTGCTCCGGTGGTGGAGAAGTGTGGCGCGGAGCTAGTGCTTGTCGACGTCGACCTGGACCCCGACAACGCCGCCCAATACGGCGATCGCGTGCCGGTTGTCGTCATTGACGGCGAGGAGCTTGCCTGCTGGGAAGTGGACAACGCAGACCTTGAGGCGGCGCTCCTCGCGTAAGGGGCTATCCTTTAGTTTGATTTCCAACGCGGACTGGAGGGTTTTGTGAGTGTTCTTGTCGTGGGGATGTCGCATAGGTCTGCACCTGTGTCCCTACTAGAACGTCTCAGCATGGATACGGAGCTGCAGGAGGGGACGTCCGCGGCTCTTGTTGAGCGGCCTTCGTTGTCCGAGGCGATGATTATCTCCACCTGCAACCGTCTCGAGGTGTATGCGGTGGCCAACGCGTTCCACGCTGGTGTGGAGGACGTGTTGACGGTGCTGACGAAGGTGTCTGGGGTGGGCATCGAGGAGCTGCGTCGCTACCTGTACGTGCGGTACGCGGATGCTGCTGCGGAGCACATGTTTACTGTGGCGTCGGGGTTGGATTCGATGGTTGTGGGGGAGCAGCAGATCATCGGCCAGGTGCGTACGGCGTATGTGGATGCGGCGGAGCGTGGCACGGTGGGGCCGAATCTGCATTCGTTGGCGCAGATGGCGCTGCATACCGGTAAGCGTGTGCACACTGAGACCACTATCGACGACTCGGGCGCGTCCATGGTTACCGCCGCCTTGGATGAGGCGATGGGGCTGATGGGGATTGAAGACTTTAAGGGGAAGAAAGCTCTGGTGTTGGGGGCTGGCGCGATGAGTTCGCTGGCGGCGACGCACCTGGGCAAGCGCGGCATTGACGGGTTGGTGATTGCCAACCGCACGCGCGACCGCGCCGAGCGCCTTGCTGGACATTCCCGCGAGGCGGGCGTGCCGGCGGAGGTTGTGGATTTTGAAGACCGCTCGCACGCGATGGGTGGGGTGGACATTGTGGTGTCCGCGACGGCGGCTGACGGCTTCACCATTACGCCGGAGGACATTGCGGGTCCGGTGATGCTGGCGGACCTGTCGTTGCCGCGCGATATCGACGACGCGGTCACTGACATCGACGGCGTGCACCTGGTCAACATCGAGTATCTGCACGAGCAGATGCGTAACACGGCCAACGAGGATTCCCGTGCGTTGCGCGAGGCAGAGGCGATTATCGACGAGGAAGTGAAACTGTTTTCCTCCGAGCAGCGGGTGCGTGGGGTGGCCCCGGCGGTGACGAGGCTTCGCAGAAATGCTGCGGAGATCTCTGGCCAGGAGCTGCAGAAGCTTCGCACCCGGCTTCCGGATATGTCTGAGGAAGATTTTGAGCAGGTTGAGCGCACGGTCCGTAGGGTCGTGGACAAGCTGCTGCACGCGCCGACGGTGAAGATTAAGGAACTTGCGGCGGCGCAGGAGACAGTGAGTGTGGAAGAGGTAGTGACCGAACTGTTCGGGCTGGATCAGCCGGCGGTGTCGGTGGAGGCGCAGCGTCTCCCGCTGCCTGAGGAACTGCGCGGTAAGGAGAAGTAAATGTTGAAGATTGGTACTCGTGGTTCGCACTTGGCGACGACACAGGCCGGCCATGTCCGTGACGACCTCAGTGCGGTTGGCCACCCGGCTGAACTGAAAATCGTGGTCACGCCGGGTGACCTGTCGCAGGCCCCGGTGGAGCGCATCGGCGTTGGCGTGTTCACCTCCGCGCTGCGCGACGCGTTGTTTAACGGCGAGGTTGACGTTGCGGTCCATTCGTTTAAGGACCTGCCTACGGCGTACGAGCCGCGTTCCTATCTCATCGTGCCCAAGCGTGAGGACAACCGCGAGGCGCTCATCGCCCGCGATGGGCTGACGCTGGCGGAGCTGCCGGAAGGCGCCCGCGTGGGCACATCGGCACCTCGTCGTATTTCCCAGCTGCGCGCGATGCGTCCGGACCTGGACATTCGTCCGCTGCGCGGCAACATTGAGCGCCGCATGGGCTACGTCGAATCTGGCGAGTTGGACGCGATCATGCTCGCGTACGCAGGCTTGGTGCGCGGTGGCTACGGCGACCGGGCGACCCAGATCTTCGACCCGCACGAGTTCATCCCAGCGCCCGCCCAGGGTGCGCTTGCGGTCGAGTGCCGTGTCGACGATACGGCTGGCCGCGAAGCAATTGCGAAACTTATCGACGACACCGCAACCGTCGAGGCCCGCGCCGAGCGCACCGTACTTGCCGTACTCGAGGCCGGCTGCACCGCGCCGGTGGCGGCAACCGCGCGTGCGACGGAGAACGGCATCGAGCTGCGTGCCGGTGTGTTTGCGCTGGATGGGTCCCGTTCGCTCGTGGAAGATGTCCAGGGTACGGACCCGGAGGAGATCGGTCGACGCGCTGCTGAGGCGTTGCTTGAACGCGGTGCCGCTGACGTTATGAAGTAGCGGTGGTTTTGTTCTGGGGCATATCCCTTTTATGGTGTAAATACCATACGTTCACGCCCCTCCGCGCAACGGGTCGCTTAAGCGGATCCGTCTGCGTGGGGGATGTTATTTGTGCCTAGAAGAGATTCCTCTATGACATTGCCCTCTCACACCCCCCAGCCGGGGAAGGTGATCTTCGTGGGTGCCGGACCGGGCAACCCTGAACTGCTCACGGTCCGTGCCCGCGAGGTGATGGAAGCTAACGCTATCGCACTCGTCGATCCGGAAGTGTCGGCGGGGGTCAGAAACTTCGTTGGCTCAGCATTGCCAGTGCCACAGGCCAAGCTCGACGAGGCGAAAGCCGTCTACGAGCAGATGTGCGCCGACGCGAAGGCGGCGGGTGCGCGCCGTAAGCCGCCGAAGCCGGAAGATCCGACGGCGGCGGAAATTTCTGAGCATGAGCTGGCAGGTGAGGGCATTGTGCCGAAGCTGCGCGAGGCGCTCGACGCGGCAGCGAAGTCCATCGAGGACGGCGAGGCAGGCGATGGTGACGTGATCCGTCTGGTCGCCGGCAACCCGCTGACCCGTGATGCTGTGATGGAGGAGATCTCCGCCGTTGCAGACGCTGGCCTGGAGTTCCACGTGGTGCCGGGCATGTCCTTGCCGTCGACGGTGCCGTCCTTCGCTGGTATTGCACTGGGCTCGACCTACACCGAGGCTGACCTGACCAACGGTCCGGTGGACTGGGATCAGTTGGCGTCTGCGCCGCAACCGTTGGTGTTCCAGGCCACCCAGGAGCACCTCGCAGAGATGGCAGAAGCGCTTATGGAGCGCGGTTTCCAAGGCGCCACTCCGGTGACGATTACGACGAACGGAACGACGCGTCTGCAGCGCACGTTTGATGCCACGTTGCAGACGGTGGGCAAGTTGGATGCGGATCTGTCGGGTGCGCTCGTCGTTACGCTTGGCACTGTTGCGGACGACCGCTCGAAGTACTCCTGGTGGGAAAACCGGCCGTTGTATGGCTGGCGAGTGCTTGTGCCGCGTGCGAAGGAGCAGGCTGGCCCGATGAACGCCCGCCTGACGCAGTACGGTGCGATCCCGCAGTCGGTGCCGACGATTTCGCTTGAGCCGCCGCGCAACCCGGCACAGATGGACCGCGCGATCAAGGGCATTGTGGAGGGACGCTACCGCTGGGTGCTGTTTACCTCTGTTAATGCCGTTGATGCGGTGTGGGACAAGTTCGAGGAGCTTGGCCTGGACGCCCGCTCGTTTGCCGGCGTGCACCTGGGTGCGGTGGGGCAGAAGACCGCTGATGCGCTGCGTGCCCGTGGCATGTACCCGGAGCTGATCCCGCACCGCACGAAGCAGAACGCTGCTGGTTTGGCGGAGATCTTCCCGGAGTATGTCGAGGATATCGACCCGGTTGGCCGTGTGCTGCTGCCGCGCGCGGACCTGGGCTCCGACGTCCTGGTCGATGGCCTGGAGGCCAAGGGGTGGGAGGTCGACGACGTTGTCGCCTACCGCACCGTGCGTGCTGCTCCGCCACCACCGGAGACGCGCGACATGATCAAGACCGGCGGGTTCGACGCCGTGTGCTTCACCTCCCCGTCGACGGTGAAGAACCTTGTGGGTATTGCCGGCAAGCCGCACGCGCGCACCATCATCGCCTGCATCGGCCCGGTGACGGAGGCGGAAGCCCGCGAGCAGGGCTTGCGTGTGGACGTCGTCCCGGAGGTCGCCGATATCCCGTCGCTCATTGACGCCTTGGCAGAGCACGTTGCTGGTCTGCGTGCGGCTGGGCAGTTGCCGCCGCCGCGCAAGAAGCGCCGGAAGTCGGCAGCGAGCAACTAGCACGGCTGGGGTCGTGTCGGGTGACGTTCTAAGATGTGGCGCATGGCAGATTTTGAGCTCACCCGACGACCACGGCGCTTGCGGCAGAACCCCGCATTGCGCACCCTGACGGCGGAGACGAGGCTGCACCCGGCCGACTTCATCCTCCCGCTGTTTATCGCAGACGGCCTTGATGCGCCGCGCGAGATTGCCTCCATGCCGGGGGTGTACCAGCACACCGAGGATTCCCTGAAGGCAATTTGCCACGAGGCGCTTGAAGCTGGTGTGCGGGCGATCGACCTGTTTGGTGTGCCGCTTGAAGCGGATAAGGACGCCACAGGCTCCATCGGTGTCGCGGAAGATGGCATTTTGAACCGCGGGATCAAGGCGCTTCGCGACGAATTCGGCGACGACCTGGTCATCATCTCCGATACGTGCCTTGATGAGTTCACCGATCATGGCCACTGTGGTGTGCTGCGTACCGATGCACACGGCAACGAGATCGTGGACAACGACAAGACGGTTGAAATCTACTGCGACCTCGCCCTGTCCCAGGCGCGCGCTGGCGCACACATGGTCAGCCCGTCCGGCATGATGGACGGCCAGATCGGCGAGATCCGTAAGGCACTCGACCGCGAGGGCTTTGAGGACGTCATCATCATGGCGTACTCCGCGAAGTATGCCTCCAAGTTCTTTGGTCCGTTCCGCGATGCTGTCGGCTCGTCGCTGAAGGGCGATCGCCGCACCTACCAACAGGATCCCGCAAACGTGCGTGAATCCCTTTTGGAGACCGAACTGGACATCGCCGAAGGCGCAGACATTGTCATGGTCAAGCCGGCCTTGCCGTACCTTGACGTGCTGGCCAAGGTGGCAGAGATGTCACCAGTGCCGGTGGCGGCCTACCAGGTCTCCGGCGAGTACGCGATGCTCAAGGCAGCAGGCGTGAACGGTTGGATCGACTTCGAAGAGACCATGATGGAGTCGCTGGTATCCATTAAACGCGCTGGTGCGGACCAGATTCTGACCTACTACGCCATCGAAGCAGCAAAGCAGCTCAATGGTTAGCCTCCCGCCACTCAACCCGAAGAGCCCCAGCCACGTCGACGCCAGCGCCGTGGACAAGAAGACGCCGGGCGGCCCGCCGGAGGCCGTGCAGTTGATGCTGCGGTGCTGGGCAGTGATGATCGCAGGCGAGTTAATCCACCAGATTCTCTCCGTCGTATTCGCGTTCGTCGACCCGTCCGCGCTGCGGGACGCCGCCAAGCAACAAGCTAAGCAGCGTGGCGAGGAAATCTCGGACGGCCTAATCAACATGGGCGTCTACGGATCCCTGATCCTCATGACACTCATCCAGTTGGGTGTGCTGCTGTTGTTCGTGTTCGCGCTGCGCGCCGTGCGGAACAAAAGCTCCCAGGCTGGCAACGCGTACCGGCTGCTGCAGATCTTCGGGGTGTTCTTCGCCCTCCGCATGATCATGCTGTTCATGATGCAGCCCGCCTCCACCGCCATACCGGTGGTGTTCTACGGCATCGACGGTGTCGTCCAAATCATTCTGGGTGTGGCCGGCATTCTGGGCATCATCTACTCCACGGACAAAGACGCCGTGAACTGGGTAGCGCCCAAGAAGGATGCGTCGAAGAAAGACGCAGCCAAGACAGAGAAGGAACAGTAGGTCCCCAATGGCAGGCATGTTCCCCACGATGGTCTCAGACCCGAATGACAAGAACCGTAGGTACAGCGGCGAGGCCACTGAGCAGTGGCCCCGACCGCTACGTACCGCCTACTACCTGGTGGTTGCCAGTGCGGTGTTGATGATCGTCATCGGGCTGATGACCCTGGTCAAGGGCGTGCCTGACCGGCTGCCGGATACCTGGATGATCGAAGGTGCCGACGAAGCATTGATCGAACGTTTCCGGTTCAATCTGCGCATCTTGGCGTGGGGCAACATCGCCTTGGCCATCCTGCTGTCGATGAGTGCGGCCTACTTCCATAAAGGGTCGAAGACTGCGCGAAGGATTGCAGCCGCAGGCATTGGGGCAACTGTGTTCCTCAACGTTGCCGGCTTCTTCATCGGCGTGGCTGGCTGGGCCTCCATCGTGGTGGTTGTCCTGCTTGTCGCAGCCCTGTTTGGGATGTTCCGGCCGGCGGCGAATGTGTTCGTCGATACGCGAAGTGGCGACCTGTGGAGGGGAGTTGCGTAAGTGAGCAACCACGAACACCTAGACAATTGCATCGAGGAAGCCCGCCACGCCGCACGCCAAGCAGGCATTGACCCAGGCACTGCGACGTGGGACCTGGACGGGGAACTTGTCCGCCCCAACGCCTCCTACGCCTTCGAGCTGGAGGGTATTGAGGACGGGCCCCAACTGACCGACATCGCCGAAGCACTTGAGGCGCTGCCAGGTGTGTCGGCGCGCTTGGTGTACCCGACGAAGATGGCGTGGGTCACCGCACCGGCAAGTACGCCGCTTGTGGAGCTCACCGACACCATCGAAAGCTTCGGCGTCACCGCAACCGTGACCGACTCGACCCTGCAGCGTCGCGCACACGGCCGCTACTGGCAGGAACACCCGATGCCGCGCCGGGCGAAGCATCGTCGTAACGAAGAGGCGAACCTGATCGCCCGTGCGCAAGGGTTTGTGCGTCCGGTGTCGCGGCGCTCCCGGCGTGAAGGCGACGTGCTGTTTACCGCACGCGACCTGGTCACCCCGACACGCCTCGTGGTGGCAGTGCTGCTGACCATCCCCGTGCTGCTACTCACCTACATCCCGTCCCTGGACTTTCCGGGCTGGCAGTGGGTGTGCTTCGCGCTAGCAACTCCGGTGGCCCTGTGGTGCGCATCCCCGTTCCACCGCGCCATGGCAGGTGGTGTGCGCCGGGGCATCTCGGCGCTAGACGGTGCCAGTTCGATTGCCATTTTGGCGTCCTACGTGTGGTCGTTCGCCATGCTGCTGTTCACCGAGGTAGGCCGCATCGGCTACACCACCACAGGCAGCTGGATGCCACTGCGCATGTCAGACAGCCCCGAGCTGTATTTCGAAGTGTCCTGCACCGTGACCACGCTGCTGCTATTCGGCAGGTACTTCTCCATGCAGGTGCGCACCGATCTGCGCGAGGAACTCGAATCACGCAGACCAGGTGCTGAGGACGTCTACAACGTGGATCACCGCGACAAACGCGGCACACCCAGCCCCGAAGAGTTGCCTGCAACAGAGATCAGGCGTGGCGACGACGTCACGCTCACCGCAGGCCACATCATCCCAGTCGATGGGGAAGTGGTTGGTGGTTCCGGCCGGATTGGTGGGGAGCTCGTCGATACGCACCGCGACCAAATCCTCAAAGTCGGCTCGATCGTCACCGCCGGCTCGGTGCTCGCCTCGGGCGAGATCAAAGTCCGCGCCGCGCGCGTCGGCCACACCACACTGCTTGCGGCGGTGCAGCGCTGGCTTGACGACGCCTCACGTCACCAAAACGCAGCCACCATGGTCTCGACTCGCTCCGCGGGCCTGCTGATCCCAACCGCCTATGTCATCGCGGTGCTCAACTTCGGACTCTGGCTGCTGTTTAACGGCAACATCAACACGGCCGCTGCGACGTCGCTGGCCATCCTGGTCGTCGTCGCACCCGTGAGTTTGGCCATCTCACCTGCACTCGCCATGCGCCAAGGCCTCGACTCCGCCGTGCGCCACGGCATGCTTGTGCGCGACGGCAACGCGCTTCGCACCCTGGCCGACACCGACATGGTCGTCTTCAACCGTGTGGGCACCCTGGTCAAACCGGAAATGCATGTGGAAACCGTCACCGCAGTACGTGGCGAAAGCACTGAACTGGTGCTGCGCATCGCCGGCGTCCTGTCTGCCGACTCGGACCACCCGGCCTCCAAAGCAATCGTGAAAGCAGCACGAGGAGCACGCGACGCCCGCTCCGGCGACCCACGCATCCCAGACTGGATCGAAGCCAACGGTGACACCTTCTCACCCGACGGCGAGTTCGGTGGACCAATTACCGCAACGTGGGGCACTGGTGAAAACGCACGCTCCGAAACGTTTGCGGCATCGCTGTGGCGCCCGACGAACCTGTCGCAACTCCACGGCAAACTCTCCGTCGCCGCCACGACTGGCGGCACACCCGTCGTCGTGCGGTGGGGTGGACGTGACCGCGGCGTGATCACGCTGTACGACCCCGCTAAAGACGACGCCATCCAGGCCATCGACCGCCTGGAATCCATGGGTGTGGAAACCGTCATGCTCACCCGCGACACCTACCCGGTGGCGCGCCGGTTCGCTGACTTCCTCGGCATCTCTCAAGTGCTTGCCGGCATTCACGGGCTGGACAAACCCCATGCTGTGCGTGCACTGCACACACAAGGTTCCAACGTTGCCATGGTTGGCGACGCCTCCGTCCTGCCCACGCTGCGTGTGGCCGACTCCGGCATCCTGTTCGCCGAAGACGACCTCGCCGGCACCAAAGAGCCACGCTGGAGCGACGACGCCGAAGTCGTCCTCATCCGCGAAGACGTCATGTCCGTGCCCCAACTCATCGAGCACGCCCAACGCGTTAAACGCATCGCCAACAGCAACCTCGCCTTCGCCGTTGCGTACAACGCCACCGCAGTCGTCCTCGCCGCAGCTGGAGCGCTGCCACCCGTCGGTGCGACACTGCTCATGCTGGGCAGCTCCCTGTTCATCGAGGCGAAGTCGCGCCGGGCACGCCGGTTCAAGATCTAGGCTTTTCGCAGGTAGGCTAAGGCACTATGACTAGACGCGACCTTGTTAACGCTCCGTTCCTTGAGGCCGCCTATGGCCGCACTCCGTCCCGCACCCCGGTGTGGTTCATGCGCCAAGCCGGCCGTTCTTTGCCGGAGTACCGCAAGGTGCGAGAAGGCATTGCAATGCTGGATTCGTGCTTCATGCCGGAACTGCTCGCGGAGATCACGCTGCAGCCGGTGCGCCGCCACGACATGGACGCGGCGATCTTGTTCTCTGACATTGTGGTGCCGCTGAAGGCAGCGGGTGTTGGGGTGGAGATCGTGCCGGGTACGGGCCCGGTGCTGGACGCTCCGATTCGCTCCCGTGCGGACGTAGACAACCTGCCGATCCTGGACCACACCGTGGAGGAAGTCGCCGAGGGGATCCGCATTATTCTCGACGAACTGACCGACACCCAGGCACTCATCGGCTTCGTAGGCGCGCCGTTCACTCTGGCCAGCTACCTCATCGAAGGCGGGCCGAGCAAGAACCACGAGAAGACCAAGGCGATGATGCACGGCGATCCGGAAACCTGGCACGCGCTCATGCGCCGCCTCGTGCCAACGATCACCGAGTTCCTCCGCACGCAGGTCGAGGCCGGCATCGACGCGATGCAACTCTTCGACTCCTGGGCAGGCTTCCTCACCGAAGCCGACTACCGCGAGTTTGTCCTGCCGTACTCGGTTGAAATCCTGGATTCAGTGGCGGGAGAGATCCCGCGCATCCACTTCGGTGTGGCCACCGGCGAGCTGCTCGGCGCCATGTCTGAGGCAGGCAGCGAGGTGATGGGTGTGGACTGGCGCGTGCCGCTGGACACCGCCGCTAAGCGTTTCGCCTCCCCGCGCGTGCTGCAGGGCAACCTGGATCCGGCGTTGCTGTTCGCCGGCACCGACGTGGTGCGCGAGGAGATTACCCGCATCAAGGGTGAGGCCGCCCGGGCAGTCGAAGCTGGCGACGCCACCGGACACATCTTCAACCTGGGCCACGGCGTACTGCCGACCACCGATGCGGACGCCATCACTGAGGCAGTGCGCATCATCCACGAGGAGAATTAATGAACATCGCCATTATCGGAGCAGGCCTTGCGGGCCTGACTGCCGCCTACGAGCTTCGTAAACTCAGCTCGAACGAGGACACGGACGAGGCGAAAATCGACGTCTACGAAGCCACTGACCGCATCGGCGGCAAGCTCTACACCGTCGCGTTCGAAGCCGGCCCGACCGATATGGGCGCCGAGGCATTCCTCGCACGCCGCAAGGATGCCGTCGAGTTCTTCACCGAGTTGGGTCTTGGTGATTCGCTCGTCGAGCCGTCCGGGTTGCGCTCCCTGATCTGGTCCAATGGCGAGGCCCGCGGTCTGCCTACCGGCGGCGTGATGGGCATCCCGTCTACCTCCGAAACGGTTGCGCACTTGGTCAGCGCCGAAACCGCAGCGCGTATCGACGACGAAGCTAACCGCGAAGGTTTCACCTGGGACACCGACGGGGACATGAACGTCGGCAAACTTGTGCGCGAGCGCTACGGCGACGAAGTCGTCGACGTGATCCTGTCCTCCCTGCTTGGCGGGGTGTACTCCTGCACCGCCGACGACCTGGGCGTGCGCGCCACCATCCCACAACTGGCGGAAGAATTCGACCGTCTCGCCGCAGCCGGCGACGGGAAGGTGCACCTGTCCACCGCCGTAGCCAACCTGGAGCGCTCTCGCGCGGAGCTGCCCACCGGCCAGGGCGCGGTCTTTAACACGTTCCGCGACGGCTACCACGAACTCTACGAAGCCCTCGCCGAACAGTCCGGAGCCGACATCTACATCGACGCGTTCATCTCGGAGATTCGCCGCGAAGGCAACGGCTTCCGCCTCAAAGGCGGCGAGGACACCGTCTACGACCACATCATCCTCGCCGTTCCCGCACCAACCGCGGCGCTGCTGCTCAAGGAGGTCGCGCCGGAGGCAGCGCAGGAGCTGCAGTCGGTGAAGTTAGCCAACTCGGCCGTTGTCGGCATGCGGTTTGCCACCGACGAGGGCCTGCCACAGAACTCGGGCGTGCTCGTCGCCACCGGTGCCGACGACGTGAAGGCGAAAGCGTTCACCTTCTCCTCGCGTAAATGGCCGCACCTCGCCGAACGTGGCGGCGCCATCGTGCGCGCAAGCTTCGGCCGCTTCGGCGACAACATCGCCCTGACCGCCACCGAAGACGACCTGGTGGACTGGGCACTCGACGACCTGAAAACCATCACTGGATTCGACGGCCGCGAGGCCGGCCTGGAGGAAATCTTCGTCCAGCGCTGGTTCGGCGGCTTGCCGCGTTTCGACGAACACCACCTCGCCACCGTGGCCAACGTCCGAAACATCATCGACAAGGTGGACGGCATCTCCGTCACCGGCGCCTGGGCGAGCGGCGTGGGGGTGCCGGCGGTAGTGGCGGACGCGCGCGTCGTCGCCAAGCAACTGCTTTAGGCATCCTCCCAGGGGTCGATGACCTCCACACCCGTGCCCTCAAAATCCTTGAGGTTGCGGGTGGCAAGCGGGGCATCGTGGGCGCGACAAATCGCGGCGATCATCGCATCGGCGTCATGGATCGGGCGTCCCATCGCTTTGCGCGCAGCGTGAACTTCACCGAGGGCCATGGCAGCGTCGATGTCATAGGGCAGCACTGCGTCTTGCCGAATGAGCTCGGTGAGCGCAGCATCCACAACCTTCGCAAGCGCACGTCGTTTCTGCCCCTTTGGAAGCAGAAACACCCCGGTGACAAGTTCGCCCGCCGAAATCGTCGTCGTCCACTTCTCTTCCGACGAGTGATCAAACCACCGCAAAACCCGCTGGTCAGGATGTGGCTTCATCATTTCCGAGAGCACATTAGTGTCCAGAACGATCATGAGAAGTCCGGAATCTCTCTGCTAGCGGAACGCTCCGGGATGACGATCTCATCGAACCCGCCGTGCTCCCGTGAAAGTGCGTAGAGCAACCGGCCCGCATCGACAGGACGGGTACCGCGCTCCAAAACCGCCCGCGCCTCGTCCTCTAAAGAACGCGCATTGCCCTTCGCTTGTGCCTCCAGGCGGGCCAAGGTTTCCGCGGGCAAACGTAGACCATGTAGTGGATCCTGTGTTGTCTCCGCTGCGGCCTCGAGTATCGCCCTGACCTCAGATTCCATAGACCGCCCGTGGTGCTTGGCGCGCTGCTGGATTCGCTGCTTGGTATGCGTGTTCAGACCGCGCACCGTGATCGTTGCCGCTTTTCGTTCCTTGCTTGGTGCAGTCATGGTGCCTCCCTTCCGTGGAATAGTGCTGTCAAAATGCTAGCACTGATGGGCGATGTGTGGCTAGGGGCAAATGTGGGTTCTCCGCTAGGTTGATCACCTATGGAACAACACGCCAACGAGCGCGACACCGCCGAATTTGCCGAAGCCGCCGAAGCTGCCGGCGCTGCTGATGCCGCGGCACCCACCGAACCCGCCGAGAAGGAATGGTGGGAAGAAGAAGGCCTGCCCTGGAACGGCAAACCCACCAAAGCCGACTACTGGTGCCTGGCCTGGTTTGGCTTCGTCGGCATCTTCGGCCTGGCGATGATCCCGCTGCGTGCATGGCTGCTCGGGCTGCACCCGCCGGTCCTGCTGGCACTGACCGGCTCGCGCGTCGGCGCCGCCTCCACCGGTGCGCTCGCCGCGGTGGGGGAGGCGCCCCACTGGCTGATCTACCTGCTCGTCGGGTCCTTGGTGAATATCAAGTTCGACTGGATCTACTGGTGGGCCGGCAAACTCTGGGGTCGCGGCATCCTGGACGTGCAGGCGGCGAACTCGAAACGCGCGGCGAAGAACATCGCACGCGTGGAAGGGTGGGCGATCAAACTCGGCTGGATCGGCATCTTCCTGGCGTACGTGCCCATTCCGTTGCCGATCGCATTCGTCGTGTTCGTGTTTATGGGTATCTCGGGTATGCCGTTGTGGAAGTTCATGGTGCTGAACTTCATCTCCAAAACCCTCTGGTCGTTCCTCTACCTTGGACTGGGCTGGTGGATCGGTGAGCCGGTCGTGGAGGTCCTAGACCAGTACGCCAAGGTGGCCAACTGGGTTGCGATTGCGCTGTTGGTCGTGGTGTTTTTCGGTATCTTCCGCAACCAGTCGAAGAAGAAAGGGCGCGCCGTCGAGGCCGTGGGCAACGAGCTCGAGGCAGGCAAGTAGCGAAAATGGTCGCCAACGCAAAATAGTTCCACGCTCCCGGTTGGGGCGTGGAACTATTTTCGTTCTGGTTGCCGTCTTCCCTGGGGAAAGTGAATTTTCTTGCCGGTCGGGGTGAAGAAAGTTCCCCGAGCGGGAGCTTTCTTCACTTAAAGGGCAGGGGCGGAGCAAGGGCAGGGGCGAGGGCGACGGAGGGCAGGCACCCGCCCCTACCGGTTGACCACGACGGTGGAGAAGTCCTCGTCGCCGCGGCCGGCTTCCTGCTGCTCCTCCAGGGACGCGAGCGCGGCGGCGACGGCCGGCAGGTCCTTGTCGGCGGTGGCCAGCATGAGGCGGGCGTCCTTGGCGATGGCGTCGGCGGTGAAGTCGCCAGGCGAGGTGGAGCGCTCGCCCAACAGGAATGGGCTCTTCATGTTCACGATGAACTCCAGGCCGGTCGAGCCGAGCATGTCCACAACCTGCTCCGGGGCCAGGCCCTGCGACTCGCCCAAAACCAACGCCTCCTTGAAGCCCTGGATGGTCACGGCCAACGCCAGGTTTGCCAAGAGCTTGCCGGTGGCGGCGGCTGGGGCCGAATCGACAACCTTCAAACGCTCCGGGTTGGCGGCGGCCCAGGGGGCGACGACGTCGGCGACGGTGGCTCGTCGAGAAGCATCGGCCCCACCGACGTAGACGCCCAACTTGCCTGCGCGGGCGGGCGGCAGCGAGCCGACCACCGGGGTGTGGACGTAGCCGGGGACGGCAGCGGCGAACTCGGCGGCGTCCTCCGGGGAGATCGTGGTGGAGTCGGCCCAGGTCACGCCCTCGGGGATGAGGGAAGGTTCGATGACGACCTCGCGGACGGTGTCCGGGCCGAACAACGACGTAATGACAAGATCCGCGCCCTTGACGGCCTCCTCCGGAGTGTCGGCGGCACGCGCGCCGCGCTCGACCAGGGGAGTGGTCTTTTCGGCGGTGCGGTTCCACACGGTCAGCGAGTGGTCGTCGACAAGTTTGAGCGCGAGCTCAGTTCCCATACGGCCAAGGCCTAAAAACGCAACTTTCATATGGCCTACGATAGACAACCATGACTTCCCAGAACCCGACTTCAGGCAATACGCAGCGTTCGGCCGAATTGTTCGAGCGCGCGCAACGTTTCACACCGGGCGGGGTGAACTCGCCTGTGCGCGGGTTTGGCTCGGTTGGCGGCCAGACTCGCTTCATCCAGAGTGCGCATGGCTCGCAACTTATCGACGTCGACGGCAACAAGTACGTCGACCTCGTCTGCTCCTGGGGCCCGATGGTGCACGGCAACGCCCACCCGGAGATCATCGACGCGGTAGAGAAGGCCCTGGTTAACGGCCTGAGCTTCGGTGCGCCGACGGAGGCTGAGGTGGAGATCGCCGAGCACATCGTCTCCCGCACGTCCGTGGATGAGGTGCGCATGGTCAACTCCGGCACCGAGGCCACCATGTCTGCTGTGCGCCTCGCCCGCGGCTTCACCGGCCGTCCAAAGATTCTGAAGTTTGAGGGCTGCTACCACGGCCACGTCGACGCGTTGCTGGCGTCGGCGGGCTCTGGCATTGCAACGTTCTCCCTGCCGGATTCGCCGGGTGTAACCGGTGCACAGGCGGCGGACACGATCGTCGTGCCGTACAACGACATCGAGGCCGTCGAGCGCGCCTTCCGTGAGAACGAGGGTCAGATCGCGGCGATCATCACCGAGGCCGCCGCCGGCAACATGGGCACCGTCGCGCCGCAGAACGACTTCAACGCGAAGCTCAAGGAGGTCGCACACCTCAACGGTGCGCTGCTCATTATCGACGAAGTGATGACCGGCTTCCGCACGTCCTACTCCGGTTGGTACGGCGTGGATAACGTCGCCGGCGACCTGACCACCTTTGGCAAGGTCATCTCCGGCGGCCTGCCGGCAGCCGCGTTCGGTGGTCGCCGCGACATTATGGAGAAGCTCGCGCCGAACGGCCCCGTCTACCAGGCAGGCACCCTGTCCGGTAACCCGGTTGCCATGGCGTCCGGCCTGGCATCGCTGCGTCTGGCCAACGAGAACATTTACCCGACGCTGAACCGCAACGCGGATACGCTCGCGCAGCTGCTTAACGACGCCCTCACCCGTGAAGGCGTCGCCCACCACATCCAGCGCGCCGCGACCATGCTGTCCGTGCGTTTTGCTGAGGGCGAGGGCCACAACTTCGCCGACATGCAGGCAGCGGACACGTTCCGTTACGCACCGTTCTTCCACGCCCTGCTGGACGCTGGCGTGTACGCACCACCGAGCGCGTTCGAGACCTGGTTCGTCTCCACCGCGCTGACCGACGAGGACTTCGGCCGCATCGAGGACGCCCTCGGTGCCGCGGCGAAGGCAGCCGCCCAGGCGG
Source organism: Corynebacterium sp. HMSC067D03 (assembly GCF_001811185.1). Taxonomy (NCBI): domain Bacteria; kingdom Bacillati; phylum Actinomycetota; class Actinomycetes; order Mycobacteriales; family Corynebacteriaceae; genus Corynebacterium; species Corynebacterium sp. HMSC067D03. Next base: position 18,038 of record NZ_KV803815.1, read on the forward strand.
TGGCGCCGGAGTGAGCGACGCGTTGAACCCGGGCGGGCAGTCCCGGACGATTGTGCACCTGGTACGCCACGGGGAGGTCTACAACCCGAAGAAGATCCTCTACGGGCGGATGCCGGGCTACCACTTGTCGTCGCGAGGCAAGTCCATGGCGCTGGTCACCTCGAAGTTCTTCGAGGGCCGCGACGTGACGTACCTGGCGGCGAGCCCGCTCGAGCGCGCGCAGGAAACCGCACAGCCGATCGCGGAGGTGACTGGCTGCGAGATCCAGACGCGCGAGGATATCCTCGAGGCCGGCAACACCTTCGAGGGCCTGCGCACCAAGGGCTGGCGCACCCAGTTGGCCAATCCGATCCGCTGGCGCCACATGACCAACCCGTTCAAACCGAGCTGGGGCGAGTCCTACGACGCCATCTTGGAGCGTATGTGGGACGCCGTGATCGACGCCCGCGACATCGCCGAAGGCCACGAGGCCGTCATGGTCAGCCACCAGCTGCCCATTGTCATGGTGCAGCGCCAGGTGCAGGGTAAGACGCTGGCGCACATGAGCCGCCAGTGCGACCTGGCCAGCGTGACGTCACTTGTGTTTGAAGGTGGCCGTGTTGTTGACTGGGCCTACAACACCCCAGCCCAGGAGATCTAGGTAGACACCATGACGAAGAAGCGGAAGCTTATCGCCACTGCCTGCTGCGCGGCGGCGCTGGCGCTTTCGGCCTGCTCGAGCTCGTCGGCGGACCAGGGCGGAACGTTCTCGTTCCACTCCCCGGGTGGCCAGACGGAGATCACCTACGACGAGGCGGAGCGCAAGCCCCTTGCCGGTTTTGAGGGCGAGTCCCTCATGGAGCCAGACCAGACGATCGCACTGTCGGATTTTGAGAACCAGATCGTGGTGCTCAACGCCTGGGGCCAGTGGTGCGCGCCGTGCCGCGCGGAGGTGGATGACCTCGAGGAGATCCAGCAGCACCTGCAGGCCAACGGGCAGGGCACCGTGCTGGGCATCAACGTGCGCGACAGCAACGCGGAAATTGCCCGGGACTTCGTCAAAGACAACGGCGTGACCTACCCGTCCATCTACGACCCGCCGTTTAAGACCGCCGCCTCGCTCGGTGGCGTGCCGTCCTCGGTGATCCCGACCACGATCGTGCTGGACAAGCAACACCGTCCGGCCGCGGTGTTCCTGCGCGGGGTGACTGCGGATGACATCATCGAGGTTGTTGACCGTTTGGCTGAGGAGGCCTAGGTGGGCCTTGCCGACATCGTCACCGACGGCCCGCTGCTGTTCGGCCTGCTTGCTGCCGCGCTGGCCGGGTTGGTGTCGTTCGCATCCCCGTGCGTGATCCCGCTGGTGCCGGGTTACATCTCGTATCTGACCGGCGTGGTCGGCGGCGAGATGACCATGGACGACAAAGGCCCGCGCGTGGCCCGCAAACACTGGGCGGTCGCCGGTGCGGCTACGTTGTTCGTCGCCGGGTTCACGGTTGTGTTCCTGCTGGCCACGGTCACGGTGTTCGGCGCGGCCAGCGCGATCGCGCTCAACGCCCAGACGCTCACCCGCATCGGCGGGGTGGTCACCATCCTCATGGGCCTGGTGTTCATGGGTGCGGTGCCGGCGCTGCAAAACGACACCCGCATGCAGCCCAAAAAGTGGACCACGATCCTTGGCGCGCCGCTGCTCGGCGGTGTGTTCGCGCTGGGGTGGACGCCGTGTTTGGGGCCGACGTTGGCGTCGATCATCTCGGTGTCGGTTGGCACCCAGGGGCTTACCGCAGCCCGCGGCGTGCTGCTTGTCGTCGCGTATTGCATCGGCCTAGGCCTGCCATTTCTGCTGGTGGCGTTGGGGTCGTCGAAAGCTGTGCGCTCCATCGACTTTCTAAGCAAGCATTCGCGCGCCATCCAGATCGCAGGCGGCATCGCCATGATCCTCGTCGGGCTTATGCTGCTCACCGGCGCATGGGACGCGTTCATCGGCTGGTCGCGCCAACTCGTCGACGGTTTCGGAAGGACGATCATCTAAATGAAGACGGCACAAACCTGGCTGCGCAAGGCGTGGCACTGGCTCACCAGCATGCGCACCGCACTCATGCTGCTGTTCATCCTCGCGCTCGCGTCCGTGCCGGGTGCTCTGCTGCCGCAGCGCCAAGTCAGCGCAACGCTTGTCGACGACTACCTGCGCGCCAACCCCACCATGGGGCCCATCTACGACCGCCTGCAGCTCTTCGACGTCTTCAACTCCACCTGGTTTGTTGCCATCGTGCTGTTGCTGGTCATCTCCCTGATCGGCTGCATCATCCCGCGCTCCATGGACCACTGGCGGGCCTACAACGCCAAGCCGACCCGCGCCCCGCGCTACCTGTCCCGCATGCCAATGCATACGGAGGGTGTGGTTGAGGGGGACGAGGGGGTCGTCGCAAAGCAAGTGCGCGACAAGCTCAAGCGCTGGCACGTCGCCGAATACCAACCCGACGAGGACCGCGCGGGCGTGTTCTCCATCTCGGCGGAACGCGGCTACACGCGTGAGTTGATGAACCTGATCTTCCACATCGGCATCGTCGGCATGATCGTCGCCTTCGCCGCAGGCCGCATGGTGTTTTACGAGGGCCAGGCCATCGTGATCACCAACTCCGAGCACGAAAACGCCATCCCCGTCGAACAGCCCCGCGTGTTCTGTAACACCTCGCCCGCCAACTTCGACGTGTTCCGCGCCGGGCCATTTTTCGACGGCACCGGCCTGACCCCCTTCTGCTTCGAATCACAAGACTTCAAGGCGAAATACCTCAACAACGGCCAAGCCAACGAGTTCTCCTCGGACGTGACCTACACCGACGACCTCAACGCGCCGCAGGACGAATGGGATCGCGCCACTCTGACCGTCAACGGCCCGCTGCGCATCAACGGCGACCGCATCTACCTGCAAGGCCACGGCTTCGCCCCGCAGATCACCATCACCTGGCCGAACGGGGAGACCCGTACCCAGATGGTGCAGTTCCGCCCCACGGACGTGACCACGTTCCTGTCGTCTGGCGTGATGCGTTTCGATCCACCGGCCGGCATGTACCCGGATTTGGGGGAGCGCCGCAAGAACCAGATCGCCATCGAGGGCAACTTCGCGCCCACCGCCAACTGGACCGGCCCGAACGGCGACCAGTTGCAGTCCGCCTTCCCCACGATGGATGACCCGGCGATTTCCGTCGACGTCTACGTCGGTGACGCCGGCCTGGATACCGGCCGCCCGCAGAACATCTTCACGCTCGACCAGGCGCTCGTCGCCGAAGGCCTGCTGCAGAAAGTCACCCGCGTCCAGCTGACCCCGGGCTCCGAAGCCACCGTGGACACCGACGGCGGCGAGGTGAAGGTGCGTTTCGACGGCGCCGCCGAATACGCCAACTACCAAATCTCCCGCGACACCACCCAGATCTGGGCGCTGATCGCCTCCACCATCATGCTGCTGGCCCTCGCCGGGTCGCTGGCCATCAAACGCCGCCGCATCTGGGTCCGCCTGCGCCCGTCCGACACGCCAGGCCACACCGTCGTGGAGATCGCCGGCCTCGCCCGCACGGACCGCGCGGGGTGGGGACGCGAGTTCGACGAGCTCGCAGCAGAGCTTCTTAGCGACGATTCACACCTCGAACGTCGCGAAGACGAAGAAGAATTTGACCCCTATGACCTTGGAAAATAGGTGCCCGGTGGAGTAGGTTAAGACCTATGCTTGTCAACACCACCATGGCGGAGCTGTCCGACCTGACATTCCGCACCGCTTTCATCATCTACATCGTGGCGCTGATCATGTCCTTCATCTACTACGGACGCGTCACGGCAGTCATCGACGTCCGCCGCGAGGCTTTGGCAGAGAAGGCCGAGAAGGCTGAGAAGAAGGTGCTGGTGGGAGCTGGCGGGCCGGATGTCGTCGATACGCAATCGCCGTTCGACGACTCGGAATACACCGCCAAGGTGGCCAGCGCCCGCAAGTGGGCCGGCATGACCCAGGCACTGGTCTGGGTAGGTGTGGCGCTGCACGTGGTGGCGTTTATCACCCGTGGTCTTGGCGCGAAGCGTTTCCCGTTGGGCAACCTGTACGAGTACATCCTGTTTATGACCGCCGTGATCATGGTGGTTGCCGCCGTGGTGGTGCAGCGCAAGGGCTGGCACACCATCTGGCCGTGGCTGCTGTTCCCAATGGTCATCGCGATGTTCCTCAACTCCACGGTGTTCCACATGCAGGCCGCCCCGGTGGTGCCGGCGCTGCAGTCCTACTGGCTGCCGGTCCACGTGTCCTCCGCGGCGATCGGCGCATCCATCGGCTTGGTTTCCGGAGTGTTCGCCCTGCTGTACCTGCTGCGCATGTGGCAGCCCCGCGGCGAAGAGCACGGCTTCTTCGGCGCTATTGCACGCCCGCTGCCGTCCGCGAAGACGCTTGACCAGATGGCCTACAAGACCGCCGTGGTCACCCTGCCGCTTTTCGGCATCGGCATCGTCTTCGGCGCCATCTGGGCCGAGGTAGCCTGGGGCCGCTTCTGGGGTTGGGACGCGAAGGAAACCGTCTCCATGATCACCTGGATCCTCTACGCCGCCTACCTCCACGCCCGCGCTACCGCCGGCTGGAAGTCCACCGCAGCGGCGTGGATTAATGTGTTCGCCATGGCGATGACAATCTTTAACATGACCTACGTCAACACCGTGATCGCGGGTCTGCACTCCTACGCAGGGCTGAACTAGTGAAGGTGCTGATCACCGGCGGTGCCGGTTACATCGGGTCCACAATTGCGTCCTGCTGCGATGATGCCGGCATCACGCCGGTAATTCTGGACGACTTCTCCACCGGCCTGCGCACCTTCGGCGAGCGCTTCGACTGCTACGAGGGCGACGTCGCTGATGTCGCCTTGCTCGAGCGCGTGTTCACGGACCATCCCGATATCTTCGCGGTGATCCACTGCGCCGCCAAGATCGTCGTCCCCGAGTCCGTCGAGCGCCCCCTGTTGTACTACGACAACAACGTGGCCAAATCCATCACGCTGCTGTCCGTCATGGAGCGCTTCGGCGTGCGCCGCTTCATCCTGTCGTCCACCGCGTCCATGTACGAGCCGGGCCCCGACTACATGGTCGACGAAACCAGCCCTGTAGACCCGCAAAGCCCCTACTCCGCGTCGAAGTGGTTGTTGGAGCGAGTGCTTCGCGACGACACCGCCACCGGCCACCTCAACGCCATCGCCCTGCGCTACTTCAACCCCATCGGCGCCGACCCGGCCCTGCGCACAGGCCTGCAGAACCTGGCCCCGTCCCATGCGTTGGGCAAGATGATCTCCGCCTACCGCGCCGGCGAGACCTTCACCGTCACCGGCGTTGATTGGCCGACCCGCGACGGCTCCGGCCTGCGCGACTACATCCACGTTTGGGACCTCGCCCGCGCCCACGTCGCCTGCCTGCAGCGTTTCGACGACATCTCCACCGGCTACGACGTCATCAACCTCGGCACCGGCCAGGGCACCACCGTCTTCGAACTCGCCGAGGCCTTCGGTGAGGCCACCGGCACCCCACTGTCCGTGGCCACCGGCCCGGCCCGCCCCGGCGACGTAGTCGGCTGCGCCACCCGCACCGACAAAGCCCACGACGTGTTGGGCTGGACCCCCGAACGCTCCATCGCCGACGGGGTGCGCGACTCCCTGGCCTGGTCTGAGAAACTCCCCGCCGTTCTGGAACAAGAGGCCAACCGATGACCAAACCCCGCAACAAGCAGGGTAAACCCGCCAGCGACGATCCGGTGCTCATCGCCCTCGGCGAGCAAATCGCCTCCCGGCGTCGCGCTTCGGGGCGTTTGCAGCAGGACGTCGCCGACGCCGCCGGCGTGTCCCGCTCCACCCTGCACACCATCGAGCACGGCGGCGCCGGCGTTCGGTGGGAGAAGGTCATCTCGGTGGCCCACACCCTGGGCCTGAAGGTTGTCCTGGCGGAGTCGGACTGACACTTTCCGCCGGAATCTGTCAGCGCACCGCATTGCGCCTGGTCAGAAATCGGACCTGACAGATTTCGCAAAATCTGTCAGGGAGGGACAAATAGTTCCACGCCCGCGCCGGAACCCGGGAACTATTTGCGCGATCTCAAAAACCGACCTGGGGGAAGTGAAATATTTCTCCTCCCAAACCCAAGAAAGTTCCCGGGCGGGGAACTATTTGCAAACCCGCCCCTAGTCCAGTTCACCGCGGCGCCGGCGGCGTTCCTCGTCCTCGCGGCGTTTGCGTTCGGCTTCTTCGCGGGCGCGGCGCTCCTTGAACCGGTTCTTCTCGATGTTCCAGAGGAACTCTTCGTCATCGTCAGGACCTTTAATGACCGGCTTTTGGGGTTCCTGGAGGCCGCGCTGGCTGCCGTAGCGCTGCGCGGAGCCGGGGCCGAACGCTTTCCACATGAGGATGACGGCCAGGATGATCAGTGCAAGGAGTAGCAATCTTCCCATGGTTTTAAACATACTTGCCCGCCGGTTAGGGTTAGCCATGTGAATGAGGAAACTTCTCCGCAGGTAGATCCGCAGGCTAAGTCGCGCGCGAATAGGGCGGTCGCGGTGTATGGCGTGTTGCGGCTGGTGTTGTTCATTGCGCTGACAGTTGTGATTCAGCTCTTTGCAGTGCTTATCGACGCCCCCGTGCCCGTCATCATGTCCGCCCTCCTTGCCCTTATCGTGGCGTTCCCGCTGTCCATGCTGGTGTTCAAGCGCCAGCGGTTGGAGGCGAACGCGGCGGTGGCGGAACTGAAGCGCCAGCGCGATGCCCGCAAGGAGTGGATCCAGAGCGAGCTCGCGGACCGCTAGAGGCCAATAGGCAGGCGCAGCGCAGCGCCCCGGCGCTAGCGGCCGAGTTCGTGGCTTAGCGCCTCGAGTTCGCCGCCGCCGGCCATTTGGTGGGTGAGCTCGTCGAGGGTGACGTTCTCGCGGGGCTCATCGAGCTCCTGGCGGCCGAGTTTCAGGATGGTGAAGTGGTCACCGACCAGGTAGGCGTGGTGGGGGTTGTGGGTGACCAAGACGACGGCGATGCCGCGGTCGCGAGCGGCCGCCACGAAGCGTAGGACCACGCCGGATTGTTTGACGCCGAGGGCGGCGGTGGGCTCGTCGAGAATAAGCACGCGGGCGCCGAAGTAGACGGCACGTGCGATGGCGACGACCTGGCGTTGGCCGCCGGAGAGGTTGCCGGCATCGACGTCGACGTCGGGGATGTCGATGCCCATTTCGCGGAGTTGTTCGGCGCAGATCTGTTTCATTTCGGTGTCGCGAAGTGCACCGAAGCGGCCGGTGAGTTCCTGGCCGAGGAAGAAGTTGCGCCACACGCTTAACTCGTCGACGATCGCGAGCGTTTGGTGCACGGTGGCGATGCCGGTGTCGATGGAGTCGCGGGGGGAGGTGAAGGTGGTGGGGGTGTCGTCGATAAGCAATTCGCCCGATGTGGGCTGATGGAGCCCGGCGAGGATCTTGATCAGCGTGGACTTGCCTGCGCCGTTGTCGCCGAGGACACAGGTGACTTCGCCTTCACGGACGGTCAGGTTCACGCCGCGCAGGGCGTCGAAGCTGCCGTAGGACTTGGTGATGTTTTTCAGTTCGATGACAGCCACTTAGCGCCCCTTGGTGTATTTGGCGAAGGACGTGTTGGTGAACACGGCGAAGAGCAGCGTTGCGCCGAGGAAGAACTTGAACCAGTCGGGGTTCCAGCCGGCGTAGACGATGCCCTGGTTGGTCAGGCCGAAGATCAGCGCGCCGATGGCGGTGCCCACTGCGGTGCCGCGGCCGCCGGTCATGGCGCAGCCACCGATGACGGCGGCGATGATGTAGAGGAATTCGTTGCCCACGCCTTGGCCGGCTTGGATGGAGTCGAAGGCGAACAGAGTGTGCATGCCGACGAACCAGGCGGCGAAGCCGACGCCCATGAACAGCAGGATCTTCACGCGGCGAACCGGCACGCCGACGGCGCGGGCTGCGTCCTGGTCGCCGCCGACTGCGGTGATCCAGTTGCCGAACTTGGTGCGAAATAGCACGAACGATGCGATGGCGACGAACAGGATCCACCACAGCACGGTCACGTTGAGGGTGACATCGCCGATGTTGAAGGTGCCGGCGAAGACCTTGCGGGCGGACGGGAAGCCCTCCATGTCGGCGATGGTCGGCGTGGCCACCTGGCCGGTGATGAACTTGGTCAACGCGAGGTTGAGGCCCTGCAGCATGAGGAAGGCCGCCAGGGTGATCAGGAAACTCTCAATGCCGGTGCGGGTGACCAGGTAGCCGTTGAGCGCGCCGATGGCCAGGGAGATGCCCAAAGCCATGAAGGCGCCGACCCACGAGTTGAGATGCAGGTTGTAGTTCAGCATCGTAGCGGCGAGCGCGGCGGTGGTGACGGCGACGCCTGAGGACAGGTCGAATTCCCCGCCGATCATGAGCAGTCCGACGGCGAGTGCCACGATGCCCAGTGTCGACGACGCGTACAACGTGGTTGCGAACGCTTCAAAGGAACGGAATGCGGGCGCGACTGACAGGAAGAACGCGAAGATGGCGATGAAGCCGAGCAGGGACGCGAACTCCGGCCGCCGGATCAGTTTGGAAAGGCCGGTGTGGGTGCGTAGTCGGTCGTCGCCGGAGGTCGATTCCTCGCGCGACTCGTCGGCTGTGACGGCAGTGCTCATCGCATACCTGCCTTCGCAGCCTCAGCGACCTTGTCCACGTTCGACTTATCGACGAACGACGGCCCGGTGTACACCGGCCGTCCTCCACCGAGGGTGCCGCCGTTGCGTTTCGCGATCCACAGTGAATCCACGGCGAGGTAGCCCTGCAGGTACGGCTGCTGGTCGACGGCGAAGGCGACGCGGCCGTCGGCGATGGCGTCGACAAGCTCGGCGTTGGTGTCAAAGGTGGCAACCTGCGCCTCGGAGCCGGACTGCTTCACAGACTCCGTCGCACGCATGGCCACCGGCGCCTGGAGGGCGAATACTGTGTCGAAGCTCTTGTCCTGCGACAGCTTCGAGGTGATCGTGGACTGCACGGCGGTGAGGTCTTGGCCGTTGACGTAGAGCAGTTCTACGTCGCCGCCGAGGCCGTTCCGGACGCCGTCGCAACGCGCTTCCTGCGAGGAGTTGCCCTGCTCGTGGATGATGCACAGGACCTTCTTCTTGCCTTCTTCCTTGAGGCGCTCGCCGGCGGCGTTGCCGGCAACCGTTTCGTCTTGGCCGAAGAAGCCGGTCATCCCGTAGTCCTGGTACTTGCTCATGCCGGCGTTGAGGCCGACGACGGGGATGCCGTGGTCGACTGCGTTGCGGGCTGCTGGGCCGATGGCCTCGGCGTTCGGCAGGGTGACGGCGATGCCGTCCACCCCGGCGTCCACGGCAGAGCGCACCAGGTTCGCCTGGTTGGGGGCCTGCGGGTCGGAGGAGTAGCGCAGCTCGATGTTGTCTTTCTTGGCTGCGTCTTCGGCGCCCTTGCGCACGAGGTCCCAGTAGGTGTCGCCCGGTGCGCCGTGGGTGACCATGGCGACGACGTAGCGCGGCGTGTCTACGCCACCGGCAGTGCCTTCGGTGTTTTCTGCTCGCGGGGCGCCGCCTGTCGACGAGCACCCGGCGAGCATCGTCGCAGCCATTAGTGCTGCGGCAACGAGTGTTTTCCGTGCCTTAAGCATTACAAGAGTGTGATCCAAAGCACCCTATTTGTCAAGGTCAAAAGACCCCGGCGATGATCAACATTGCAGGTAGTGCCAGGAATGTGGTGAGGAAGACGGTGTCGCGGCAGATCACTTCGCCGGAGCGGTACGTGGCCGCGTAGTTGTACACGTTCTGGGCGGTCGGCAGCGCACACAGGATCAGGGCGGCGTACATGTCGCTGCCGGTCAAGCCCATTTGCGTAGCGACGACCCACGCCACCGCCGGCATGCCGATGAGTTTGAGGGCGGTAGCGGTGATCGTCGGTAAGCGGTGGCTCTGGAGGACCTTCTCGCCCGTGAGCGACGCGCCGAAACTCATGAGGATCAGCGGGATGGAGGCGCCGCCGAGGATTTCCAAGGGGGCCAGCACCGGTTCGGGCACGGTCCACGAGGAGGCCGACACCGCGAAGCCGGCGAAGGCCGCAACAACAACCGGGGCGGTCAGACCAGCAAGGACCGACTTGAGCACGCCCGACGCGCCGCGGTCCAGACCTGCGATAACGATGGGGGAGAGCACCGCCATCTGCAGCACCAGCGCCGGGATGACGTACGTCGGATCGCCCAGCACATACGTGGCAATGGGCAGGCCGATGTTGACCGAGTTGTAGTAACTCGACGACGCCGCACCCGCCATCGTCTCCGCAGTAGTCTGCTTGAACCACACGGCGCTGATGATCCAGTAGATGATCATCGTGGCCACCGTGGCAATCGCGATGACCAAAATGACCGGGGAGAAAAACGCGTCCGTGTCCGAGACCGCCACTGAGGAGAAGATCAGCGCCGGGGTGGCCACGTAGAACGCGATGCGGTTGAGCTGTAGACGTTGCTCGCCCGGTCCAATGACGCCTTTGTGAGCAAGCCACCACCCCGCTGCGATGACAGTGAAGATGATGGCAAAACCGGTAAGGACGTCAAGCATGCCGTTACCTTAGAACGTCTCCTTCGGGACGTACTCACTCCACCCGAAATCGCTCTCGTTCGGCATGTCGGAGGTGTACGGCACGGGCTCGCCCGCGCCGCCGAAAATCGCTGAGCCCACCGACGCCATGGCCAGGGCTGTCACCACCGACCAGATCAGCATCGCCTTGCCGTTCATGCCCAGCACCGGGATGAGGTCCTTGCCTTCAGCGCCGCTGCGCACCTTCATAATTGCCGCTACCGCAAATGGCAGGGCAATAAACGCCGCAAGCGCAGGCTTTGCAGAGATGGCCAGCACGATCGACATCACGAACGGGACCAGGGTCAGGAAGGTGAAGAGGCGGCGCGAGTTGTCGTCGCCAAGCCGCACTGCAAGCGTGCGCTTCCCGGCCTCAGCATCGGTGGGGATGTCGCGGATGTTGTTGGCCAGGTTCACCGACGCGGAGATCGCACCCACCGCGATGGCGCACAGGAGTGCCTCCCACGACACGAACCCGGTCTGCGTAAACGCCGTACCAATCACGGCGACCAGTCCGAAGAAGATAAACACGGACACTTCACCTAAGCCGGAGTAGCCGTAGGGGCTTTTGCCGCCGGTGTAGAACCAGGCCGCGGCGATGCACAGCGCGCCAACCAGGATGAGCCACCACGCGCCCGAGGCGATGGAGAGGATGATGCCAAACACGGCAGCCACCGCGAATGATGCAAACGCGGCGAGCTTCACATGCTCCGGCTCCGCAAGCCCGGCCGCGGTCAGGCGGGTCGGGCCGGTGCGGTCCTCGTCCGTGCCGCGGATGCCGTCGGAGTAGTCGTTGGCAAAGTTCACGCCGATGATCAGCGCCCACGCCACGATGAACGCCAAGATTGCGTACTCCAGGTCCGCGAGCCCGTAGAGGGCGGCGGCGCCGGTGCCGGCGATGACGGGGGCGAAGGCGTTTGGCCAGGTGTGGGGGCGTGCGGCCTCCCACCAGTGGTGCAATGTGGCGGAATCAGTCATGCACTCCATCATGCACCCTTGCGCTGCGGTGGGCTAGGGTAGTTCGCCATGTGGATTGACTATGCCGTGCGCCAGGGGCTCGTGGCGACGAGCGCGTTTGTGCGGCTGCCAATCCTGAACCACGCCGCGCAACACGCCGATATTGCCTTCCCTACCAGCGGGGATACCGTCATCTCCCTGACCACACACGGCTCGAGGGTGAAGTCGGCGGCGTCCGCGATCGCCTCGCTTCTTGTGGGCACGAAACGCCTGCCGGTGCATTTGTGGCTCGACCCGGTGGACTTTCATGCACCGTGGCCCGCCACCTTGCGCGGGCTCGTGGACCGTGGCCTGCACGTCCATAAGTCCCCCGGCGGCCTCGGACCCCACACGAAGTACTTCGGTACCTTCCAGGAACTGCCCGGCCATAGCGTGATCACGGTTGACGACGACGTCCTCTACCCCCGCAACTTCGCCACCACCCTCACCAACGCAGCCGACCCGTCGAACGTCACCGCGTTTCGCGCCCACCGCATCACGCTTGATTGCGACACCATCGCCCCCTACAAAAAGTGGCGCCCCGTCCGCACCACCGAGCCATCTCACCTGAACTTCGCCACCGGCGTGGACGGCGTGCTGTACCCACCGAACATGGTGGAGTTCGTCGCCTCCCGCGGCACAGCGTTTCTCGACGTCTCCCCGCGCGCCGACGACGTCTGGCTCAACCACTGTGCGCTTCGCGCCGGATTCCCCGTCCGCCAGGTGGCGGACCGCCCCGCCTCGTTCCCGCTCGTGCCCGGCTCCCAACGCGTGCGCCTGTCCCGCGACAACCTCGCCGGCGGCAACGACACCCAAATCGCCGCAACCTACACCGAGAAGGACGTGAACCTGCTCCTCGCTGCTGTGTAGTGGGTGTACACGGCGGTGGAGGACTACGCTTTTACGCGTGAGCACACCATCCACCCCACGGTGGTTCCGTCCGGCGCAGCTGACTGCGCTGGGTTTTCTCGTACTGATCGCGTTCGGCACTGCGTTGTTGTGCATGCCGTTCGCCTCAGCCGACGGCACAGCAACGCCGTTCATGGATGCCTTGTTTACCGCCACGTCCGCCACATCGCTGACGGGCCTGGTCACGGTGGATACCGGCAGCCACTGGAGTATCGCGGGCCGCGTCATCGTTATCACGCTGATCCAGGTCGGCGGCCTGGGCATCATGAGTATTGCCTCGCTGACCGGCATGCTGCTGACTGGCCGAGTGAAGTTGCGGTCGCGCTACTCTACGGCTGCTGAAGGGCGTCCGATTTTGGAAGGCGGGGTGCGTGCCACGCTCGTCGCTACGCTATTGCTCACCTTCGCCTTCGAACTGTTTGTTGCAGTGATCCTGTTCTTCCGCTTCATGGTCGAATACGACATGCCGGTCCTCAGCGCGGCGGGCGAGGGGATCTTCCACGCAATTTCCGCGTTTAACAACGCCGGGTTTGGGCTGCGCTCGGACAGCCTGATCTCGTACAACTCGGACGGCTGGATCCTCCTGCCGCTGGCAGGCGCGCTGATGATCGGCGGGCTCGGCTACCCGGTGCTTTCCGAGTTGGTTGGCCGCAGCCGGGAGCGCTTCCGCGGCCTGCTGCGCGGCACACCAGTCAGCGCCCGGAGACTTTCAGTAACCACCCGCATTACCCTTGCTGGCACAACGTTTCTGGTGCTCTCCGCCATGGCGCTCATCGCCGTGCTGGAGTGGCGAGGATTCCTTGCAGACATGTCCACGGGCACGAAGCTCCTCAACGCGTTCTTCAGCGGCGTCACCCCGCGTACCGCCGGGTTCAATTCCATCGACTACGCCGACGCCCACCCGATCACGCTCATGGTCACCGACATCTACATGTTTATCGGCGGCGGCTCCGCAGGTACCGCGGGTGGCATCAAGATCACCACCGCGATCGTGCTGATTGCCGCCATGGCAGCTGAGTTTGGCGGGCGTGACCAGACCACCGTGGGCAAACGCACCGTCCCAAAGTCGGTGGTCCGCCAGGCCATGACGGTCGCCGCCGCAGGCGTTACTGCGGTCACCCTCGGCGTGGCCGCGCTCCGGGTGTTCGACCCCCAGTTCACCGCGGACCAAATCAGCTTCGAGGTCATGTCAGCCTTTGCCACGACAGGCCTATCCACGGGCATTACCTCGTCGCTAAGCGTGCCCTCCCAACTCGTGCTGTGTCTTTTGATGTACCTCGGGCGCATTGGCCCGTTCACTCTCGTGGCGGCGCTTGCCGCCCGTAACGTCGTGCGCAGGTACGACTACCCAGTAGAAAGGCCTTTCATTGGCTAACTTCCCCGGCTCCCTGTTGCGGAGCAAACAACGCATCGACATCCCACCGGTTGTGGTCATCGGCCTCGGCCGCTTCGGTGGCGCGCTTGCCCACGAACTGACCCGCCACGGCGTAGAGGTCCTCGGCATCGACGTTGATGAGCGACTCGTGCGCGATCATGCGCCATTGCTTACCGACGCCATCGTGGCCGACACCACCGACCTCGAAGCCCTGCGCCAACTCGGTGTCCAAGAAGTGGAACGTGCCGTCATCGGCATCGGCTCCGCGCTCGAGGCATCTATCCTCACCGCCTCGAACCTTGTCGATCTCGGCGTACCTGACATCTGGGCCAAAGCCGACTCCGAATCCCACGCCCGCATCCTGCAACGCCTCGGCGTCGCCCACGTCGTCCGCCCAGAGCACGACACCGGCCGCCGCGTCGCCCACCTGCTCGGCGGACGCTTCCAGGACTTCGCCGAACTTGCCGAGAATTACGGCGTGATCAAGATGGTCCCGCCACGCCCGCTACTCGACGGCCCCTGCGACGCCTCGCGTCTCTGGGACAAACACCGCGTGCAAGTGGTGTCAGTGCGCAACGGCTCAGGCCAGTGGCACCCATTCGCACCAGGCATGGAACTGACCGCTTCCGACCTGGTCGTGCTTGCCGGTGCGCCCGACGACCTGGAGCGGTTCTCACAGCTGTAGGTGGTCTGTTTCTGCTGCGGTGTAAGGGGGGTGTTTAGAAGACTGAAATGGTAGCGGTGTGGT
>NZ_KV803816.1:0-16025 GCF_001811185.1 Corynebacterium sp. HMSC067D03
ACTCTTCACATAACGAAAAAGCCCGCCAAAAAGCGGGCCAATCGTCATGCCTACACACTACTTCGCAGACGGAACCTCCGGCGCGACACCAGTGCGCTCGTACTCCGCGAGAATATCGATACGACGCTGATGACGCTCCTCCTCACTCCACGGCTGGGAAACAAACGCATCAACAATCGCGAGCGCCTCTTCCTCGGTGTGCATGCGCCCGCCGATGCCGATGAGTTGCGCGTTGTTGTGCTCGCGGGCCAGTTTCGCGGTCTCTTCCGACCACGCCAACGCACAACGAGCACCCTTGACCTTATTCGCAGCAATCTGCTCACCATTACCCGAACCGCCAAGCACGATGCCCAGAGAACCCGGATCAGCGACCACAGCCTCCGCTGCGGCGATGCAAAACGCCGGGTAGTCATCCGTGGCGTCATACTCGTGGGCGCCGCAGTCAGTCACCTCATGACCCTGCGCCTCAAGATGGGCCTTAATCTGATTCTTCCGCTCGAAACCGGCGTGATCTGCTCCAAGGTAAATACGCATAAGGCTTAGCGTACCTGCGGGGCTTCCGTACGGCTGCGCTTGAGCTCAAAGAAATACGGGAAACTCGCCACACCAACCGCGTGATCGAACAACTTCCCAGCATCCTCGCCCTCCGGCACACGCGTGATCACCGGGCCGAAAAACGCACTGTCGCCGAGCTTGACCACGGGGGTGCCGACGTCGTCGCCAACCTCAGCCATTGCCGACGCGTGAAAACCGCGCAAGGCCTCATCAACCTCGTCGGTATTCGCCACATCCGCGTACTCCGCGGGCAAACCGACCTCGGCAAGCGCCTCCGCAATAACACTGTCGTAGGCGCCGAAACCTTTCTTGTGATCCTGGCCGCCAGTGTGGATGATCGTGCCCATCGCCGTGTACAGCGCGTCGATCTTGTCCGGGGCATCCTGCTTCACTTTCGCGAACACACGCGCGGGACCCCAGTTCGCCTTCATCAACTCGGCATAGTCGGCAGGGATGTCACGGCCGTCGTTGAGCACGGAGAGCGACATCGGCACCCACTCGACCTCAACATCGCGGACTTTCTCCACTTCCTTCATCCAACGCGAAGTCAACCAGCAAAACGGGCAGGAAACATCAAACCAAAAAGTCACTTGCTCTTTCATGCCGCCCACAATAGCGCGTGTAGCCTGAGTCACATGAAGACTAATCTCACGCGTGAAGACGCGCAGTTGCGCGCAAAGCTCATTTCCAACGTTCGTTACGACATTCTGGTGGATATCACTGGCAAGGACACGTTCACGACGGTGTCGACAATCCAGTTCGATTCCGAGGCGGGAACGACGCACTTTGACCTGGTGGCGGAATCATTCGAGGCGACGCTTGATGGTGAGGCGACTGGCCAGGAGATCACGTTGTCGGCGGGTTCCCATGAGCTGCGGGTGACGTCGACGGAGCCGTACAACCGCACGGGCGAGGGTCTGCATAAGTTCACGGATCCGGTGGACGGCAAGGACTACCTGTACACGCAGTTTGAGCCGGCGATGGCGATGAAGGTGTTTGCCTCGTTTGATCAGCCGGATTTGAAGGCGACGTACAAGGTGGGTGTGAAGGCGCCGGAGCGTTACACGGTGATTCTGAATGAGGCGGTTTCACGCGAGGAAAACGGTGATGGCACCGCGACTTGGACCACGACGATTGATTACCCGCTGTCGACATACCTGGTTGCGATTTGCGCGGGTGAGTTTGAGAAGGTCACCGACACGTACGACGCGGGTGATGGCCGCACGATTGAGCTTGGTCTGTACGCGCGTGCCAGTTTGATTCCGCATATGGATTCGGAGCGACTGTTCCGTCAGACGAAGGACGGCTTCGATTTCTATCACGCGAATTTCGGCCGCAAGTACCCGTTTGGCGACAAGTACGATCAGGTGTTTTGCCCGGAGTACAACATGGGCGCGATGGAGCACGTTGGTTGTGTGACGTACCGCGATGAGTACATTTTCACGTCTGAGCCGACGCCGTATCGTCTGGAGCGTCGCAACGACACGATTCTGCACGAGATGGCGCATATGTGGTTCGGCGATCTTGTCACGATGGAGTGGTGGGACGATCTGTGGCTCAATGAGTCGTTTGCTACGTGGTCGGCGGCGACGGCGCAGGTGGGTATCGGTGAGTATCCGGAGGCGTGGACGACGTTTGCCACGGTGGAGAAGGCGTGGGCGTATTCGCAGGATCAGTTGCCGTCGACGCACCCGATTGCTGCGGATGCGCCGGATATTGAGACGGCGGAGCAGAATTTCGATGGCATTACTTACGCCAAGGGTGCGTCTGTGCTGAAGCAGTTGCAGGCGTATGTGGGTTATGAGGAGTTTTTCGCGGGTGTGCGTAAGCACTTCGATAACCATGCTTACTCCAATGCCACGTTCGATGATCTGCTCGGCGCGCTGGAGGAGGCTTCGGGTCGCGACTTGTCTAACTGGGCTGAGCAGTGGCTGCGTACTACCGGTGTGTCGCGTCTTTACCCGGAGATTTCGGACACGTTTACCGTGGTGCAGGAGTCGCCGGTGTTGCGCGATCACCGTGTTCGCGTGGGGCTTTATTCGCTTATCGACGGCACCGTGCAGCGCACCCACCAAGTCGAACTCGATATCACCGGCGAGCGCACTGAGATTCCTGAATTTTCAGGCGTGAAACACGATCTCGCCCTGGTGAACGACGACGACCTCACGTACTGCCTGATGGGCCTCGATGCGCAGCAGCAGCAGTTTGCCGTGGAGCACTTGGGCCAGATTGAGGATTCGTTGGCGAAGACGTTGGTGTGGTCTTCCCTGTGGGAGTCTGTGCGTGATGGTCGTCTGCCTGCTCGTCAGTATGTGGAGTTGGTGGCGCGCGAGGTTGGCCCGGATATGCAGGAGCGGATCGCCGCTCAGGCTACTGAGGCTGTGAAGCGCTACGTTGATCCGGCGTGGCGGCGCACCGGCTTCGATCTGCTGAACGAGGCGTTCCGTGGTCAGGAGCCGAAGGCGGTGTTCGACCGTGCGCTTGCCCGTCTGGAGCCGACTGAGGAGACGGTTGAGTACTTCAAGGATTTGCTGAAGACCTCCGAGAATCAGGAGGTTCGTTGGTTGGCGATCACGAACCTTCTCGCTGCTGGCGCCTTGCCGTTGGAGGCCGTTGACGAGGAGAAGGACGAGACGTCGGAGGGTGCGATTTCGCGGTTGAGGGCGAGGGCGGTCGTCGATAAGCGTTGGGCTTGGGACAAGCTCATTAACGACGACCTGACCAATCTCGAGGCCCGCTACCTCATGGACGGGCTCACCTTCACCGACGCTGGGCTCGAGGGGTTGACCGACGAGTACTTCCGCGCCGCGCCGGCCCTGTGGGACCGTTTGACCAACGAGATGGCGCAGCGCACCCTGGAGGGCATGTACCCGCGTTGGGACGTCACGCAAGAGGCTGTTGAGAAGGCAAACGCCCTGCTGAACAGCGACGTCCCCAATGGCCTGAAGCGTGTTATCGCCGAAGGCCAGGACCGCTCCGCACGCGCTGTGCGCAACCGCGCGGCCGACGCAGCAGCAAATTAAAGCTGCTTGAGGGCTTGTTCAAGGTCGGCGATCAGGTCGGCCTCGTCCTCAATGCCCACGGAAATGCGGACCAACTCCCCCGGCACCTCGAGCGCCGAGCCGGCGACGGACACGTGGGTCATGGTGGCGGGGTGCTCGAGCAGGCTTTCCACGCCGCCGAGGGATTCGGCGAGGCAGAACAGTTTCGTCGACTTGCAGAACTTCTTGGCCTGCTCGGTGGTTTGGAACAGTACGGAGACCATGCCGCCGAAGCGGGTCATCTGCTTTTTCGCCACCTCGTGGCCCGGGTGTGTTTCGAGTCCCGGGTAACACACGCGGGAAACTTGCGGTTGGGCGTCGAGGTATTTGGCCACGGCTTCGGCGTTGTCGCAGTGGCGGTCCATGCGCACGGCGAGGGTTTTCAGGCCGCGGCCGGTGAGGTAGGTGTCGAACGGGGATGGGTTGGCGCCGACCCAGCCGAAGAAGAAGCGGAGTTGTTCGTGGAAGCCGTCGACGCGGTCGTTGCGGCCGCAGACGATGCCGCCGACGACGTCGGAGTGGCCGCCGATGTATTTCGTCGTTGAGTGGAGGACGACGTCGGCGCCGAGTTCGAATGGTTTTTGCAGGTAGGGGGATGCGAAGGTGTTGTCGACGACCAGCGCTGCCTGCTTCTTCACTGCCGCGATTGCTTCGATGTCGACGACGTCCAGCATTGGGTTTGTCGGCGTTTCCACCCAGATGACCTTGGTGTTGTCTTGGACGGCGGCGGCGACCTCTGTGGGGTTGGTCATGTCGACGACGGTGTTTTCCACACCCCAGAGGGTGAAGACTTGTTGGATGAGGCGGTAGGTGCCGCCGTAGGCGTCGTTGGATACGACGACGTGGTCGCCGGGTTTGAGCAGGATGCGGAGGACGACATCGATAGCTGCCATGCCGGAGGAGTAGGCGACGGCGAAATCGGCGTTTTCAAGCGCCGCAACAGCTTTTTCCAGGGCGGTGACGGTGGGGTTTCCCACGCGTGTGTATTCGTAGCCGCCGCGGAGTTCGGCGAGGCCGTCTTGGGCGAAGGTGGTGGAGGCGTAGATGGGGGTGTTGATTGGCCCGTAGAGGCTGTCGGGCTCGTAGCCTGCGTGGATGGCGTTGGTGGTGAATCCGTAGACAGTCATGTGCACAGACACTAGACCAAGCGGTACACCCCTCGGTCATTTTTATGCATCGCGCGTACACTCGTGCGGTGATGGATACTCAAGATGCTTCTGAAAAGGTTGACCAAGCTGTCGAGGGCGTGGCGTCGTGGTGGAACAATCCGCAAACGCATGAATTGTTCATTGAGCGCCCGGTGAAGATCGTGCTCATTTTGCTGGTTGCAATTGTGCTGAATTGGCTGGCGAATGGCATTATTCGGCGTGCGACGCGCCAGGGAATTAAACGCTCGAATGTGTTGAAGTATGAGGGGCGTGATGCGCAGCAGATTCGTGCGCAGGAGAAGCGTCGTCAGCAGCGGATGAAGACGCTGGCCAATGTGGGCCGGTCGGTGGCTGCGATTGTGATTTGGGCGTGGGCGGTGCTTGCGGTGCTGGATCAGTTGGGGGTCAATGTTGCGCCGCTGATTGCGTCGGCTGGTGTTGTCGGTGTGGCGATTGGTTTTGGTGCGCAGTCGTTGGTGAAGGATTTCTTCTCCGGTGTGGCGATTTTGATTGAGAACCAATTCGGGGTGGGTGACACGATTGAGGTCGGCGATGTTGTGGGTGATGTTGAGGAGATGACGCTTCGCATCACCACGCTTCGCGATATCGACGGCGCGCTGTGGTACATCCGTAACGGCGACATTGATCGGGTTGGCAATCATTCGGCCCGCTTCTCTACCGCGCGTGTGCAGGTGCCGGTGTCGTTGATGGTGAATCCGGATGAGGTGTCGCGTTTGATCGAAGAGACCGCTGTTGCGGGCTGCCAGGACAAGGAAGTCGCCGAGCTGGTGATGGGCACTCCGCGG
This sequence comes from Corynebacterium sp. HMSC067D03, assembly GCF_001811185.1. Lineage (NCBI taxonomy): Bacteria > Bacillati > Actinomycetota > Actinomycetes > Mycobacteriales > Corynebacteriaceae > Corynebacterium > Corynebacterium sp. HMSC067D03. Next base: position 5,551 of record NZ_KV803816.1, read on the forward strand.
ATGTTGGGTCCGAGCGAGGTGACGCCGGATTACATGTCGTTCCGCGTGGAGGTGCAGACGATGCCTGGCATGCAGTGGACGGTTGCGCGTTATTTGAATCAGCGGATTTTGGCGGCGTTGCACCGCGAGGGTGTGGTGTTGACGCCGCGGGAGTCTGTGTTGGTGAAACAGCAGGAGGAAAACGTTGGAGATTAGCCCGAAGCAGGAGCAGACGCTTTTCGACGCCGTCGGCGGCGAACCATTCTTCACCCGCCTTGTCCGCGGGTTTTACGATCAGGTCAAGGAAGATGACCTCATCGGCCCGATGTACCCGGATCAGGATTGGGAAGGAGCGGAGAACCGCCTGCGTTGGTTCCTCGTCCAGTATTGGGGTGGCCCGCGCGAGTATCAGGCGCAGCGCGGCAACCCGATGTTGCGCAAGCGCCACTTCCCTTTCGCGATCGGTGAGCCGGAGGCGGATCGTTGGCTCGAGTTGATGGGCAAGTCGATGGAGCAGTTTGACGACGACGAGCTGCCCGAACCGTACCGCGCCCAGATGTGGAATCACATGCAGCGTGTGGCGTACATGATGATCAACCAGGGCCCGCGGGCCTATTAGTCCCAGCCCGGGCCGCCAGCGAAGCGCGGCCCGTTAGAACAGCAGGCCGAGTCCGGCGTTGCGGTAGACGGATCCGAAGGGGGCGTCTAGGCGGGTCCAGCGCCCGCAGCTGGATACGCGCAGGTGACGCGGGATTTCTGCGGGTGCTTCGAAGCCGGGGATGAGCCCGAGCGCGGTGCAGGCGAAGATCATCCGCATGGGGATTTCCACCGGGTCGGTGCTGTCGGCGTCGGCGGTGAGCACGATCCCGTCCAGCAAGGATTTTGGTGGGCCGGCTGGTCCGGAGAATTGGCGGGCGAGGTTGCGGCCTTCGTCGGCAAGCCTGCGGGCCACGCCAACCGGCACCTGCTCACGCGCAACGAATCCGGTGGCGGGTGGCAGCGCCCCGGGCCAGACGGCATCGCGCGCCGGCCCGACCTCAACAGAACCGGACTGCAGCGCGGCGAGGAGGTCGCGGGCGCTGACGGTGGCGGTGTTGTGGGAGGTGGTGCCGGTGATTCGTCGAGAAGCAATGGCCTCGAAGGGCGTGGTCACGAACACGTCGAGCGCACCCCCGCCAACCTCCTGGAAGCGTGCGGAGGCCTGTGAATCTAAGCCGACGGCGCGGCCGACCAGAGTGGTCAGGCCGCGCGCGCCAGATTCGATGTCAAGGGTGATCACCTAGTTTTCGGCCGCCTTAGACAGGATGCCGATCTCCTTTTTGGTGATCTCGCGCGGCGAGGTCGTCGCAGTATCCACCGTGACCTGCACACACTCCACCACTGCGCAGGTTTTGCCCTGCGCGTCCTTGATCTCCTGACGAGTGGTAAACGAAGTGTTGCCCAGGTTAACCACTTGCGTTTCCACGGTGACTTCAGTTGTGTTGGGCAGGATCGGGCGGACGTAGTCCACCTCGAGCCGGCGTACGAACACCACGAACTCGTGGCCTTCGGAGTAGAAGAACTTCTCCGCGAACGCCAGGCGCGCCTCCTGCGCCAACTCGACGTAGGCCGAGTTGGTCACGTGACCGTAGCGGTCAAAGTCGCTCCAACGCACCGGAATGGTGTGCACGTGGATTTCTGCCATGGGGTTTGCTCCTAACGGGTGAGCTTGCGGTGGGTGACGCGCGACGGCTTGGCGGCTTCCTCACCGAGGCGTTCGACCTTGTTCTTCTCGTAGTCGCCGAAGTTACCTTCGAACCAGAACCACTTGCCTTCTTCGACGTTGCCTTCCCACGCGAGGATGTGGGTACAGGTGCGGTCGAGGAACCAGCGGTCGTGCGAGATGACCACAGCGCAGCCCGGGAAGGCCTGCAGTGCGTTTTCGAGGGAGCCGAGGGTTTCCACGTCAAGGTCGTTGGTGGGCTCATCGAGCAGGATCAGGTTACCGCCCTGCTTGAGCGTCAGCGCCAGGTTGAGGCGGTTGCGCTCGCCGCCGGAGAGGACCTTGGATGGCTTCTGCTGATCAGCACCCTTGAAGCCGAAGGCGGACAGGTAGGCGCGCGACGGCATTTCGTTCTGGCCGACGTGGATGTAGTCCAGGCCGTCGGAGACAACTTCCCACACGGTTTCTTCGGGGTCGATGTTTTCGCGGTTCTGGTCCACGTAGGAGATCTGGACGGTCTCGCCGACGGTCACGTTGCCGGAGTCCGGCTCTTCCAGACCAACGATGGTCTTGAACAGGGTGGACTTACCCACACCGTTGGGGCCGATGACGCCGACGATGCCGTTGCGCGGCAGGGTGAACGACAGGTCCTTGATCAGGACGCGTCCGTCGAAGCCCTTGTTCAGGTTTTCCACTTCGACGACCTTGCTGCCGAGGCGCGGCGGGGTCGGGATCTGGATTTCTTCGAAGTCGAGCTTGCGGTACTTCTCCGCCTCGGCTGCCATCTCTTCGTAGCGCTCCAGACGTGCCTTGTTCTTGGCTTGGCGTGCCTTCGGCGAGGAACGGACCCACTCGAGTTCCTTCTTCAGGCGCTTCTGCAGCTTCTGGTCCTTCTTGCCGGCAACTTCGAGACGCTCAGCCTTCTTCTCCAGGTAGGTGGAGTAGTTGCCTTCGTACGGGTAGAGCTGGCCGCGGTCGACCTCACAGATCCATTCTGCGACGTTGTCCAGGAAGTAGCGGTCGTGGGTAATTGCGAGCACGGCACCCGGGTAGGTCTGCAGGTGGCGCTCCAACCAGAGGACGGATTCGGCGTCGAGGTGGTTGGTGGGCTCGTCGAGAAGCAGCAGGTCTGGCTCGCTCAGCAGCAGTTTCGCCAGTGCTACTCGACGACGCTCACCACCCGACAGGTTGGTCACCGGCGCATCAGACGGCGGGCAGCGCAGAGCCTCCATGGCCTGCTCGATCTTGGAGTCGATCTCCCACGCATCGGCTGCGTCGAGTTCTTCTTGCAGCTTGCCCATTTCTTCCATGAGCTCGTCGGAGTAGTTGGTCGCCATTTCCTCGGCGATTTCCTCGAAGCGCTGCTTCTTTTCAAACAGCTCGCCGAGGCCTTCTTCGACGTTGCCGCGGACGGTCTTTTCTTCGTTGAGTGGCGGTTCCTGCAGCAGGATGCCCACGGAGGCACCTGGCTGCAGGAAAGCTTCGCCGTTGTTTGGCTGGTCGATGCCCGCCATAATCTTCAGCAGCGACGATTTACCGGCGCCGTTCGGACCCACGACGCCGATCTTGGCGCCTGGGTAGAAGGCCATGGTGACGTTGTCCAGGATGACTTTTTCGCCAATGGCCCTGCGGACGTTTTTCATCGTGTAGATGAACTCAGCCACTACGTTTCCCCTTTTGTTGGTGAATGCGGACGTTAAATACCGCAATCAGGGTACATCACGTGGCTGAGTACGACGCCCTCCTAGAACGGTGCCTTGGCGGCGCTGAGGTCTTCGGCGCTGTAGCGGGCCTCGTCGGTGCCGTCGGGGGCTCCGTCGAGAGCATTGTCTCCCCCATCGGCTTCGGCGGCCACCGGCTCGGCCGGGTCGACCGGGTCGGCAAAGCTGGGTGGTTGGCCGGTGAGCCGCTCGAACACGGCCTCGGCATCCATAACAGGTACCGCGTCGTGTCCGTCGAGGCTGTGTCCGGAGTTGGAGGTGCGCGCCGAGTTGAGCTGGTAGTGGTTCATGTCAAAGGCCACGTTGCGGGCCTTGAGCATGATTTTCGAGCGGGTGACGGCGTTGTTGCCTTCGCCTTCTTGCCAGAAGTCGGTGACCAGCGAGCCGTCGACGATGACGGGGAATCCCTTCTTCAGCGACGCTCCACAGTTCACGGCGAGTTGCCCCCAGCATTCAACGTCGATGAACAGCGGGTCGACGTCTTCCCAGACCTCTTTGCCGTTGTCGTCGGTGACGCGCCTTCTTTTCGACGACGCCAGCCTCATCTTGGTTACCGTCGCCCCACTCGCGAACAACACAAGTTTCGGATCGTCGGTCAGGTTGCCAATTAGGCGGATGGTGTTTTGGCTCATGGAAGAGCCCCCCTTTCCATAGTGCGGATGATGGTGTGCGGGGTGTCGTCGTGAAGCAACGCCCTGCACACTTCGAGGTTCGCACGATTTGTAAAGCCGGTAAAGGGGGAAGCCGTTTCTGTGGATAACTTTGAAACCAGATTCCACAATCCGCTGCTAGGAGCGATTTCCGTACTGGGCGAGCATCTCGTTGTAGCGGCGCCATTCTTCGTCATCGGTCTCTTTCGCGCGACGATCGGCCTCTTCCGTCTCGGCGCGGTCTTCGCGCAGCCACTGCATGAACAACTCACCGAAGACGATCAGCAGCGGGAAGGAACCGGATGCCCAGGCGATACCGCCGCCCTCCTTCTGAATCTGCGCCAGATCCGGGTTCCACGGCAGTTCGAGGTTGTTGTAGAAGTCCTCGCCCATAACCACGCCGAGCTGCATGAGGTACACGCCCATGAACAGGTGGAACGGCATGGACACCCACAGCCAGGCCAGGCGAGTTTTCGCGGTGGCGCGGCCTTCAATATGGTCGGGCCCGATCAGTTCCCAGAAGTAGAAGTAGCCAGACACCATAAAGACGGCGTTCATGATGACGTGGCCGGCGTGCTCAGAAATCATCAGCTCGTAGAGCGGGATGAACACATACATGGCGTAGAAAAACACCAGAAACTGAATGGTGGACACCGGCGGGAACGTGACCATGCGCAAGAACTTCGAGCGCTGGAAGCTCTCCACCCACATACGCGGGTTGAACTCGCCTGCCGGGTACGCCTTGCCGATCAGCGTCAGCGGTGCGCCCAGCACCAGGAACACTGGCACGCCCATGGACAGAATCATGTGGACGGACATGTGCACCGAATACGACGCCGGCATGTGCATGCCCAACCCAGAGCTCAGCGTGACGACGACCGTCACACACCCAAGCAACCACCACACCGTCCGTGACGTCTTCCACCCGTCCACGCGGCGCACCAGGCGCAGGTAGTAGACGGCCAGAAGAATCGCAATGACGCTAAACAGCAGCTCGGGGCGCCACAGAGTGATCCAGTTGGTCCAGGAGATCTGTTCAGAAAGGTTGTACCCCATCTTCACCTGCATGCGGGTGAGGTTCGGGTCGAGCGGCGGCGGGGGCGGCGTGCGGCCAAGGGTGACCGCAAGGCCGGAGACCGCAGCCATGATCAGGACTTCCACCGCTCCGAGGCGGGCAAACGCCTTCGGCTGGCTGTCCAACAGCGGGATGGTGCGCTCGCGGTGGGCGTAACCAATGATGCCGAGCAGCACAATCGCTACCGTCTTCACGATCAGCACGATGCCGTAGCTATACTCCGTCAACTCACTAATACGCACGCGCACCAGCGCGTTAATCACACCGGAAAGCGCCATAGCCAGGATGGAAAACAGGGCGACCATGGAGTAGCGGCGGGTGGCTTCGGTGAGGTGAGGGCCTCGTCGTAAAGCATGCGCCACAAGCGCCATAAGACCGCCAACCCACAGCAACATGGCCACGAGGTGCCAAATGAGCGAGTTGGTGCCAAAGTCGTGGGAGCCGCCCGTCGCCGAGTGGCCGGTCAGACCGATCGGCATGACCACCACAATCGCGCCGATAAAAAGCGCAACCTGCGACCACCAACTCGTCGCAACGTAGCCGCCGACGGCCACCACCGCCGCGAACGCAGCGACGATCAACCACACGCGAGCCTCTTTCACCTGCTCCAAGGCCTGCGTCCAGGCGGCCGCCTCAAACATGACAGTCTTCATCGGCTGGCCCGACACATCCGACAGCACCAGCGGAATCATCAACAACCCAATCAGCACGATGCCCGCACTCGCGTGCGCACCAGTACGCGAAGCGATGTGCCCGTCCACCGTCAACTGCGCACCGTTGAGATCCTCCCCCTGCATGCGCGGCGGGATGAAGAATGACGACAGCATGAACGACCCCACCGCCAACGCCATAAGAATCCACGCCACACCGCGCAGCGCCGGCAAACCAAACGTGGTGGTCACGCCGGGGTCCGGAATACCGAGCGCCGCCAGCGACCCACCAGAGAACGACTGCGCCACCGCACCCGCGACCACCGCGGCCGCAGCGAGCGCCGCAAGATAGAGCGGCCAAGCGGAAACAACAGCAGGCTTTCGGGCAGTCTCAGTCATGCTGCATACCCTACTTTCGCCCGCGAAACGGCCATAACTACAATCATTCGCACTGCCCCCATAGCTCAGTGGATTAGAGCATCCGGTTTCTACCCGGCTGGTCGCGGGTTCGAATCCTGCTGGGGGCGCTTTGTGTTTCTGGGGGTTGGGATGAGGGGCGCGCCGCGTACATGGTGAGAACGCATTGGTGAAGATGCCGATTTTTGGCCGTCTTCACCAATGCGTTCTCACCATGTGCGGGGAAAGAGGCGTGCCGCAAAGCTAAACGACACATGGAACACGGCATACTCCGCTGATTTTCAGCGATATATGCCGTGTTGGATGTGTCGTTTGGCCTCAGCAGACCACACCCCACCCATTTTTGGGATACGCGTCCCATAGAGTGATACAGTTTCTTCCATTCTGCGACACAGCAGTTTCACACAATGGAATGAAAGGACGGGCGATGACCACCAGCGTCGAACATCAACCCCCTGCCCCACAAGCGGCCCCTGCTGCCATCCGGGAGACAACGCCACAGGAGCGAAACCGGGTCCGCCTTGCGTCGACAATTGGCACGACGATTGAGTTTTACGACTTCTACGCCTACGCCACCGCAGCCGTCGCGGTATTTCCGTTCCTCTTCTTCCCCAAGTCGGAATCGAGCACGGTTGCGCTGCTGTCGTCGTTTGCCACGTTCGGCTTGGCGTTTATTGCCCGTCCGCTGGGTTCAGTACTGTTCGGCCACTTCGGCGACAAGGTTGGGCGTAAGGCGACCCTGGTCGGCGCGCTGCTGACGATGGGCATCGCCACCTTTGTTATCGGCCTGCTGCCCACCTATGCCCAAGCCGGTATCTGGGCGCCGGCGCTGCTGGCACTGATGCGCTTCTGCCAGGGCCTCGGCCTGGGCGGCGAGTGGTCCGGCGCAGCCCTGCTGTCCACAGAAACAGCAGCTAAGGGCCGCCGCGCCTGGGCGGGCATGTGGCCGCAGCTCGGCGCGCCGTTCGGCTTCCTGCTGGCCAACGGCCTGTTCCTCATCCTGGTCACCGTGCTGGGCCACACCACTGGCGACTTCGAGGGCGCGTTCATGCGCTGGGGCTGGCGCATTCCGTTCCTGCTGTCCATCGTGATGGTCATCATCGGCCTGTGGGTTCGCCTGCAGGTTGAGGAGACTCCGGTGTTCCAGCAGGTGGAGCAGAACAACCAGAAGGCCGCTTCCCCACTAGCGGAGGTATTCAAGACTGCCTGGAAGCCGCTGATCCAGGGCACGTTTGTCATGGTTGGTTGCTACACGCTGTTCTACATCGTGACCACCTGGTTCCTCTCCTACGGAATTGGTTCGGCGGAAGAGGGCGTTGGCCTGGGTATTGCGTACCCGACGTTCCTGAAGCTGCAGCTGGTGTGCATCTTCGGGTTCATCGCTGGCATCCCGATTGCGGCCCACTGGTCGGATGTCTACGGTCGTCGCCCGGTGCTGGGCCTGACTTCGGTTGCGATCATCGTCTATGGCCTGAGCTTCAAGTGGCTGCTGAATCCGGAGACGTTCACCATGGTCTCCTTGGGCATCTTCCTGTTCATCGGCATGGTGTTGATGGGCTTCATCTTCGGCCCGATGTCTGCGATCTTGCCGGAGTTGTTCCCGTCGAATGTGCGCTACACCGGCTCCGGTATCGCGTACAACGTGTCCTCCATCCTGGGTGCGGCTATCGCCCCGTTCATCGCAACGGCGCTGAACGCAAAGTACGGACCGCAGGCTGTGGGCATTTACCTGGTTATCGTTACCGCGATTTCTCTGTGGGCGATCCTGTCCTCCCCGGAGACCAAGCACCAGGAGATGCACGAGATTTAGCCCTTGCTTTCCATGCCGACAAGTGACATACTTGCCGGCATGGAAAGCAATAAGATCTCGAAGGAAGAGGCCCGCGCCGCCCTCGAGCAGATCGACGGGATCGAGCAAGACGCACGTAAACCACCCACACCGCCGTGGGCTTACGCCATCCTCGGCACCAGTTTCGGTGTCACGATCGCCGGCACGATCATCGGCTGGAAGTACTGGTGGGCACTGTTTGCGGTCATCATCATCGCCTGCATCGCACTCGCCGTGCGAGATCACAACCGCAACGTACGCCCGAGCATGAAGCAGCCGATCCAGGAAGACCCGAAGACGAACTGGGCCGCCGCTCTCACCCCCGCGTTCATGATGCCGCTGATCTGGTTCGTCCCAGAAGGAAGCGTGGTCGGCGGGGTCATCGCCGGCGTGGTCACAGCGATCGTGGTCACGGCTGTCATGATCTACGAAAGCAGGAACCGATGAGCGCCCCTAAAATCGACCCTGTCATCCACCCCCTGGCGCGGTTGAAGATTTGTGCGGCGTTGTACCACGGCGGTGCCGTCGAGAAGCAAACGTCCCGGCACGAGATGCGCTTTAGCTCGCTGCGGGACCAAATAGACTTGTCGGATTCTGCACTATCCAAGCAGTTGGACCGGCTCGAGGAGCACGGCTATATCACGCGCTTCCGCGAGTACGGCTCATCCCGGGCGAAGGACACGGTGTGGGTCACGCTCACCGAGAGGGGTGCGCAGGCCTTCGAGCGACACACGGCAGCGTTGCGAGAGATCGCGGGCGGGTAGATTCGGACGCATGAGTTTTCCAGGACCATCCATCAACTCGTTCGCGTTGATTACTGGCGCGAGCCAAGGCATCGGCGAGGCGATCGCACGCGACCTGGCCAAAGGTGGCCACAACCTCATCCTTGTTGCCCGGCGCGAGGAGGTATTGCAGAAGCTTGGCGACGAACTCGCGGCCGCTCACGGCGTCACCGTCGAAGTCTTCGCCGCGGATCTGTCTAAGGAACGCGACGTCACCGCACTGCTTAACCACATTGCGAACCGCAAGATTCACATTTGCGTCAATTCTGCCGGCATCGCGTCGTTCGGCCCGTTTATGAAGCAGGACTGGGAGTACGAGACGAACCAGTTCAACCTGAACGCGACGGCAGTGTTTCGCATCACCAAGGCGGTGCTGGATCAGATGGTGCCACGCGGCGAGGGCGCGCTGTGCAACGTCGGCTCCGCCGCGGGCAACCTGCCGATCCCGAACAACGCCACCTACGTGTTCACCAAGGCGGGCGTGAACATGTTCACCGAGGCCCTGCACTACGAGCTGAAGGATTCTGGCGTGCACGTGACCCTGCTCGCGCCGGGTCCTGTGCGTGAGGCGCACATTCCGGAGGAGGAGCAGTCGATCGTGGATAAGGTCGTGCCCGATTTCCTGTGGACGACCTACGAGTCTTGTTCTGCCGACACCCTGAAGGCGATGCGCCGCAACCGCCGACGCGTCGTTCCGGGGCCGCTATCGAAGGCGATGGATGTCGTGTCTACCTACGCCCCGCGCGGGATTCTGCCGCCGATTATGGGCAAGTTTTACGCCAAGATGGGAGAGGAATAAATGGAGATCGCAGACAAGGACAATCGCATCGTGTGGGTCGACCTGGAGATGACCGGTCTTGACCCGTCACGCCACGTCATCGTGGAGGTGGCAGCGCTTGTCACGGATGCGGAGCTCAACATTATCGACGACGGCGTCGACCTCGTCGTCCACGCCACCGACGCCGAACTGGCGGAGATGGATGACTTTGTCACCGAGATGCACTCCTCCAACGGGCTGCTCGATGACATTAAGGCCTCCACGGTCAGCATCGAGGAGGCTGAGGATGCGGTGCTGGAGCTCGTCGCAAAGCATTGCGATCCTGCTCATCCTGCTCCGCTTGCGGGCAACTCGATTGCTACCGACCGTGCGTTTATCCGTGCGCAGATGCCGCGTCTCGACGACGCCCTGCACTACCGCATGATCGACGTGTCCACCGTGAAGGAACTGTCGCGCCGCTGGTTCCCTAAGGCGTACTACAACCAGCCCGAAAAGGGCATGGCTCACCGCGCCTTGGCGGACATCGTGGAATCCATCCGCGAGTTGGACTACTACCGTCGCGCCGTATTTGTGGACTCCCCCGGCCCGGACACCGACACCGCAACGAAGGCTTCTGCCGCTGCAACCGAGTTCTACCAGCGGTTTTTGTAAACTTCAGATGAACGGCTAAGGTGTAATCCGCTGCAAAACAGCAATGGTGGCTGTAGTTCAGCTGGTAGAGCACCAGGTTGTGATCCTGGGTGTCGCGGGTTCGAGCCCCGTCAGCCACCCCAAAGCGTGCCCCGTAACCTCCACAACAGGTTACGGGGCACATTGCGGGTTAAGGCTCAAAAAGTGTGTCTGCGGGTTAAGGCTCAAAAAGTGTGTCTGCTATCGGCGTGTCGCGGGGGTTA
>NZ_KV803817.1:0-1044 GCF_001811185.1 Corynebacterium sp. HMSC067D03
CGCCGCAGGTCAGCGCGTACAGATGGGTGTACGCTATACACACATTAGGACCTTAAGGCATAGCTGCAGCTACTTTCGCCTTACTACCCATGAAGATAGTTGGAAGGAAGTTGAGTGATATTCATGACTGGTTCAAGTTATCGATCAAGAGTATTTGGATATAATTTTAGTCGGATCGTACTTATCTTCGCAGTACTCTTATTGTGTGTCTACTTCTTGACCAGAAGAGATCAAACCGCCTTTATCACATGCGGTCTTTTAGTGTCTCTGGCAATTTTCTTTAATGTCGGGGTGTTGCTGAATGATGAAATCCTTCGGATTTCAGTTCTTGGCATTCCAGTTAGCAACGTTCGTTTGGAATCTCTGAAGGGGGCGGAGATCCTTCCCTCGGGCCCCATACTCGAATCCCAAACGTTTGGGGTTCACTTCCTGGATGGCACTATTTCATTCCATGCCGGTTCTGCAAATATCCTCCTACACCGCAATATCGGAAGACCCATTCGCTTGACGGTTAAAGACCCAGAGGAATTTTTACACCTCCTAGCGGAGAACTCCGCTATTCGACCCGCTTCTCACAGTTAAGCCCCCGGTGCCGACACAACTGGCAACCAAAAGCATACCTCGAAGAGCTACTCACTCAAGCATCACCCGATCTGACGCGTCAGATGCTCGGTGATTTCATCAACCAAATTCTATCTTCCCAAGACGATACTGTCGGCAGCGCTGACTACGGCACCACCAGCGACAACCGCGTCAACCACCGCAACGGCTACCGCCACCGACTACTGGATACACGGGTCAGCACCGTCGATGTGGCTATCCCGAAACTACGCCACGGTTCCTTCTTGTCTGACTGGCTGTTAGAACGACGAACCCGTAGCGAACGTGCCATGTAGATAAGCCTCTGGGCACTAAAGTACCCAGAGTGAAGTGCCCCGGGTTTTGTTCCTAGGCGTTTGCCTTGATTTCTATTATTTCCTGGGGTGGGTTCTGCTTCCAAAATTCGGTTTCGACCTCGACCGGGGTTCGGTATCCCAAGCTTTG
>NZ_KV803818.1:0-28837 GCF_001811185.1 Corynebacterium sp. HMSC067D03
CCAAGGAAGAAAACAAGGTAGAAGCACCCGCCGCCGACAAAGCAGACGACAAAGCAGAAGCACCAGCACAGGTCGAAGCAGAAGCAGAAGCCCCGGCTCAGGCCGACAAGGCTAACGACAAGGCCGAGGAGAAGGTACAAGACCAGGCTGAAGCTGAGCAGGACGCACCGGCCAAGGTCGACAACGCCAAGAAGCAGGCAGACAACAACAAGCCTGCAGGAGCAGACGTCAACATCGCCGCCATCATCGCCCCGATCGTCGCACTGCTGGCCATCGTCGGAATCGGCATCGGCTTCGCCAACATGATGCTCTAACCAAACACCCAAACCACAAAGAGTGTGCCCACCCGCAACACCGGGTGGGCACACTCTCTTTTCGTCTCTACACCTGATCGTCTAGCACCCCCGCACATACAGCTAGACGGTCTCGAAACCGCCTTCACAAACCCCCAGGTGATAACGACAGCCATGGTCAATACGGAGCTCATCGTCTGGTTCCACAACCACCGAGCTAGACGACCAGCGGAAAACGACTGTCCAGGACCGTCGAGCAACACCCGAACAAGCACCGAACTTCGCGACCAAGACAACCCGCTGAGTGCAAAAGTGCAGTGGCCCTGAGGGCAAAAGAAAACGCCCGGTACCTTCCCGAAAGGGGAGGTACCGGGCGAGGGCTTTAGCGCTTAAGAGTTAGCGCGCTTGCCGTGATTCGCCTTCTTCTTGCGGCGATCCTTGCGCTTACGACCACGCTTGCTCATGAGGGTCTCCTTTATATATCTGTACCGGTTACAGACTTATCACTGTATCGCCTGCGATACCGGAGAGGAAAATTAGGCGGACATGCGAGCGCGGTTGCGGGCGAGTGCCTTGTTGCGACGCTTCAGTGCGCGACGCTCTTCCTCAGACAGGCCGCCCCACACGCCGGCGTCCTGGCCGGTCTCGAGTGCCCACTTCATGCACTGGGTGGTTACTGGGCAGCGATGGCAAACAAGCTTCGCCTGTGCGATCTGAGCGAGGGCGGGGCCGGAGTTACCAACCGGGAAGAACAGTTCCGGGTCTTCGTCGCGGCAAATTGCTTCGTGGCGCCAATCCATGATGATGCTCCTTAAAAAATAAATCGGTACTGCGTGGTCGGTTTTCGTGCACCACTAAAACACCCAACGATGTAGGTGCGTTGCAAACAAAGTTTGGTTCCTGGCTCCGGGCGGTGCCTCTCGGTGGATTCGAGATCCCGTCTTCCGGTTTACCGGGCGTTAACCCCGTGGTGTCTGAGGGTTAAGGGCTGAGTTACCAGCCCGTTGTTTTTGCTACTTGTGAATAATGACATGTTCATGCAAAGCCCGCTAGGGTTCGAGGCCAAAATGTGCGTGGAATCACAGAATGTATCTACGTCATCGCGGTCACATTTGCGCTTCTGGGCCGATCCGCAAGCCAATGGTCTACCCTCTGACCTGGGATGATAGTAAACAGGTGGTGGAGGTGCCCGGGTCAAATCGTGTTTTTCGGGTTTCTGCCGGTTCGCTGGGGTTCATCTGCCGTATCGGTGGCGATAGACTGCTTTGTTGTGACTACGAATCGGAATCAATCCCACGCGCCCGTCCCAAATGACCCGGAGCAGCAGCCGTTCGCGGATGCTGAGGTCCCACCCCTGATGCGTTTCGGCGCGATGGTGGTGCTGGTGCAGTGCTTGGCGATCTTTGTTTATGTGGTGACGCTGATCCGTGATCAGTTCCTTGCTACCGAGCACACCCTGGAGTCCGACTCGCCGGTTGCTGGTTACGTCAACATCGGTACTGCGGTGTTTTTGCTGATCATTTTCGGCTACATCGCGTTTGTGTCGGTGGAGACTCTGCGCGGCCGTCCGCGTGCGACTGGCGCGGTGGTCCTCATTGAGGCGATTCTTGGCGGCGTGGCTATCTATATGTTCCGCGGCGGGGCGGTAACGCTCGGCGTGGCGACACTGATTTCGGTGGTGTTGGTGCTGGTCACCGTGTTCCACCCGCGTTCGAGGGCGTATAACGAGGCGCAGTATGAGGAGCGTAAGGCGCGCCGCTAATCGACGACACCGCTCACCCCTCCGGCCTCGCTAAACCTTGGCGTCGAGGACGACGATGTCGTCGCCACGCTTTTCCACAATGGTTGCGCCGGCGGAGGAGATGTGGACGGGGCCGGTGTAGCCGCCGCGGTCGACGGGAATGATCTCGTCGACCGCGTTTTTGTCCCAATCCACAACCGCGATGCCGTCCTGGGAGGCGTAAAGCAGGCGGTCGCCGGCGGCGAAGCCGGTGCCGAGTGCGCCTTGGAACACGCCGGTGACGCCCAGGCCTGCCGGCTCCATGAGCAGGAGGGAGTCGTCCTGCCAGTAGGACATATGGTGGGGGAGGTCGGCGACGGGGAGGACGGCGATGGTGCCGTCGAGACGCTGTGGCTCACCCATTGCTGGCACCGAGGAGGAGCTGGTGTTGTTGCCTTCCTTGTCGTAGGCCAGGACCTGCTTCTTTGACGGGTCGTAGACCGCGGCGGCGTCTTGGGAGACGGCGACGAGGTAGGCCTGCGGGTCGATCTCAATGTTGGCGTCGACTTCGGGTTCGCGGGAGTCTTCCGGGGTTGCCTTTTGGATGCGGAGGAAGGTGCCGTCCCCACACGTTTCGGTCAGCGCGACGAGTTCGGTGCGGGTGAGCGCGGAGGTGATCACGCAGCCTGGGTTGGGCTGCATGTCGGATTCTTGCGGGGCTTCGATGTAGCCGTATTCCATGGTGCGCACCATGTCGGAGCGCCATACTTCGATGCGTTCGCTGGAGGCGTAGCCAATGCGGTCGTTCGAGGCCAGGCGCGTGACGATTTCAGACGCCGGGGCGGATCGGGTGCCGGCGTATTGGCCGGTTTTCGCGTCGATGGCCACCACGTCGCCGCAGCCAGCGTTGTCGCGGTAGACAGCCACAACCTTGTCCCACGCCTGATCCATCAGGCACAGGTCGTTGGGGCGTTCGTAGGTCCAGACGGTCTCGCCCTCAGGGTTCGTCGCGGTCAGCGTGTGATCGTTATAAGTAATGATCAAGCCGTTGGCTACGAGCGGTTGCGCGCGTCCGGAGGTGTCGGTGAGCCGGAAGCCCTCGCTTAGCGACGACGGCACCACCGCCAACTGACCAAAATCCTCCTGAGCTTCGGCTGCTGGAGAGAGATCAGCCTGGCGCACCGGGGCGGTGAAAAAGGCGGTGCCGACAAGCAATGCCGAAACGCCGGCGATGACACCGGTGGCAATGAGGTCGCGGCGGGTGCGACGCAAAGGCTTACTCAACGCCGTTTCCTTCCTGAACGCTTGCCCGGAGCCGCCGGGCGGGATGGACGGTTTGGTCGTGCCCCGAGCACTTTACGCGGGCGTCCGACATGGCCAGTAGCTGACTCCGGGAAACCGAACTCCTCCTGCAGTTCAGGGGAGGTGGAGAACCACTCGGGCAGGTTGGGTTTGCCCAGGTCGAGGTCGGTGTTGATCATGGACCACTTCGTCGCTTCGTCGTAGCCGACGAGGGTGACCGCCACGCCGGTGCGTCCTGCGCGGCCGGTTCGCCCGATGCGGTGGACATACGTCATGGGGTCGTCCGGGGTTTGGTAGTTGATCACGTGGGTGACGTCGTCGACATCAATGCCGCGTGCCGCGACGTCGGTGGCGACGAGGATTTCCACGTCGCCTCGTCGAAAAGCATCAAGAGCTTTCTCGCGCGCAACCTGGCCGAGGTTGCCGTGGACCGCGCCGACGGCAAAGCCACGGCCAGCAAGATCCTCGGCGAGATCGGCCGCCGAGCGCTTCGTGCGGGCGAAAATAATGGTGCGCTCGCGGCCCGGAGACTGCAGGATACGGGCGATGACCTCGGCTTTGTCCATGCGGTGGGAGAGGAACGCAACCTGACGGGTGGTGGCGTGGGTAGCGGAGGCATCTTCGGATTCGGCGCGGATGTGCACCGGCTTGTTCATCTTCGAACGGGCAAGGGACAGGATCGGGCCCGGCATGGTGGCGGAAAAGAGCATGGTCTGCGTTGCGCCCACGGCGGACCAAAGCTTTTCGATGTCCGGAAGAAAGCCCATGTCAAGCATCTCGTCGGCCTCGTCAAGCACGAGGATGGCAACCTTATCCAGTACGAGCGCGCCACGGTCATGCAGGTCAATCAGGCGGCCAGGCGTGCCGACAACAATGTCCGCGCCCGCTTCGAGTGCCTCGAGTTGTTCCTCGTAGGGGCGACCACCGTAGACCGTGGCCACGCGCACCGGCGTGTGTACGGCAAGGCGTTCGATGTCCTCGCCGACCTGCACCGCAAGTTCGCGCGTCGGGGCGATCAGCAGCGCGCGCGGGGTGCCGTCGAGTTCTGCAATATCGGCGTCGTCGAACACGCGGTCCAGCACCGGAACACCAAACCCGAGCGTCTTGCCCATACCCGTGCGGGCTTGACCGATGATGTCGCGGCCGGCCAGCGCGATGGGCAACGTGAGCTCCTGAATGGAGAACGGGTGGGTGATGCCGTGGTCCGCAAGCGCGTCCACAATTTCAGCCGCAACCCCCAACCCGGCAAACGTCGTTTTCTTTGGCGCACGACGAGCAGCGCCACGTTGTTCACTCTCAGCTGCGTAGGGCACGCGTTCATCTTAGCTACCGGCCGTTACAATGGGGCCGTCCGCCAGCAGGTGGTTACGTTTAGCTATTGCACCTGCGGGCACACACACAAAGCGCAACAAGAAAAGGACAGTGAGCGAGAAAATGGATATCAAGATTGGTCTTGCAGACACCCCGCGCGAACTAGCGATCAAGCTTCCGGAGGGCCAGGAAGACATCTTTGCCACCGTCGAGCAGGCGATTGCGAACGGTCAGGCAACCTTCAAGCTGGAGGATGCCAAGGGCCACTCCTACCTGATCCGCACTGACCGTGTCGTTTACGTCGAGCAGGGCAGCACCACGGCCCGTAGCGTCGGCTTCATGCGCTAAATTACTCAGACATGGCACAACAGCAGGGCACTCCGTCTCACGGTGGGCGCCATAGTGAGCACCACGGGGGCGCTGAAGAGGACTTCGGCGACTGGTTTGATAGCTGGGGTATGGAGTCTGGCGACGACACCCCGCAGGGCACAAGCCGCGAAGAGGGACGTCTTGTCGCCTTTGCCCGCGAGTACGGGTGGCGCGCGTATGCGATCCCGGTGCTTGCGGTAATTACCGTGTTTGTCCTGCTGGACATGGTGCAAAACCCGGATGAGCAGGCGATCGGGACGGTCGCCGAGTCTGCGTCGGCTCCGGCCGGTGAAGCGGGCATGGCTGGTGCGGATGCGGATCAACCGAAGCCGCTGGAGCCTGCGAAGATCGCGGAAGGCATCTTTGACCCGCACGATCTGCCGCCGGGTGGCCCGTACACCACGACGGGTGAGGGCACGTTCTACGAGGTCGGCATCCCTGGTGCCAATGCGGGCCAGGGCACTGAGATTGTGGTGCGCTACATCGTCGAGGTCGAGCACGGCATCGACGCCTCCGGTTACGGCGGGGATCAGTCGTTTGCCCAGATGGTGGATGCAACGTTGATGGATCCGCGCGGGTGGACGAACGATCCGCGCTTCCGCTTCGAACACGTGTCGGCAGATCAGGATCCGACGCTGAAGATCCGTTTGACCTCTCTGGATACGACGGCGGAGCTCTGTGGTGCCGCGTTGGGTACGGAGACGAGTTGCCGTACTCGCATTACGGGCGAGGACACGGTGATTATTAACGAGTCGCGCTGGGTGCGCGGTGCCGTGCCGTTCCAGGGTGACATCGGTTCGTACCGCCAGTACCTGATTAATCACGAGGTGGGCCACGCTGTGGGCTTTGCGGAGCACGTGCCGTGCCCGGAGGCGAATGCGCTTGCGCCGATCATGATGCAGCAGACGCTGAGCCTGAACAATGCGCAGTTGCATGAGATGAGCCCGGAGGAGAACTACCCGAACAACGACGACACGTGCCGGCCGAACCCGTGGCCGTATCCGCGTCCGGCCGTGAATTAAGAAGGTGGTGTCGGTGGTTTCTTTGCTTAAGCCGATTCCGGCACATGTGCTTTCCGCATTCCAGATCGACGACATTGAGCCGGTTGCGGTCCCGCAATTTTGGAACAATGGCCTGCGCTTCGGACGTGTTGTGTTGTCGCATGCGCGTGAGACGTCCGCGTGGTCTGGCAAGGCGCGTGAGAAGGCAGTGCCGGGGGAGGGGCTGCGCATTTCGCGTCCTGTGCGTGCGACGGATGGTCGCTTGATCGTTGCGGGGTATTGCGCGACTGAGTTTGCCACCGGTGAGCCGCGCGAGCGTGTCGATGAGGCGGTTGCAGCAGCATTGCTTTACGACGACGCCGTGGCCGGCATCGAAGCCCCCTCCGGCGAGCGCACCGGGCTGGTTGCCAATGCTGACCGGGCGGTGTGGCGCGAGGAGCACCTCGGGTCTGAAGGTGCAGTCGCGCACCTGGATTTCCTGTCGCACCTGCTGTTCGATGGCCACGCTGAGCCTGTGCTGACCGAGTTTGATCCGTCCGTTGGATTGCGCCCGCGTGGATTTACGGCAGCGCTGGTGATCGTCGATGGTCTGCTGGCCGGTGCTGTGGATCCGGACATTGTGGCGCGTTGGTCGCATATCCCCAGGCTGGACTGGTTGTTGGAGAAGGCGATCGAGTACCGTCGACACACGACTCGCGGGCTCGGTTCGGATGTATGTTCGATAGATGACGTGGTTGAGATTGTCGTGTCGTAGCGACCTGGCACAATCTCCCTTATGTTGTTTCCACACCCTTCACCTGTGCCCCCGGCTGCGCTTGAGCCGAAGGCCTATCTTGTGCCGCGGGACCGCAACATCACCCCGCGGACCTGGGACAACCCGCTGCCTGAGGCCGGGTTGTGGAAGGTCACCGGCCGGCCCGGCTCAGGCGTGAGTAGTTTTCTTGTGGATACGGTGGCGGCCGCGGTGCGTCGTCACGCAGGCGCGGGGGACCCGGGTGGCATTTTGGTGCTGACGGACTCGAAGGAAACCGCCGGACGGCTGCGCTCGCAGTTGTCGGACACGCTGGCGCAGTCGGGGTTTGTTACCGATGAGCCCATGGTGCGCTCCGTGCACTCGCTGGCCTTTGCCATTTTGCGCTCGCATGTGGACGAAGAAATCCGCCTGATCTCCGGCGCGGAGCAGGACGCAGTGATCCGCCAGTTGCTCCAAGGCCAGGACGAGGATGCTCGTGGCTCGTGGCCGGAGGATCTGCGCCCGGCGCTTCCACTGGTCGGCTTTGCCCGTCAGCTGCGTGACTTCCTGCTGCGTGCAGTGGAACGTGGTCTTGGCCCTGTCGAACTGGAGGAGCTGGGCAGCCGACATGGTGTGGGCATCTGGAGCGCGTCTGGCGAATTCTTGCGCGAGTACCAGCAGGTGATGGCGCTTTCGGGAGCGCGCAGGCTGTCCGCCTCGGAGCTGGTGGATCAGGCGGTGCGACTGCCACTGCCGCGCAGGTGGCACACGGTGATTGTGGACGATGCCCAGCACCTCGCACCCGCTGCCGGCGCGCTGGTCAAGCGCCTGCTGGATCAGGCGGACTTGGGTGTGGTCGGCGGGGACGAGGAGCAGTCGGTGTTCCACTTCCGTGGTGCGTCGCCTGAGTTCTTCCGCACCCTTGGCGGGCTGGAGCACACCACGATTGACCTGGGGGAGTCCAAGCGCGATCCGCGTCGCAGCGTGGCAATTGCGCCCGATTCTGCAACGCAACTGGCGGCGGTGGCGGATGCGCTGCGCCGTGCCCACTTCGAACACGACGTGGACTACCGGGATATGGCGGTGATTGTCCGCTCGACCACGGGCATTGATCCGGTGCGCCGCGCGCTGTTGCGCTCTGGGGTTCCGGTGTCGCTCAACCCGACGGACCTGGTGCTTTCGGAGCAGCGCCTGGTGGCATCGCTGTTGCTGGGCATCCGGGCACTGTACGAGGAGCTCACGCCGAGCGAGTGGCGCGACCTGCTGCTTGGGCCTGTGGGTGGTGCGGATCCGGTAACGCTGCGTCGCCTCATTCGTGGGCTTCGCCGCTGGGCACCTGAGCGTCGTGCCGAAGAGTCGCTGCGCGAGTTGCTGACGGATCCCGCCGGGTTGCCTGACTTTGATACGTGGTTGACCGACCGTGAGCTCGACATCCTCCAGCACGTGCGTGGCGTGCTTGACGCGGGACGTCAGGCCTACGCGGAAGACGGCAGCGTAGAAGAGATCCTTTGGGCGCTGTGGCAGGCCACGGGCCTGTCGAATCGCTTGTTGGCCTCGGCGCTGCGCGGTGGTGCGACGGGCTCGCAAGCGGACCGCGACCTAGATTCCGTCATGGCACTGTTCGATGCTGCGGGCGACTATACGGAGCGCCGTCCCGCTGCCGGGGTGGAGTCGTTCGTGGACTTCATCCTGGAACAGGAACTGCCCACCGGTGTGCGCGACCGGCGCACCGCAACCCCCGATGCAGTGTCGCTGCTCACCGCTCACGGTGCTGTCGGGCGAGAGTTTCGCCGTGTCATCGTGGCGGGCGTGCAGGACGATACATGGCCAAACCTGGGGGAGACCGGCTCGCTGTTCCGCCAAGAAGACTTGATCGACCTGGTGGATCATGACGTGGATCCGGACGTGCCGGTCTCCCACACCGTGGAGCGTCTGATTGAGGAACGCCGCCTGTTTACCGTCGCCACCACGCGTGCGACTGATTACCTGCTGGTGATTGCGGTTGACGACGAAGATGCGGAGAAAGAAGGTGAACCCTCCCGATTCGTCGAGGAATTCTGTGAAGACCACGGCCTCACCCCGGCACGCTTGCGGCTGAGTTCGGCATCGCAGGCGGATCTTGGCGACGACACCGAGACGCTCGTGCGCGTGCTCGCCCACGACGATCTGGTGGCGGAGTTCCGCCGGGTGCTCACGGATCCTTCGGTGGATGAGGCGACGCGCTCCCAGGCTGCCCGACAGTTGGCGCGCCTGGCGGACGCGGGTGTGCTTGGTGCGGACCCTCGGCAGTGGTGGACCACCACGACGGTGTCTACGGATGAGCCGCTGAGCGCCAGCCCGACGCTGTCGCCGTCGCGAGTAGAAGGCCTGCTGAAGTGCCCGATGAGTGAGGTATTGCAGCGCATGGTGGGCCTGGACGAGTCGATGGACATGGTCTACGGCGTGATGGGCCACGCCTACCTGGAAGCGCTCGGCCGTGGTGTGGATCCGGACGACGCGTTTAACGCCGTGATCGCCGCACGCAAGGAGGTCAGTGACGCACCTGCGTGGAAGGCGCAGCGCGACATCGAGGAGTTTGAGCGCTTGCTGGAGCGCACCCGCACCTGGCTAGAAACGAGCCGTGGCGCGTTTGAACAGGTCGCGGTGGAAACATCCGTTGACGTGCAAGTCAGCGACAACGTGCGCGTCCGGGGTCGTGTGGACCGCCTCGAGCGCGACGACGATGGTGCGCTCTACGTGGTGGATCTAAAGACTGGTGCGACGGCGCCCACGAAGAAGGAGATCGGTGAGCACGCCCAGTTGCTTACCTACCAACTCGCGCTGGCTCACGGCACGTTCGACGGCGAGCGGGTCGTTACCGCACGCGGGGAGTCGGACATCACCGTGGGTGGTGCGATGCTGGTGTTCCCGAAGAAGGACACCAAGGCCATCACGGTGCTTGAGCAGGCTGCCAAGACACCAGAGGAGCTAGCAGAGTTCGCCGAGGCTATCGATACATTGCCCGCCGAAATGACAGGACCTACGCTGCTTGCCACAACGGGGAAGCATTGCGATCGCTGCAGTGTGCGCGCCTTGTGCCCGGTGCAGCCGGAAGGGGAGATGATTCACAATGTTTAACCAAGAACCCATGTCCCCGAAGCTGCTGTCGCGCTACCTCGGGCAGAAGTTCCCGCCGACGGACCAGCAGGCGGAGGTTATCGGTGCCCAGCCTGGCCCGCTACTGGTTGTCGCAGGTGCCGGTGCCGGCAAGACGGAGACGATGGCCGCGCGTGTGGTGTGGCTCGTCGCTAATGGCTTTGCACGCCCCGAAGAGATTCTGGGTCTGACGTTTACCCGCAAGGCCGCCCAGGAGATGAAAAAGCGTATCCGCGACCGCCTGGCCACGCTAGCGCAGAACCGCGACCTGGTTGCGCGCCTCGATCCGTCTGGGGAATTAGCCAAGCGTTTAGAGGTCATCGCGCCGCAGGTGTCCACCTATGACTCGTACGCTGGCACCCTGATCCGCGAGTACGGCCTGCTCGTGCCGGCGGAACCGGACGCGCGGCTGATCACGGATGCGGAGTTGCATGCCATCACTACGGAGGTGGTCAGCAACTACGCTGGCACGCTGCTGCCGGACGGGAAGAATCGTGCGCTGAGCAGCGTGGTGCAAAACGTGCTCAAACTCATCACCGCGATGGGCAATGAACTTGCCACCCCGGAGTGGGTCACCGAGCATGCCCACGACTTCCTTGCGGAGACGGAGTCGTACCCTTCGGCAAGCAAGACCGAGTTTTCGAAGATCTTGCAGGGGTGGCGCGATATCCAGAAGGAGCGCGTGAACTACCTGCCGCTCGCACAGGCAGTGAACGAGGAGCTGCGTAAACGTGGTGTGATCACGTTCAACGAACAGATGTCTCTCGCGTCTGCGTTGGCACGTGATCATGCGGTGGTGGGGGCGTCGCAACGCAATCGCTTCCGCGTGGTCATGCTGGACGAGTACCAAGACACCTCGCACTCCCAGCGCGTGTTGCTGCGCAGCCTTTTCGGCGAAGCGCAAGATCCGGGCCTGACGGTCACAGCGGTGGGCGATCCGATGCAGGCGATTTACGGCTGGCGTGGCGCGACCGCGGCGAACCTGCAGGCGTTCGTAGAGGACTTCCCGCTTGAAGGCGGCTCACCAGCGCCGAAATTGCAGTTGACCACCTCGTGGCGCAACCCGCCTGAGGTGCTGGATCTGGCCAACGGGGTGTCCGATGCGATCCTGGGCACCGACGAGACAAAGCGTGCCGTGGCACCGTTGGCGCCGCGCCCGGGGGCGGATGCTGGCGATGTCACGCTCGGGTTCTTTGGCACGCAGGCCGAAGAGATCGAGTTCGTCGCCGATGAGCTGGCGAAGACATACGCCCAGGCCCAGGAAGCCGAGGAGCCGTTTTCGGCGGCCACGCTTGTGCGCAAGAACAAGCACTCGCAACTCATCGCCGCAGCACTCGAGGCCCGCGGTGTGCCCTACGAAATCGTTGGCCTGGGCGGGTTGCTGGACGTGCCGGAGGTCGCCGATACGGTTGCCGTGGCGACAATGCTTGTGCGTCCCGACGACACCGCGGCAGCACTGCGCGTCCTCGGCGGGCCTGCTGTTGGGTTGGGCCTTGCGGACTTGCGTGCGCTGGCATCGCGCGCGAACAACCTGCGTGGCAAAGAAGACCACCGCGAAAACACGCAGCGTATCAGCGACCCCTACGCCCACTTGGTCAGCCAACTCGAAGACGCGATTGCCCAAGCCGACGACATCAAGGCGCGCACCGACCGCCCAGAAGGACTCACGGATGCGCTGGCGGATCTCGGCGAGCCGGAACGCTACAGCGAAGAAGGCCTGCAGCGCATGCGCGATACGGCCGCCAAGCTGCGCTGGCTGCGCACCCACAGCCTGGGCAAGCGCTTAAGTGACCTGTTCGCGGACATCATCCACGTCTTCGGCATCCGCACCGAGGTGCTCTCCCGCCACAGCGCGACGGGCGCGGTGCATCTGGATCGACTGTTGGAGGAGGTGGCCAATTACCCCGGCGCGGGCCTGGACGGGCTGCTGGACTACTTCGAACTCGCCCGCGAGCACGAAGACAGCCTGACCCCGGGTGCGGTGACGGTGAAGGACGACCGGGTGCAGATCATGACAGCCCACAAGGCGAAAGGCTTGGAGTGGGATACCGTCGCGGTGCTGCATGCCGATTCGGAGACGTATAAGCCGAAGACGGAAACCTTCCTCACCTTCGTGCAGTTTCTGCCTACGGAGACCTACGGCGATCCGGAGATCTTCCCGGAGTTCGGCGAGGTGGACACACGCACCGACTACCAAAAGGCGGGCGAGGCGTGGAAGAAGCACGTCACCGCGGACCTGGCCGAGGAGGCAGCGCGTCTGTTCTATGTTGCGGTGACGC
This sequence comes from Corynebacterium sp. HMSC067D03, assembly GCF_001811185.1. Taxonomy (NCBI): domain Bacteria; kingdom Bacillati; phylum Actinomycetota; class Actinomycetes; order Mycobacteriales; family Corynebacteriaceae; genus Corynebacterium; species Corynebacterium sp. HMSC067D03. The sequence continues at coordinate 12,144 of NZ_KV803818.1, forward strand.
GTTCTGGCGGGAAACTCATCGTTACAGGTTCGCGCCGTAGGCCTGACGTGGTCAAGGAAGCAGCGCCGTACGAGCACTTCGCCACCATGCGCGACGTTGTCGCACCCGAGTGCGTGGTGGTCTGGAACGACGGCACGGATGCTGAAGCAGACAGCGATACCGACGCCAGCGCCGACGCTCTTGTCGACGACGGCGAGCGCACCGGCCGCTGGCCAAACTACGCCCCGCTAGCCGAGGACGAAGCAGCCGCGCAGGCGGTCAACGCCGCGCGCGAGAACCTGCCAAAGTTCGTAGACGGCGAACTGTTTACCCTCTGGGAGCGCGACGTCTCTGCACTCATCGAAGAACACGAGCAGGCCCAGGCCGGCGACGTCCCGGTGGTTATGCCGGGCGAACTGACCGCGTCCGATGTGGTGGCGCTCAAGGCCGACCCGGTGCAGTTCGCGCGCCGGGCACGCCGCCCAGTGCCGTTTAAGCCGAACACTTACGCCAAGCGCGGTACCGCCTTCCACGAGTGGTTGGAGGAGTTCTACGGTGCACGCCCGTTGCTGACCGAAGACGAACTTCCCGGCGGGGATGAGGCTGAGGTGGATCGCGCGATACTCGAGCGGCTCAAGCGAAACTTTGAGGCCAGTGAGTGGGCGTCGCGCACCCCGACGTTTGTGGAGCATCCCTTCGAGCTCGCCGTGGGCGAGGGCGTGGTCCGCGGACGTATGGATGCCGTCTTCGAGGATGTGGACGGCTGGACCGTCGTGGACTGGAAGACCGGCGAGAAGCCGAAGCGGGATGCGATGGAAGCGGCGCAGTTGCAGCTTGCGGTTTACAAGGCGGCTTGGGAGCGTATCTGTGGTGACGGTCGTCCGGTTCGCGCTGTATTTTTCTACGTGCGCACCGGTGAGACGTATGCTCCGCGTAGTCTGCCCGATGCGGCAGAACTCGAAGAGCTACTCAGCAGATCTGCTGAAGGCAAGGGTAAGGACGAAACGGAATGAAACTGCGCAGGGTTTTTACGCTGAGCGCGAACGCCGCGGATCAAACGGCGATCCCGGTGCACCACCTGCTCGATGTGGTCAGTATCCCGGCCCTCGAGCGGGCGACGCCGTGGTCGTTGATCGCGCGCCGGTTCGGCTACGCCCTGCTGCTTATCGTTGCCGTCGCGATCGTCGCGTTCATTGATCGCAATGGATACTCCGAGCCGTTGACGTTCATTGACGCGTTGTATTACTCGGCGGTGACCCTGTCTACCACGGGCTATGGCGATATCACTCCGGTGACGCAGTCGGCCCGAGTCATCAACATTTTCTTCGTCACTCCGGCCCGTGTGGCCTTCCTGATGCTCCTCGTCGGTACGACTTTGTCGGTGCTGACGGAGGATTCCCGTAAGACGCTGCAGATCCAACAGTGGAGGAATACCGTGCGCAACCACACCATCGTTATCGGCTACGGCACGAAGGGCCGCTCGGCGGTCGACGCATTGGTGGCAGGCGGTGCGTCGCCATCGTCGATTGTTGTCATCGACCCAGACCCGGCTGCGCTCGCCGTCGCGGAGAAGCACGGTTTGGTCACGGTGCACGGCAATGGCACCAAGTCGGATGTGCTGCGCATTGCGGCGGTGAGCCGTGCGCGTTCGGTGATTGTGGCGCCGTCTTCGGACGATACGGCCGTGCTGATCACGCTGTCGGTGCGTGAGTTGGCGCCGAGCGCCATGATCGTGGTCAGTGTGCGAGAGGGTGAGAACCAACACCTGCTTATGCAGTCGGGCGCGGACTCTGTGGTGGTCTCCTCCGAAACGGCCGGACGTCTGCTTGGCATCGCAACGGTGACCCCGCCCGTGGTGGAGATGATGGAGGATCTGCTCAGCCCAGACGAAGGCTTCGCGGTGGCAGAGCGTCAGATCGCGGACGACGAGGTTGGTGCGAACCCGCGCCACCTGGCCGACATCGTGCTTGGTGTGGTGCGCTCCGGTGAGCTCTACCGCATCGATTCCCCCGAAGCAGAAACGGTCGAGCCGGGCGATCGCCTCCTGTACGTGCGCATGAACACCCCGGATATCCGCCGCCAGGCGGAGAAGGCAGTGCGCGATGACGATTGATCTGAGCGTGCTTGATAGCGACCAACGTGTCGCCGCCGAAGCACCCCGCGGACCCGTGTGCATCCTGGCGGGTGCTGGCACGGGTAAGACGAGGACGATTACGTATCGCATTGCCAACCTGATCGATCGCGGCACGGTCGCCCCGAACAAGGTGCTCGCCGTGACGTTTACCCAGCGCGCGGCAGGGGAGATGCGCGACCGTCTGCGCACCATGGGTATCGGGGGAGTGCAGGCGCGCACGTTCCACTCCGCGGCCATGCGGCAGTTGCAGTACTTCTGGCCGCAGATCGCCGGTGACCTGCCGTGGCGGCTTTTGGATAACAAGTTCCCGTTGGTCGCCCGCGCCGCGCGCGCCGGTGGGCTGGATACAGGCAAGGAAATGGTGCGCGACCTGCTTAGCGAGATCGAGTGGGCCAAAGCCAGCGTGATCGGCCCGGAGGATTACGCCGCACGCATCGCCGATACCCCGCGCACCCCGCCGACGGATCCGCAGCGCGTGGCCCAGGTGTACCGCCTCTACGAGGAGGCGAAGACGAGCCCGGATGGCATGCTGCTCGATTTCGACGACCTGCTGCTGCACGTCGCCGGCGCGCTTGAGAACGCACCTGCGGTGGCGGAGGAGTTCCGCGCCCAGTACCAGACCTTTGTGGTGGACGAGTACCAGGACGTCACCCCGCTGCAGCAGCGCGTGCTGGAGGGCTGGCTGGGTGATCGCGACGATTTGACCGTGGTGGGCGATGCCAACCAGACCATTTACTCGTTTACCGGCGCCACCCCGGATTACCTGCTGAACTTCTCGCGCACCTACGAGCACGCCACGGTGGTGAAACTGCAGCGCGACTACCGTTCCACGGTAGAAGTCACCGAGTTGGCCAACACTGTCATCGGCAAGGCCAAGGGGCGCGTCGCCGGCACTCGCCTGGAACTGGAGGGCATGCGCGGGCGCGGTCCGGCGCCACAGTTCAACGGTTACGACGACGAGCCGTCTGAGGCTCGCGCCGTGGCCCGCGCGATCAGGCGTTTGCTTGATGACGGCGTCCCCGCCCGCGAAATCGCCATCCTGTACCGCATTAACTCCCAGTCGGCCGCGTTTGAAGCGGCGCTGGCGGATGCCGGCATTGCCTACCAAGTCCGTGGTGGGGAAGGGTTCTTCCACCGCGCCGAGATCCGCGAAGCCATCGCAGCGCTGGTCCGTGCCGCGCGTCGTACGGACCTGCCGGACGATCCGGTGGCGGTTGCTCGCGCCGCGTTCGCACCCATCGGCCTGACCCAGACCGAACCCGAGGGCGCCCAGGCTCGTGAGCGCTGGCAGTCACTCAGCGCGCTTGTGGATCTCATCGAGGAGATCGTCCGCACCCGAGAAGCCGAGGATCTCCCGCAGGTGTTGCGCTCCCTGCGCCAGCGCGCGGAAGCCAAGCAGCCCCCAGCCGTAGATGGTGTGACACTGGCCAGCCTGCACGCCGCGAAGGGCCTGGAGTGGGACGCGGTATTTCTTGTTGGCCTGGTGGAGAACACCTTGCCGATCTCGCACGCGATCAAGGCCGGCGACGACCAGATCGAAGAAGAACGCCGCCTGTTCTACGTCGGGGTGACGCGTGCGCGTGAGCACCTGCACTTGTCGTGGTCGCTGTCGCGCCAGGAAGGTGGGCGAAAGAACCGGTCGCGGTCGCGCTTCTTGGACGGCATCGCACCGGAACTTGATGTGGAGCGCTCCCCGGAACGCCTCAAGCGCAACCGCCGCTGTCGCGTATGTGGCAACCCGCTGTTCAGCCCAGCAGACAAGGCGCTCGGACGCCACGAGGAGTGCGAGCCGAGTTACGACGAGAACGTGCTCGCCGCCCTGAAACGCTGGCGCCTCGACGTCTCACGCGCAGCGGGACGCCCGGCTTACATGGTGTTCTCGGACGTGACACTCATGGCAATCGCCGAAGCCATGCCCGCAAACGAGACGGAACTGCTTGGCATCTCCGGCATTGGGCCGGTGAAGGTGGAGGAGTACGGCGCGGGCGTGCTGGCAACGCTTGAGGAGCACCGCCACTAAGGCAGCCCCAGCCGCGCCAGCCCAGCCGCGCCACCCCAGCCGCGCCAGCCCAGCCAGCGCTAGAAGCACATCGGGCAGTCTGGGTGCGACGGCACCTGCCGCGCCAGAACAGGTGAAGGCGCGAACGGGTCTGCGACCACCACGTCACCAGCCACAGGTGTCGGCGCCGACACCCCGGGCGGGTCGGGCGCACCGGCAAGCCTGCCCGCCACCGTCGCTGCCGCCACCGCACCGGCTGCTAAGGACACCGGCTCGGCGGCGATCGCCGGCGGGAGGTGCTCCTCCACCTGGTCGATGTTTGGGTCCCGTTCCAAAAGGTACAGCCGGGCGCACACCGGGCACGGCCCAGACGGAGCGCACACAGGGCCGACGACCACGCGCGCGTCGAACTGCGTCACCGGCACCACAGGGCCACGCCGGCCACGGGTCGCGGCAGCGATCTGATCCACTTCGGCAGCACAGTTCACGGCAAGCACCGGCAGGTGCGGCTCGTGATCGAGCAGGAACTTGCTCACCGACTCGTCCTTCATCGGGCTGCGCGTCACCACACCACGGCGCGACAGCAGCAGCGTGATCTGGGAGGCCAGCGCGTCGCGCCCCACCACCAGCACTTGTGGGGTGGTGGTGGGGATGAGGAGCCGGTAGGTGATGAGGTCGTCGATAAGACTGCGCGCACGCGCCTCACCGAGATGCACCGCAAGGGCTGCGACAACGGTTTTGAGCATCCGCGGATGCGTCAGTGAGTCGAGGACCGTGACCACCTCGTCGGCGCTGGGCACGGTGATGAGCCCGGTGCGTGTCGCGTCCGCCCCGAACTGGATTGTCTCTGGCGCGCGTACGAAAACGCGAACGCCGCGCGCAAGTTGAATGCGTGTGTGTTCTTGGATTGCCACGTGTGTTCCACCCCCGCATCGCATCCTACAATGTTGTGCCATGTCTGGGATGCAATATCGCGTGATCCGCTCGGCTCGTCGTGCGAAGACGGTGCAGGCCAGGGTGGTTGGCGGGGTGGCGGAGATCCGCATTCCGGCGCACTTCACCAAAGCGCAGGAGCGCGAGATGGTGGAGCAGATGCTGGCCAAGTTGGAGAAGAAGACGTCGACGCGTTTGCTTGACGACGACTCCCTACGCTCCCGCGCCGAAACCCTGAACAAGGAAATTCTGCAGGGGCGGGCAACGATTGGTTCGGTGCGGTGGGTGTCTAACCAAAACACGCGCTGGGGCTCCTGCACCGTATCGACCGGTGATATCCGCATCAGCGATCGGCTTCGCGACGTACCGGCCTACGTGCTGGACGCGGTGCTGGTGCACGAGTTAACGCACACCTTCATCCCGAACCATTCGAAAGAGTTCTACGCCTGGGCGGATCGGGTACCCAAGGCGGGGCGCGCCCGCGGGTTTTTGGAGGCCTACCAGCGCTACGGCTAGGCCTACCGCGTCAGCCGACTGACAAATTTCACAAAATCTGTCAGGGTCGTTTTCTGACCTGGACAGATGCTTCGTCGCTGACAGATTCTGCCGCAATCCGTCAGTCAGCCCCGCCGCGCGGCCAGGCAGCGCCTACAGCTCCGTGCCGTCCTGGCTGCCGTCGTCTTTGCCGTCGCCGTCTTCGCGCTTCAACTCCGGGTTGTTGCGCAGTTCCTCTTCCAACTTGGCAAATTCGTCGTCGAGGTCGGTGTCGGGGGCGTCGTCGAGAAGCGTGTCGATGAAGGACGCCGGGTTGTCCAGCTGCTCGCTGGACGGCAGGAGGTCGGGGTGCTCCCAGACGGCGTCGCGACGATCCACGCCCACAGCGGTGCCTGCGCGACGCCACAATTCGGCGGCCTCGCGGGTGCGCGGTGCTGCGAGTTCGATACCGACGATGTTGGCAAAGGCCTGCTCAGCAGACCCGCCGGTGGCGCGGCGGCGTGCCCACGCCTCGGCGAGTTGCGGGGTGGTGGGGATGCGTTCGCTGAGGGCTTCGTCGACGACGACGTCAACCCAGCCTTCAACAAGCGCGATCAGGGTTTCCAAGCGGGACGTGGAGGCAGCGTTGCGGGTGCCCACGCGCGGGGAGAGGTCCTCGTCTTGAAGGCGCTGCATGGCCTCCTGGATCTGTGTGGGATCGCCACCATCCAGGTTCAGGTCGCGGACGGCCTCTTCGATGTGGGAGGTGTCAATCTGCAGGCCGGCGGCGTATTCCTCCACGGAGGAGACGAGGCGCTCGACAAGCCACGGCACGTTGCGGAACAGGCGCTGGCGCGCGGCCTCGCGTGCGGCGATGTAGACCATCACTTCCTGGCCTGGCAGGTCCAGCCCCTTGGAAATCTCCGCGATGTTGCGCGGCAGGACCGCACCGATGCCGGCGGGTGCGACAGGCAGGCCGAAGTCAGTGCCGGTCAGTGCCTGCTGGGCAAGATCGCCCAATGCGTGGCCCAACTTCATGCCGAACTGCATGGAGTTCATCTGGTTAACCATGCTGACCATAGGGCCCATCATCTCGCGGGCCTCTTCGGGCATGGTGTCCAACTGGGCGCGCGCCATGTTGGCGGCGACCGGGTTGACCAGGCGCTTCCACATCGGCATGGTCTGCTCCAGCCAATCTTGGGCGTTCCAGGCCTTGGCCTGTGCCTGGCTGGCGGGCAGTGCGGTGGCACCGTCGAGCCAGAGCTCCGCTAGGCGGAAGGACTCCTCGGCGGCGCGGGAGTCTGCCTCGCTGACCGGGTTCACCCCGGCGATGCGCTGACGAGCCATGCGGGCGGCCAGGTCGAAGTTGACGGCGTCGCCGTCCTCCTGGGCGTTCATGGAGGAGCCCATGCCGGAGAGCATTTGGCCGAACTGATTCAGGATGTCGCCAAGCCCGCCAGCACCAGCGCCACCAGCGCCGCCGGCGCCGCCGGGGCCGCCGGGGCCTCCGAATCCACCGAACCCGCCGGACCCAAAGTTTCCGCCGAAACCGAAGGCTGCAAACGGGTTGGTCGGCTCGCCACGCCCGTTGTCGTTGTTGTTGCCTTCGTTGTCCCTGCCCTCGTTGTCGTCGTTGCCGTCGTTGGGAAAGGAGAATCCGAATCCGTTACTCATAGGCGCCACAATACAGCTGCACAACGGCGCGGGTTGGAGCTGCTGGTTGCTGCGCTAACATGTGCCACCATGACGAACGCGCACACACCAGCGGACGCGGCAGAACACACGCCCGCGACCAAGACAGCGAACAAGCGTTTTTCCACGCTGGTGTGGGGTGCAGTGCCTATCGCGTTGCTTGCGGTGGGGATGACGATGGACCACATTCCCGGCACGGACATCAAGCTCACGGTGCCGTACGCGGCGGAAGGGGCGGGCCCGACGTTTGACACGCTCAGCGAGATCCAGGGCACGCCCGTGGTGGACATCGAGGGTGCGGAGACCCTTGACACCGGCGGGCAGCTGAATATGACCACGGTGTCGGTGCGCACGAATATGACGTTGGGCCAGGCGTTGGCGCGTTGGGCGGTGACTAAGGACACGCTGGTGCCGATCGAGCAGGTGATGCCGGCGGATCGCAGCGAGGAAGAAACGCGCGAGTTTAACCAGCAGATGTTTGTCGCGTCGGAGGCGTCGGCGACGGTTGCGGCGATGCACTATCTGGGCAAACCCACAACGGTGAACATTCATGACGTGGTCGAAGGCGCTGCCGCGGACGGGACGTTGCAGCAGGGTGACAAGATCCTTGCCATCGACTCCACTCCGGTCGCCAAGCCGAGCGCGGTCCAGGACGTGGTCTTTGCCAAAAAGCCCGGCGAGACGGTGGATGTGACCATCAGCCGCGACGGCAAGGAAGAGACGAAGACCATCGAGCTGAAGGAGAATCCGCACGAAAAGGGCAAGCCGATGCTTGGCATTCTCATGGATTCTGAGCCCGCCGATGGCCTGAAGGTGCACTACAACCTCAACGACATCGGTGGTCCGAGTGCGGGCATGATGTTCTCGCTGGCGGTGATTGACAAGTTGACGCCAGGCGAGCTCAACGGGGGCAAGTTTGTTGCCGGTACCGGCACGATTAACGACGACGGCGAGGTCGGCCCCATCGGCGGCATCACCCACAAAATCCGTGGCTCGCGCGATGAGGGCGCCGAGTTGTTCCTCGCGCCGAAGGGCAATTGTGATGCGGTGAAGCGGGCCGACGCTGGTGATATGACCGTCGCTGCCGTGTCCACCCTCCAGGAGGCAGTGGATGCGATGGAGGCGTTCGCCGCAGGCCGCGACGTGCCAACTTGCGACGGCTAAGGGTTAGGGCTTCTTCGCCAGGCCGAGTTCGTAGATCCGCTGGCGCGGGTCCTCCTGGTCGGAGGAGATCAGTTGCTGCATGACCAGGCCCTCGCGGTTATCCACCACGGTGATGATCGCGGAGGTGCCCAGCGTGGACCAGCCGACTACGCGGTCGCCGGAGTCTTCCACCACGCGCGAGGAGCGCAGCTCAGTAAGAAGTTGGGTCGAGGAGGCCGCCTTCGATTCGGAGTCGAAGAACTGGAACTGGCCAATCTCGTCGCCCTGACAGTCATAAGATCCGCTGATCCCGCCGGCGCCACAGCCTTCGAACTGGTCGAAGAACTCCTCAGGCGCAAGGGAGGCGAAGCGCTCGCGTACCTTTTCCAAGGTTGCCTCTGCAGACGAGTCCGCTTTCTCCCGCTTCGAGGAGCTCGTGCTTGTCGACGACACCGTCTCGGAAGCAGACTCCGACGCCGTGTCAGATTCGGACTCAGCGGTGGTAGTTGTCTCGGACGTGGTCGTTTCAGGCGTGGTCGTCTCCGAATCCGAGGAGGTGGTTGGGTCCTCGCTGATGTACGACGTCGAGATGGGGCTGCTGGTCGCGTTGGCCTCGTCGTCCTCGCCACCACCACAGGCGGCAAGAGACAACGAGCCGACAAGGACAGCGGAGGCGATTGCGCGGCGGGACACAGACACGGTCAGAAGCTCCTTGGGTTGGGTTTCGGCTGTCTAGCTTAAACCAGGTCGTCCGGGTCCTGCTCAAGGCCGTAGCGCAGCGCAGCGATCACACCCGGGGCGACATCCGGGCCGCCACGCAGCTCAATGTCGTCCTGGGCGAAGGGGCCGCGCTCCTCCAACTCTTCATCCGTCAGGCGCATCTGCAGCAGGGTCTGCTCGATGTCTTCGGTACGCAGCACGCCGGAGAACAACCGCGCCGGGCGCGCCTCGGCATCCGCCGGGGCAGAGGCGTCGCGGAAGAGGATCTCCTGCGCCAGGATCACGCCTTCAACCTCACGCGGCCAGGCCAGGCGGGTGACGTACTCGCCGAGCTCCTCGGAACCGGGCAGGATATTCTCCGGCAATTCCTGCACAACCAGGGTGAGGGGGGAGGAGTCGTCGAGGGTGCCCAGCTCGTCGACAAGCAATTGCGTTGGTACCAGACCGAAGAGGGTTGGCGGGGCGTCCCAACCTTCGGCGTGGACGAAATCGACGGCCTCCATCATGGCCTTATTCAGGGCTTGTTGTTCGCGCACGGGAACCTTTCCGGATTGTTGGCCGTTAAACTTTCTAGGCTGTAATGCACATAGACGTTGGACAACACTATTCCTAAGGAGCAGGCTTGGCTACCCGCCTCACCCGGCCACAACCACGGTCGCAGAAACCGAATAAAGGCCTCATGGTCACACTCGGTGTACTCGCCGCACTTTTCTTCCTCCTGCCAGTGCTGATCGGTATCTATACCGATTTTCTCTGGTTTGGGGAGGTTGACTTCCGCGGTGTTTTCAACCGAGTGATCCTCTTCCGTGTCGTGCTGTTTGTCATCTTCGCGCTGCTTGGTGCAGCCGTCGCATGGGCAGCGGCACGGATTGCGTGGCGTGGCAGGCAACAAGACAGCGGCGATATTTTCGGCGAGACCTCGCAGCAAGCGCAGTACCGCGCCGCCGTGCAAGACGGTGTGAAGGGGCTGCTGACCTGGGTGCCGGTGATCGTGGGCATCATGTCTGGTCTTGCTGGCCAGCGCATGTGGCGTGTGTTCATGATGTGGTTCAACGGTGGGGACTTTGGCACCACCGACCCGCAGTTTGGCAAGGACCTAGGCTTCTACGCGTTTAGCCTGCCGGCAATCTCTGCGATTGTGGGCACGCTGTCCATGCTGCTTGCCGTCGCGTTTGTCATCGGCGCGGTAGGCCACTACCTGCTCGGTGGCATCCGCATTGGCAACAACGTCACCGGTGTCAAGGGCATGGTGTCTAAGCCGGCGCGCATCCAGCTCGCCGTCACCGCAGGCCTGTGGATGCTGACCAAGGCCGTGACCTACTGGCTGGACCGCTACTACCTGCTATCCAGCCAGAACGACATCTTCACCGGTGCCTCCTACACCGCGGTCAACGCGATGCTGCCCGCGAAGATCATCCTCACCGTCATCGCTGTGGTTGTCGCAGCGGCGTTTTTCGCCTCCATCGTGTTCAAGGACTTCCGTGTCCCGGTGCTGGCAACGGTGCTCATGCTGGTGTCCTCGATCGTTGTGGGCAACGTGTGGCCGGCGCTGCTGGAGCAGTTCTCGGTCAAGCCGAACCGTCAGGCCAAGGAATACGAGTACATCGGCCGCAACATCGAAGCCACCCGCGAGGCGTACGGGCTGACCGACGACAAGGTCACCTACATGGAGAACTGGGGCGGCAACACCTCGAATGCCGATGTGGCCAAGGACGAGGCGACGATTTCCAACCTGCGCCTGCTGGACCCGGACATCATTTCCCCGACGTTTACCCAGAACCAGCAGCTGCGTAACTTCTACGGCTTCCCAGACCAGCTGGCTATGGACCGCTACGAGGTCGACGGCCAGATGCGCGACTACGTTGTCGCCGCGCGTGAGATGGACCCGAACGCGCTGAGTGAAAACCAGCGCGACTGGATTAACCGCCACACCGTGTACACCCACGGCAACGGCTTTGTCGCAGCGCAGGCCAATACTGTCGACGAGGCCGCGCAGGACGCCGGCTCCACCCGCGGTGGCCTGCCAATCTTTACCGTGTCCGACCTGCAGGCCAACGCCGCCGCCAAGGAGGCCGGCGAGGCTGAAGAGCTGGGCATCAAGGTAGAAGAGCCGCGCATCTACTTCGGCCCGGTGATCGCCTCTGCGCAGGATGGTCTGGACTACGCCATTGTGGGCGATAACGGCCAGGGCCCGGTGGAGTACGACACCGACAACTCCACCTACACCTACACCGGCAAGGGCGGCGTGGACATCGGCAACCCGATCAACCGCGTGGCCTACGCCGTGAAGTACCAGGAACTGAGCTTCCTGCTGTCCGACCGCGTTGGTGGCAACTCGAAGGTGCTCTACGACCGTGACCCGCGCAAGCGTGTGGAAAAGGTCGCACCGTGGCTGACCACCGACTCCAAGACCTACCCGGCTGTTATCGACGGCCGCGTGAAGTGGATCGTGGACGGCTACACCACCCTGTCCCAGCTGCCGTACTCCACGCGTACTTCCCTGCAGGACACCACGCAGGACGCGCTGAACCCGGACGGCACCACCCAGCGTCTGATCACCGACAACGTCGGCTACATCCGCAACTCCGTCAAGGCCACCGTTGATGCCTACGACGGCACCGTGGACCTCTACGCGTTCGACGAGTCCGACCCGGTACTCAACGCGTGGATGAAGTCCTTCCCGGGCACCGTGCGCCCGAACTCGGAGATCTCCGACTCCTTGCGTGACCACCTGCGTTACCCGGAGGATCTGTTCAAGGTCCAGCGTGACCTGCTGGCGCGCTACCACGTGGATGACCCGGGCGTGTTCTTCAACAACGACGCCTTCTGGTCTGTGCCGAACGACCCGACCGCACCGGAAGGCCGCGACCAGCTGAACCAGCCGCCGTACTACGTGGTGGCCGCTGACCCGGAGACCAATAAGCCGTCCTTCCAGCTGATCACCCCGTTCCGTGGCCTGAACCGCGAGTTCCTGTCCGCACACATGGCGGTGTCTTCTGATCCGGAGACCTACGGCAACATCACCGTGCGCGTCCTGCCGACGAACACCCAAACCCAGGGTCCGAAGCAGGCTCAGGACGCCCTGATGTCCTCCGACCAGGTGGCGCGTGACCGCACCCTGTGGGAGGGGACGAACGATCTGAAGAACGGCAACCTGCTCACCCTGCCGGTGGGCGGCGGCGAGATCCTCTACGTCGAGCCGATCTACTCGCAGCGCAAGGACCAGGCCTCGGCCTTCCCGAAGCTGTTGCGCGTGCTGGTGTTCTACCGCGGCCAGGTGGGCTACGCCCCGACCGTGTCCCAGGCGCTGAAGCAGGTGGGTATCCACTCTGACGCAGCGCAGGAAGTCGAAGTGGTGGACGAAAACGCACCACAGGGTGAGGCTGAAACTACCCCCGCTGAGGAGAACAAGGAAGCCAAGCCGGAGGGTGATAACGCTCCGAAGGTAAACCGCGACGAGGCCCTGAACAGGATCAATGATGCTCTTCGTAACCTGGAGAGTGCCCGCAACGGCTCCTTCGAGGAGTACGGTCGCGCCATCGACCAACTCGACCGTGCAGTGGCTGAGTACCAGAAGGCGCAGTAACGGGTTATAGTTATCTCGTCCCCCAGGACCGGGTGCATCGCGCGAAGTGGGCGCGCGATGCACCATTTTTGTATCTAGCATGGTGTTCACAACCAACTCTTTGAGAGAAAGGCTGGATAGACCATGGGACGTTTTGACGGAAAAGTAGCGCTTGTGACCGGTGGTGCATCGGGAATGGGCGCAGCAGACTGCAAACTCTTCGTCGAAGAAGGTGCAAAGGTTGTCATCGCTGACCTCAACGAAGAGCTCGGCGGGGCACTGGCAAACGAGCTCGGCGACAACGCAATTTTTGTGAAGCTCAACGTTGCCGACGAACAGGACTGGAAGGACGCCATCGCGGCGACGAACGAGGCGTTCGGCCGCCTGGACATCCTGGTGAACAACGCCGGCATCCTTCAGATGACGGGCGTGGAGGACACCACCCTGGAGCAGTTCCAGAAGATCATGGCCGTCAACGTGGACGGCGTGTTCTTGGGCATGAAGTACGCCATCCCGGAGATCCGTAAGCAGGGCGGCGGCGCGATCATCAACATGTCGTCCACCGCGGGCCTGGAAGGCCAGGTCGGTGCGACCGGCTACGTGGCATCCAAGTGGGCAGTGCGCGGCATGACCAAGACGGTCGCCGCCGACGTTGCTGACGAGAACATCCGCATCAACTCCGTCCACCCGGGTGCGATTGCAACCCCGATGACGGCAGATTCCCTTGTGGAGGATGCTCCGCTTCCGCTCGCGGCAGCGAACCGTCCGGGCCGCGCCGAGGAGGTTGCGAAGACGGTGCTGTTCCTCGCGTCCGACGACGCGTCCTACATCAACGGCGCAGAGATTGCTGTCGACGGCGGCCTGACCCTGGGTGCCTCGAAGCACATCTACGGCATCCTCGGCCAGCTCGCTGCCCAGCAGTAACGGCAGTAGTAGCGGTAGCGGCAATAGTAGGGAAGCCCCGATGATTGGATCGCACCAAACCGTTGTGAACAGGCGGTTTGGTGCTCTCTGTCGGTGTATGTATAGTAAGTCCACGTTGCCGGTTACGGCGACAGGCGAAAATCACATATTGCGCCCGACGCGGGGTGGAGCAGCTCGGTAGCTCGCTGGGCTCATAACCCAGAGGTCGTTGGTTCGAATCCAGCCCCCGCTACTAAGATAAGGCCCCTACCAGTGGAAACGCTGGTAGGGGCCTTCTTCATTTTGTGATCGGATCGCCATTTGGTGCACTAGCTGGTGCACTAGGGTCAAAATCCTGCACCAAACGGAACTGCGACGCTCCAACGACGCGGCGCAGGTTTTCGGTGCATTGCTTAGTGATTGCTAGGACGGCAGCAACGAAGGAACGCCACGGGAGTCGGCCGTTCGAGGAAAGCAACTGCGAACTGCTGTGCAAGTCTCACAACCGCGCCAAAGGTAACGCTTAACCAGCGGCGACGCGGGGATCTAACAATGCTGCGTCGCTAGCGCTCGCACCCAGCGAGCGAGCATCAGGCTGCGCTAGCGACGCCGAGCGCACAAAGGCACTGCACTGCGGGGATACGCCTGCGACCGGCAGAGCCGGACTGAATACGGGATTGACCACGTTCACCCCGTATTCGTGCAAAGGAGCACTGCCATGTCCACTCATTCCCACACGCTTGCATCTCACGGCGAGATCCTCGCGAACCTCCCCGGCATCCTCGGCTTCTACCCGAACAACTCGCTGATCCTCGCGTTCTTCGTCGACGACGAGGGCGTCGACACCGTCCGCCTCGGCCCGGTCGCGCGGTTCGATCTGGACGAGGCCGTGGAGAAGCTCACCGAGAGTCGCGAGCGGTTCGCAGCGTGGGTCCACCACCTCGAACTCGACGCTGTTATCGCGTACATGATCAGCGATGACATTGCGCAGCCGGTCTTTGACGAGACGGCCACGTATCTCACTAGTGGGGCAGTGCACCTACCGCCGCTGCTCGGGGTGGTGCAAGTGCCCGAGATCGTCACCGGGGCTGCGTGGTGGTCTGTGTACCAGCATCCGCTCATCGACGAGCCGCGCCACGGCGTTGTCGGCGAGGTCGCCGCATCGGCGGCGCTGCGGCAGATGCTAGAGCACACCGGCGAGCTGCCGGAGCCGAGCAAAGACGACATCGAGGCACGCCTGAACAGCACCGATCACGGCATCGACGCTGCCGAGCACGCCGACATCATCGAAGACGCGCTGGCGTATATCCCGCCCATGTTCTCCGACGTGCTGCAGCGTGAATACGAGCAGGCGGCGGCAGGAATAACCCAGCCGAGCACGCGCGCTGTTCGATCGGCGCTGAAATGCTTCACCACGCCGCGCTTGCGAGACGCGCTGCTCGCGGCGCTGCTCGATGACCCGCAGGCGGGCCTACGGTTCGCGGAGCAGGTTATGCGTGCTGTCCCGACCAGCTGGCCAGGGATGCGCGCGCAGCTCACCACCACGGTTGCCGTGCTTGCGCACGCCACAGGCCAGCCGGGACTAGCTGGCGTGGCTGCGCACCGAGCCACCGAGATCGGGCCAGACGAGAACTTCCCGTCTCTGGTGGCCAAGCTGACCGACATCGGCCAAGGCGAGCGGATGGTCGAACTCGTCCGCGAGGGCGCCGAGAAGACCCGCACGATCTTGTTCACCGAGTAGCACCACACACCCCGTTGCAGCGATGCAACGGGGTTTCTTTTTTTCTCGTCGGCCGTGGCTTGCGACGACCGACACCTCAACGAGGCAGGGGAGCGACCCCTAGACAGCAGAGCTGTCTCCAACAGACGGATTGACCACCAATCCGAACAAGGAGGCACCTGATGCGCGACATCACCCACACCGACCTGGAACTGCTCTACCAGCTCGCCGACGGCATCGACGGCGAGGACGCCGATCCGGGTGCAGCACAAGAACTGCGCGACCTAGAGGCGGCAGGCACGCCGCTGCCCTGGGCAGTGCTGTAACGACAGCGCAACCCCCCGCAGCAGCAAAGCAGCTGCTTCAACACCCACATTGCACGGCAATTCACACCCACCCACATAAGGAGAACCATCATGTCCAACCCCTTCAACAACGGCACCATCGTCGGCAACGCAGCTCGCGCACCGAAGCTGTTCGAGCACGCAAACGGCGGTGCGACGGTGAAGCTCAGCGTCTATGCGCGCAACACCTTCAAGAACAAGGCCACCGGCAAGGTGGAAAGCGAGATCGTGGAGCTGACCGGCTACGTCCAGGACGCGAAGAACCCCGGCGTGTTCGGCTGCATCGGGTCCGGCGACCGTGTCGCAGTGAGCTACTCGCTGAAGACCGACGTCTACACCGACAAGGACGGTGTGAAGCACTACCCGCTGGTCGCCCGTATCGACACCGTGCAGCTGATCGACTCCAAGAAAGAGTCCGCTGCGCGCGCAGCCCGTCGCGGAGGCGAGGCGGCGAACGCCGCCCTGGCTGGCGCTGACGCCGACAACGACGAAGCACCGTTCTAACAACGACACCCCGCAGGGAAACCTGCGGGGTTATTTTTTTCAACTATTTCACGGTGTTGATCCAGCTCTTTCACGGCCTTACCCAACTGAACAAAACCCAACAGCCCTAGCATCAGCTTGGCGATCGGGGTGGAGTCTTTTGAGTAGGTCTGTCCCTCCTTGAGGAACTTCACCGACACTCCTTTGCTGACTAGCTCGTCAACAATGGCGTACAGATCCGTCAGTGAACGCGCGCACCGATCCATCGACGTGACGACAAGCTGATCTCCTGCACGGACATATCGCATTGCTTCATCAAGTCCAGGGCGCTCACGCGATCCACCACTGGCCTTATCCGTGTAATAGGTGAAGACCTTCTCTGCCTTGAGTTGTTCAATCTGACGATCAAGGTTCTGATCTTTCGAACTCACCCGGGCATAGCCCACCTTTTGTCCTGAGATCGCCCCCAACTGTTCAGTGATCTCCAGAGGCAGTGACGGTTCTGTTCCGTTAGTCTTGGAACTAACCCTAGCGAACAGGAAGTTTTTTCATTCACAAATTGTTCGCTTGGGGTGTACCCCAGGTGCCCCTACCAGCGCCCGCAG